>JAASTO010000015.1 GCA_021767245.1 Balneolaceae bacterium
ACACTGGAATCGCAACTGATCCTGATCGAAGACCGACCGAAGACAAACACCCATATCTTGAATAATGCAAGCCTGGGCTCCCTCGGGAAAACTAAATTTTCCATAGATACCTTTACTAAAGACATGGAGGTAAAGGTGACCGATTTCCAACCTATGGATCGTTGAAAATACGTCAGGGTTTTGAAAGTGAGATGTCCTCTCTATTCAGGAATTTTGGTTACCCCACAGCCCAACCTCCGGAAACCAACAGAGCCTTCCTTTAGATTAGAAAGTAGATTTCTCGTCGTCACGGTGCTCTGCTCCGTGATGCCCCATGGAGGCTCCGCCTCATTCAACAAGTAGTTTTCAAAATGAGTAAAGCGGAATGTACTGGGCATTGATTCAGGGTATAGATGACTTATGTGGTCGTATTTTTGTATAGCTGGAGGCAGAGCCTCTGGGAAGGCATTCCGGGGCAGAGCCGCCGGAACGAGGGATATATTTTAGCATAGAAAAACAGCGACCATCCGCACGATCTCCTTCATCCGCGTTCTATTCCCTTGCCATATTCAACCTGTTCGTCCATCGCAGATCGGTTATTCGCAGATCAAGGCTAAGAGAATTGCGATTGATCGATGGACCGATAGGCCGAACTGCGATTTGTGATAGTCATGCTGATCCGATAGCCGGCGGAGATATATCTTCAAAGATTGGATTCAATATCATAACTGTGTAGATCCTTCGGGGGTACCCTCAGGATGACCGGTGACAGGCATTCGCAGATCAAGAGAAACAGAATTACGAAGGACCGATGGACTGATAGACCGAACTGCGAAATCATAAAAAAATGGCCGGTGTTGAGTCCGGCCATTCTTTAATGAGGTCTCGTATGTCTTGGGTTATAGGCAACCCAATTTCTTTTTAGCGTAATCCGTTTGGCAGTCCCTTGCAGATTCGGCTTACGGCATCGTGGCTGTGCAGGCTTTCCATATGCACACATCGTACCACAAAATCACGGATACTGTTATAACTGTCTAATTCATCATAGAGCAACCGGGCGGCATCTTCCACAAACTTCTGATACGCTCCATTCATTTCCGCAAAAGCCTGTTCATCTTCGCGTTTTACCATCACTTGCGTCTCGGTCTTCAGGGCATTGCGGCAGATCTGAACCAGGTCTTCCACAAAGAATTCATCCTTGAGCGCCACGGTGATATTAGCCACGCTGCGCTGACTGTGTGGAATACTGGCGACTCCTCTCGTCTCACGCGCATGTTCTGCCAGCTCATAGCTGCATGGGCAGGCACTGCTGTATTCAAAATCGAGGTGCATGTATTTCTGAAACTGCCCGTAGTTATCCAGCCTGCCTTCCAGCTGTACTTTATAGTATTGATAGCCTTTCATATCAGAACGCAGGCTGTCCATCAATAGCGGGTAATTGAAGGTGATCCGAAGAAATGATTCCTGACTATCAAGGTCTTCCTTGTAGGCTTTCAACACTTCTTCCAGTCGATCGAGGTGAAAGACCTTATCCTGAAACTTGTAGAAGGTCCGCATGATGCGACTCATGTTGATCCCTTTCTTATCCATTTCAAGGCTCACGTAGCCATCTACTGAAGCCTCAAGCGTTACAGGCTCCCCTTCTCTCCTTCTGAACTTCAGCGGCAGCTTGAAGTTAGAGATCCCGACCTGCTGTATCGGTACATTTGCCCCCTCAATGAGTGAGGCCGGCCCATTCTGAAGGTCCGGCAAAGATTCTTTGTACTCGGGAGTTACCGTGAAGGTTGGATCATATATACGTTGTACATCATTTGAAATCATAGTTCTTCTCTTACTTACTGCTAATTGTATAATAAATAGTTTGTTAGATTCCCAGGTAAGGACAATATTCGGCCACGTTTCGTTCGGTTTCGTATAATTTGACCTTGTAAAGCTTCCCCCCCTTGGTGCAGGCTGCCTCTACATCGGCACGAAGCTGATCGAAGAAAACACGTACCAAATTTTCTGAGGTTGGAATGATCCCCTTCAGAAAGGGTACATCTATGTTCAGGTTCCGGTGATCACAGGGATCCAGTATCTTCTCCTTGATGATAGACTTTAGATTACCCAGATCAATCACGTATCCCGTTTCAGGATCTGGTTCACCAGCCACCGTTACCTCTATCACATAATTGTGGCCATGCCAATTTGGATAGTTACATTTACCGAAGGTATTTTCATTCCATTCCTTGCTCTTATCAGGATTATGGAGTCGGTGTGCGGCATTAAAGTGTGCTCTTCGTGTTACAAATATCAAAATCAGATTATTTTTAAGTTTTCAGATGCTTTAACATTGAAAAATTAAAAACAGTTCTGCAAGTGGAAAGTTTTTTACAGTGACCAGTATTACAGTAAACAGTAAACAGTGATCAGTGCACAGGTGGTTATTAGTATGCTGGTCTTTTCTTGTTTGCGAAGCGTACCAGAGATAGCATGACCGGCACTTCGATGAGAACGCCTACCACGGTTACCAAAGCTGCACCGGATTGAAGTCCGAACAGGGAGATCGCTACAGCGACCGCCAATTCAAAAAAATTGCTGGCTCCGATCATGGAACCGGGCGCACAGACCTGATAAGGTAAACCGATCCTTTTGCCTCCATACCACGCCAGTGCAAAGATGAAGTAGGTCTGAATAATCAGCGGAATGGCGATCAGCAGAATATCCAGGGGCTGAGCTACAATGCGCTCTCCCTGATAGGCAAAGAGCAATATCAGGGTGATCAAAAGGGCTGAAATAGAAACGGGTTTAAATTTTGGAAGGAACTTTGACGTGTACCACTCCTGCCCTTTCCTCGCGATGGCTACTTTATGTGTCAAATACCCTGCCACCAGTGGGATCACCACAAAAACCACAATAGAGGCGGCGAGGGTATTCCACGGGATCGTGATGTCAGTGATACCCAATAGCAGTCCCACAATGGGAATGAACAAAATGAGAATAAGAAGATCGTTCACAGACACCTGAACCAGCGTATAGTTCGGATCTCCATCCGACAAATAGGACCATACAAACACCATGGCTGTACAGGGAGCAGCACCCAGTAATATGGCTCCGGCTATGTACTGATCAGCCAGTTCGGGACTTAGCCAGGCTGAATAGATCTGATCAAAAAAGATCCAGGCAAAAAAGGCCATCGTAAATGGTTTGATGGCCCAATTGATGATCACCGTCCAAACTACGCCTTTGGGTGACTTCCCGATCTCTTTTAGCGAGGTAAAATCCACCTGAAGCATCATGGGATAGATCATAAGCCAGATCAGGATCGCAACGGGTATGTTCACTTTGTAGATCTCCCAGTCACTGATCACCTGAATGGAATCACCGGCCAGATATCCTACGCCAATTCCCATCCCAATACATAAAAGTACCCACAATGTTAAATATCTCTCAAAGAACGCGATCTGTTTATCAGCCATGAATTAATTGAACGTTACATTAAATGTAAAATGATATAGATCGAATTATGTATGAGCTGGAATCAACATCAGAGGTTTTGAGGTATGCCGTGCCACGCGCAGGCTGTTGCTGCCAATAAACACGTCTTCTGCATAGCCCTTACCTTGTGAACCCATCAGGATCATGGATGCATCCTTTTTATCCGCAAACTCGGTGATCTCGATCCAGATGTTACCGTGTCGGGTTTCACTTTGAACCTCTCTGACACCGATCCGTTTCAGGTAGTCTACCCGTTCCTGCAGTTTTTCCGGTTCACCCTCTTTGGGCATGGTCTGAACATTCAGCACGGTTACAGAGGCATCCCGAAGTTCCTTCTGCTGAAAAGCCTGCATGGCCTGATCGGCCGCCTCAGAAAAATCAATCGGAAGTAATATATGCCGACTAACATTCTTGCAGATCGAAACCTCACCTTTTCCCGGCTTATCGGATATACGAAGCAGTAGCAATGGTACATCAGCCCTGTGGATCACCTCTGATGCCACACTCCCCAAAAGCATATCAGCAAGTAAGGTGTGGCCTTTATTACCGATCACCAACAGGTCAGCACCGATCTTATGCATAGATTCAAGAATCTCGGTTGGCGCGTAGGCTCCTTTTTCAACTTTCAGAGCCCACTCTGCCTGCAGGCCGTTTTTTTTGAGTATGTCTTTGTAATCAGACAACTTACTTTCATCGGCAGACCGGTCGAATTTTTCTTTACCATTGGGGTAATCTTTGGTCACCACCGTTAACAAAGTAACTTTCTTTATTCCGATCTCTTTGAGATCAGCCATTCCATGAACCAGATCTTCACTGGAAGGTGACAGATCGAGGGCGAGCAGCGCGTGTGAAAACTTCATGTAGACCTCCTGATTACAAGTTGAGTTTAAGTACTATAATTAAAATACAATCTTTGTTTTAAGAGAATATAAACAGCACTATAGTTTCTACTAATTCTGCTCTATATAAGCACTCACTTCTCCAATCATGTAGAACATTTCGATAGCGATCTGCCGGCAACGCTCATCATAGACCTCAGCTTCCCGATCGGTTCCGTCGGCTTCCTTGGGATCTACATAGGTGATCGGTTTTCGGAATTCGGTCCCCGGTACAAATGGGCAGTTTTCATCAGCATCGGAGCAGGTCATGATAGCGGCAAAGTTTTCATCAGGGTTGAAATCATCATCAAATTTCTTGGAGAAGCAGATCATGGGTTCCGACTGTTCACTGAATGAAACCTCATACCTGGGATTGTCTCCGCCAGGATCTTCAACTTTAAAGCCTGCCCGTTCAATAGCTACCACCGCCCTCGGATTGAAGGCCGTGGTTTCGGTTCCACCTGAATAGGTTTCGATCTTATCAATATCAAAAAAGGCGGCAGCTGTTTGTGACCAGATCTGCGCCAGGTGACTTCTCCGGCTGTTATGTGTGCAGATGAAATTTAGTTTGGCCGGCTCACCGGCCGATAGTTTGGTCCAGATATAACTGGCCACTTCCTGAAGGTCTTTCTTTCGATCTTCTGAAATGGAACCAAAATGTGAAAGCAGTCCTGATATGTAGTTTTCTAATTTTGGGTACATATTATTATTGAGTGATCACCCAATACGGTAGGGGCAATTCATGAATTGCCCCTACCGCAATAGGTTGTTCAAAGGTCGGCTTCCTATTTTTATCAACAGCATCCTGAGCCGGGTTCATTGAACTCTTTTTCGTCTAATCCGACAAATTTCACTTCTTTTTTCTCATCGGCTGACTTTTGGCCAAATACCGTAATGCTATAGATCCCGGTTTCTCCTGAATTGAACTCAGCTATTTCATCTTTATTCAAATACTGAGACAAAATATCTTCGGGGATCTCGATCGGTTTCTCTTTCTGGATCGTAACATTCTCAAATCCGGCTTCCTTGATATGCTCGAGATAAGTCTCTTTCTGAATAGCCCCCGCTACACACCCTGCGTACATCTCTGCATCCTCACGTAAAGCATCAGGAAGCTCTCCCTCCAGCACGATATCAGAAATACTGAAATGTCCCCCGGGCTTCAGAACTCTGAATATCTCTGAGATCACCTTGGGTTTGTCAGGTACCAGGTTCAATACGCAATTGCTGACCACCACATCTGCGACTCCACCAGCTACCGGCATGTCTTCAATATCCCCATATCGAAATTCTACGTTGTTGAAACCCAGCTTATCGGCATTTTCCCGGGCTTTTGCGATCATGGATTCCGTGAAATCAATACCCAGCACCTTACCTTCCGGTCCGGTTTCATGTCGGGCAACAAAACAATCGTTTCCGGCTCCGGATCCCAGATCTATCACATAATCTCCTTTTTTGATCTGAGCGAACTGAGTGGGCAATCCGCATCCCAATCCAAGATCGGCATCTTTGTTGTAACCCTCGAGCTCACTGTAGTCATCCGTCATGATGTTATATACCTTGGTCGAGTCTCCCCCTGCACCACAACAGCTACGAGCGTTATAGTCTTTTCCCTGACGACTGATCTCGTCATATTTTTTTCGAACCGTTTCCTTGAGTTCTTCCGGAGATTTTGTGTTGGTGCTCATGATATTAATGTTTGAGTCGTTATTGTTTAATTATTTCTACAGTGTCAACAGCAGTTTGGATTCTTGCTTCTCAGATCTGAGAAAAATTCATCCAAAATAGATCTGAAGGCCGTAAGGTTATCTTCATCCAGGCAATAGCAGGTTCTGATCCCTTCTATCTCTCCTTTGATGATCCCTGCCGATTTCAAGGCTTTCAGATGTTGCGATACCGTCGATTGTGCCAGCGGAAGTTCTTCGGTGATATCACCACAGTAACAGGCATTTCGGCGAGCCAGGATCTCAAGGATCGCTACACGGGCCGGGTGTGACAGAGCCTTTGCAAATTTTGCCGCTTTCACTTCTTTTTCGCTAAATAATTGTGTTTTTGTAATTGCCATAATCGTTTATCGTAATTATACGATAAAAGGTAAAGTTATTTCCAATCATTCACAACAATTAGTTTATAAACCGTAAGGGCGTATTGCGATACGCTACTACGGTTTATTATTCATTATCTTGATCCTTGAAGTCCAATGATCTTCAATAAAAAAAGAGAACCCCGGTTCCCCGGAGCTCTCCTTGATCAGCACACCTCACAGTTATGTGAGACGTATATTTTGACACAGTTTTAATTTAGTATCAGAAGGAGTACTTGTATCCGACACTAATACTGCGATGTTCATTATAGCTACTAAAGATCTGGTCTGCGGTATTGAAGCCTTGGTAAAATTCATCTCTTGAGTCATCAAGTATGTTGGTTACATTCAGACTGACGGAGGATTTTCCCTCCTCTCCCAACCTTTTATTCAGGCTAAAGTTCAAACTATGAAACGGCTGAGAATACACATCTGGGAAAAGTCCACCACCAACGGCTGTCAGGGTCTCTCCTTTTACGTTATAGAAGAAACCTGCATCAAGTCCTGCTTCTGCGTTATCATAAGTGAATCCAGCATTGATGATATAAGGAGCCTGCCCGGCCATATCCCGAGTATCATCCACATTCTGCCCTTCTTTTTCTCCATTATTTCGGGCAATGAATTCCTGCTCGGTCATATCGATCACAGACCGTACTAGAGTCACATTCGTACTTATCCCAAAATGACGGATCGACTCTGAAATGAATCCCAATGATTTACGTATCTCAAATTCTGCCCCGTAAACTTCTCCATCTCCCACATTTCGAGGCTGAAATTCACTGGATGTCTGTTGTACCTGAATACGAACCAATTCAATAGGATCTTGAAAGGATTTATAGAATAAACTGGCAGAAAACATTTCATTAAGCCCCATATACTTTTCCCACCGGAGATCAATATTATTGATATAGGTCTCCCTCAGGTTACCATCCCATTCTCCAATGGCAAACAGGCCTCCATTAAAGATACGATCTGAGACCGGATCGAGGATCTGTGCAAAAGAAAGCTCTTTGAAGGAGGGCCTTGCGATGGTTCTGGAATACGCCAGTCTTAGGTTTTGGTCCTCTCCTAATTCATAGCTCAGGTTTGTTGACGGAAACAAGTCAAGGCCATCAAGTACCTTTTCGTTATCAAGGTTATTTCCCGTTCCACCCTGAGCAAACAAGGCATCCCGGCCCGTATGCCGTTGAGTATACTGTTCAGCTCTCAATCCAACATATATTTTCAGTTTTTCAAATAAACTGAATTCATTGGACACATAGGCCGCGTAACTGTTTACATTTGAATTATAGGCATTCGGGTTCGGATCCGGGTTTCCGGATTGATAGTAGATGGTACCTCCGTTTCCATAAATGTTTTCATCAACCAATATCTCAGATGGATTCCCTTCCAAGGTTGGTTGTGCACCGAAAAATTGCATATTGAATGAGAGGATCTCAAAATCCCGTTCTTTGTACACATAGCTGCCACCGAACTTTAGTTTAGCAGGCATGTCTAACAAGTCGTATTCACGGGTAATATCTAAACGGTTGGCATAGTTCACCTCGTCCATATATCTCCAAATGCGACTTGGGAAACCTCCTGCTCCGGCATTGAATCGTGGGTTTGCCCCTGTCAGAGATAGCGTATAAGCGGTTTTACGGATATCGGGATCGGTCATTGATGAAAAGGTCATTGCTGATCTCCAGTTGACCTCCCAATTGGTGTTATCAAAGTAATTGACCCCATTCAACATCAAGTTGGTGATACTTCTTTGACCATACTCCAGATTATAGGAATCAGCGGTATAACCGGATTGACCCGGTGCATCCTGACTGTTATCAATGAAGAAATTACCGGCTGTACTTTCTCCATTCTGAAGATGCATGGCCGTCAGCTTATACTTTGAGTTGTCTGTCTTGAATGCTATGCCGGTTAAACCGCCAAGAAGAACACTCTGCTCAGATAATGTTCCGTTTTGCCTTGTAGCGTAGATAAGGTCATAAGCGGTCGGATCAGGTTGATTCTGATACTCGCCTAACTGATAGTTGCTGTAATGATTTGACGAACTCTTGTACGTCAAAGACATGATATAACCTAGCTTTTTATCATCAAACACGTTGTATTGGTTACCGAGAGTAAAGCTGGCACTGTAATTAGCAAAATTAGTTGCGGTGTATGGACCCAAAGTCGGATTAAAACCGTTTACGAAATCATACACTTCCTGGCTTGAGTTTCCACTGATTGGTGAGGGGATATCAGAGTTACCGGCACCCTCAGGGAGTTCCCGCGCACCACTGTCAAATCCAAGAAAATCGGTATTGCTTCCATCATAGGTCAAAAAATCACTGTTGAAGTGCATATCAGGATTATAATCAAAGCTCATTGAGAAATCGTAGATCGGTTCTTCCGGAAAATCGATCGTTTCAATATCAACGATCCCACCTGTAAAATTAGCCGGCATCTCTGCAACAGCTGTTTTTGTGATCACCATGTTATTGATCAAATTAGTGGGAAAAATATCGATCTGTAAGCTGTTGCGGTCAGGGTCGAGGCTTGGGATCTCAACCGAATTCAGCATGGTTTGAGTGTACCGGTCACCAAGTCCGCGTACATACACATATTTACCGCCTTCCACAGATACACCAGTCACATTCTTCAGGGCTTCTGCTGCATCAGATACTCCGATCTTTGAAAAAGCTTCAGCGGAAATACCATCAATAACATTCGCTGAATTCATTTTTGCCGTCATAATAGCGGCTTCTGAAATTGTAACACGTGATGAGGTTACTACCACTCCTTCGAGTTCAGTAATAGCCGGATTTAATCTGATGTTACCAAGATTGGTTATCTCACCTTCATCAATCTCAACATCCTCAATTTCTATGGTTTGGTAAGAGATATAAGAAATTCGAAGGGTATATTCGCCAGAATCCAGTTGTAATTCAAACTTACCGTCAAAATCGGACGTGGTTCCGGTTCCTTCACTTTGAATATATATTGTTGCACCGAATATGGGTTCGGCTGTTTCATCGTCAATTATAGTTCCTCTTAGTGTCCCTTTTTGAGCAAAGGCATTAAGTGAAAAACTACAAGCCAATAATAAAATTGGCAGAAATTTTTTTATCATTTTCATTTGTGCTGATCTTTTTGTTTCGAGAAAATGGGTGTTATAAAAAATTGCTTGCCCTTCATTTTTGAAGGACAAGCAATAAACCTGGTCATCTATGTTTAAAGTCCAATGTCATTAAGTGCACCTGAAACGCTGGCCCATGTGAAGCCGAATACACTTGCATCCGCACCTACAGTTGCGCTTGCGACATCATTTACTGCGGTAACTTCAGCGTCAAGTCCACCTGTAAAGTAATCTGCAACAGTAAGTCCGTTTGGGATAACCGCTTCGATATTGGTTATGGAATATCCATTAGTGTTTGAGGCATAATCTGTATAATCGTCTGAGATCACATGAGCAGGTGAGCCTTCATTTACTCCCAGTCCAAAGAAGAATAGGTTATTCATATTCACATCTGTGTTTGCATCCACATCGATCATAAGCTCAGAACCATTTCCTTCCATATAGACGGTAGTATTCTGAATAGTGTGGCCTGTGCTTGTGAATGAACCTTCAGGGCCATCCAGCTCAAAAGCTGAACCACTTGGGCTTACAATAACAACGTTATCCAGGGTTCCTGACCAAGCCTGATCGGAGTCGATGGAATCATCACCGCTGTTCCATACCAGTACATTAGTTACATTCACGGTTCCGCCAAAGAATTCAACACCATCATCCTGATTCGCAACGATCTCGATGTTTTCAACAACGGTTCCGTTTCCTACACCACCAAGTGTCAGACCATTGATCTCGTTTCCTTCTCCAATGTTGGCACCACCATGACGAATAGTTATGTATGTAAGTGATCCTGAACTATCAGTTGGGTCATTACCGCCATAAAGACCATTTGTATCAGAAGAAGGAATTCCTTCTATCTGTATCTCGGAGATATCAGTACCTTCATTACTGGCAGAGATAGGTGCGTTACCCAGAACGATCACTCCTCCCCAGAGTCCATTGATATTAGCATCCAGATTTGGGCTTCCGAAATTACCGGCATCCACATCTTCTGGTGTGATCTCATCTGCAACAGAAGTAAAGATAATTGGCTGTGTCGGTGAACCATCGGCTAACAGGGTTGCGTCACGGGCTACAAGAAGAGCGGAGGCGTTTGACCCTGTCCCAGCTTCACCCTTAATAATAACACCGGGCTCTATCTCAAGAGTGGCACCTGCTTCAACAGTAATTCGGCCACCAAGCACATAGGTTTTACCATCTTTCCAAATAGTGTCTGAAGTAATATTATCAGTTACTACAATTGTATTACTGATATTGACAATCGCTGTTGCGTCATCTGTCAGACCATCTGAATCGGTTACTTCGAGTTCAACCGTTCCGGAACCTATTGCTGTTGGTATAAATTCAACTACCACTGTACCAGAGGTAGCACCTACAGATGGTTCAGAGATAATAGTGGCTGTACCATTTTCTGCGGTTACACTGGCAGAAGCATAACCACCGCTAACAGTAATATTGAAAGTGATCTCTACCGGCTCGTCAACCGTTCCGTTAGATTGTGCCGGAGTTTCAACAAATGGGACTTCTGATTGTTCAGCACCATTTGAGTTGTCGTCACCGCAAGAGATGAATAGTACTGATGCCAACATAATTGTGGCTAAATACTTTAATGTATCTTTGAGTTTCATGGATTTTTATATTTTTTATATTGGATTTTAGATTTCTAACAGATTCAGATATTAAGTTTCACAACCGTGATGCTGCTGTACTGTTTTCACGAGCAAAAATAGAGGCAGTACATTTATGCAATGTTACCCGTGAATTATCCTTTAGTTATCCGAACTTTACGCTAATGTTAAGAAGGGCACTCATTAGCTTATTTCGATGAAGGGCATAAAAAAAGAGACACTGATATGTTCAGTGTCTCTCTATATAATTTATTTTTGAAAGTAAAGTTTACTCTTTTTCTTTTTCAGAAGGAGCTTGATCGTCATCAGGTTCTGTTTCCTCGCTAATGATCTCGGCATCCTTCGCTTCTTTTTCAGCTTTGGCTTTTTTTTCTGTGATATCCTCTGATACCCCATTCTTGGAACCTTCGCTGCTTTGTTTCTCAAAGATCCCGTCTGGATATTTCCCGTGTGGGCGGTCACCTAATAACTCTCTCAGAGCATGGTGATCAAGCACTTCTTTTTCAAGCAGGGTTTCAGCGAGTTTCTCGAGTTCACCCTGATGCTTCTTAAGTAAATCGATGGTGCGTTCATGATTTTTCTCAATAATATTCCGCACTTCCTGATCGATCTGTTGACTGGTTGACTCAGAGTACTTCTTATTGAAACCGTAGCTGTTCTCGGCGTTTTGTGAATCTTTCAGGGAAATGTACCCCAGTTTTTCACTCATTCCATACTCAGCGACCATGGCAAAGGCCATTTTGGTAATTCTCTCCAGGTCATTTTGAGCACCGGTAGAGATCCTTCCAAAAATGATTTCCTCAGCCACTCTACCACCAAGTAAAGCACAGATCTTGTCATCCAGCTCCTCAGTGGTCATCAGGAAGCGTTCTTCCAGAGGTGTTTGCAAGGTATAACCCAATGCTGCTAAACCACGAGGTACAATACTGACCTTCAATACGGGATCGGTATGCTCCAGGAACCAGCCTACAATGGCATGCCCGGCTTCGTGGTACGCCACGATTTTCCGTTCCTGCGGGCTAATCAATTTATTCTTACGTTCAAGTCCGGCTATCACTTTTTCAATGGAATCCTGAAAGTCTTCCATCGCAATGCTATTCTTTTCTCTTCGAGCTGCTAAAAGAGCGGCCTCATTACATAGGTTGGCCAAATCAGCTCCCGCAAATCCGGGAGTTTGAGAAGCCAAAACTCTAAGATCGATATCGTTTCCGAGCTTAAGCTTTTTAGTGTGTACTTTCAGGATCTCCACACGTCCATTCAGATCCGGCTTATCGATCATGATCTGACGATCAAAACGGCCCGGTCTGAGCAGTGCAGAATCCAGAATATCCGGACGGTTGGTTGCCGCCATCAGGATCACACCCTTATCGGAATTAAAACCATCCATTTCACTCAAAAGCTGATTCAATGTATTCTCACGTTCATCATTTGAGCCCATCGCCATTCCACGACCACGGGTTCTACCAATAGAATCGATCTCATCAATAAATATGATACATGGAGCTTTTTCCTTAGCCTGCTTGAACAGATCACGTACACGGGCAGCACCAACACCTACAAACATTTCAACAAAATCGGAACCACTCAGGCTAAAGAAAGGTACACTTGCCTCACCGGCTGTGGCTTTAGCGAGCAGGGTTTTACCCGTACCCGGAGGGCCTACCAGTAATACCCCTTTAGGCAAGACCCCACCCAGTTTAGTGAATTTTTGAGGATTCTTGAGGAACTCAACCACTTCCTCCACTTCAGCTTTGGCTTCCTGTAATCCGGCAACATCCTCAAAGGTCACCTTGGTTTCCGTCTGCTGATCATAAAGAGAAGCTTTATTCTTGCCAATATTCAGCACCTGCTGTCCCGGATTCATCTTTCTGAAAATGAAGATCCAGATCACAATGAGTACTGCAATCGGTATAAGCCAAATAAAGATACCACTGAACCAATCTTCTTCTATCCTGACATCAAACTCTACATTATTGGATTCAAGGATCGGCCGGATCTCGTCGTTACGCAACATGGTTGTACTGAACTTTTTGAACTGTTCGGTACCACTTGTAGCAAATGGGTTATTGTCTTCTGATTGATCAGGACGAGTAATGATGCCATCTGAGAGCGCCTTATCTGAATAAGTACCCGTAATATCTACACCATTAGTTATCGTGACCTCAGAAACATGTCCTTCTTCAACACGTTCAAGGAATTCACTGTATTTAATTCGGTTGCCCGGTTCAGCCGGGAAGAACAGAACCTGTGCCAGTAAAAGCACGAAAAACAAAACAAATATACTCCACGTCGGGAATTTAGGGGAATTTCCATTACCCTTTTTCCCGCCTGGCTTTATCGATTTTTTCTTTTTGGGGTTATTTTGCGCCATCAAATATTAGCTTATGAAATTCTTTTTAAACTATAATATACGGAACCTGATACTCAAATAAGTCGGCTTCGTTTTCTAATGTGTAAGTTGAAACGGTAGTTTGGCAAAAAACGTGCCATCCATCCTGTTATGACAAATCATCAAAGGAAACAAGATCCCCTTCTGCCGTCTGCATTTTCATCCCCTCTTCTTCAGGTCTCATTCTGCCAATTACCACAAAATCATTGAACTCTTTGGCAAATTTTTCAACTTCTTTTTCCGGAAGGGTAAACATAAGTTCGAAATCCTCACCTCCAAATAGTGCGTAACGATCAACATCTTCCTGCATTTCATCTGCCACCTGTCGGGTTTCTATGGCTATTGGTAAAGCTGCCTGATAGATCGTTGCCCCGAGTTCTGAAGCTTCACACATGGCATTTAGAACACTGACAAGACCTTTTGACAGATCTATCATTGAACTTGGTATAAGTTTGTTTTCTTGGAGACTGTCTATAAGGTCTTTTCTTGCCTTAGGAACCAATTGTCGTTTTACCACAAATTGATAATCTCCTAATTCCGGCTGAACCGAATCATCTCCGTGCTCCTCCCAGAATTTCTTTTCCCTCATCAGTATCCTGAGTCCTGCCAAAGCACCACCCAGATCTCCGGTCACACAAATAGCATCTCCATCCTTAGCTCCTTTTCTAAAGCTGACCCGGTCTTCTCCTACCTTTCCATAAATACTTACAGACACGACAAGATTGGCATGATTGGCTTTCATATCGCCACCTACTAACTCAACCTCATATTCTTTTCCTGCAGCATAAATACCCTTATAAAGGTCCTGTATCATCTGCACCGACATTCGGTTAGGAACAGCCAGGTTGATCAGCATGCTGGTAGGTTTACCATTCATGGCATAGATATCACTGATTCCGGCTACCACGATCTTATATCCTAAATGATGAAAAGGAGTGTAAGTTGGATCAAAGTCCACACCCTCTACAAAAGTTTCTGATGATAATAGGGAAAGATCACTTTGAGACTCTTTGATAACAGCGGCGTCATCACCAACCGACTGTATTACATTCTCATTCTTGTAGGAGTCAAAGCTTGTGATCTTATCTAAAAGTCCCTTAGCACCTATACTTTGTATAGTCTGAAATGAATCTGACATGAAATGTAGTTGGGTTAAAATAAAAAAAGGCACCTGCATCCGGAGATACAGTTGCCTTAAATGGTTATTCGATATGCTTAAGGTTCGCGTCTTGTAGAGTAGTTGATCCTAAAAGCACTCGCTTTTTTCAGTTCTTCCTGTACATCGGTGAGAAGTCCGAATTCAGAGTTCTCATCCACACGCAGCGATACAATCAATTTTGGTTGTTCACGCAGCTTATCGTACATGAGGTTACGAATAGCTCCAATGTCTTCCACTATGGCATCGTCGATCTGAACCTTATCTTCACCAAGTTGATTACCCGGCAGGCGTTCAGGACCAATGTAGACGTAAGAAAGCAATCGTTTCTGTTCGATCTTCTCGATGTTTTCAGCCTGTGTAAGGTTTACACGAACTTTCAGGGTCACTTCTCTCAACACAGTGGTTACCATGAAGAAGAAAAGCAACATGAATACAACATCGGGCATTGCAGAAGTTGGTACCTCCTGCTTACTTCCACCTCGTTTCTTCTTGAAATGTGCCATTAGTTATCTCCCGGTTCTGCGATTGATATTTTCTTAGGATACATATCAGTGATCTGTTCATATTGCGGGCTGTTGTCTTGCAATGCACCGAATGGTACACCATAGTTGGCCCGTGATGCAGCATCACGTAATTCTTTATATGCACCCATAACTTCATCCAGCATATCCACATAAATGCGATATGGTGTCTGACGTTGTGTTTTCACAGATACAATGGCCATATCCGGCGATTCGGATAAATTTGGGTCATTGTTTGGGTTGTCAATGAACTCTTTCAAACGTTCTTTAACTTCTGTTAGTTGATACGGTTGGTCGTCCATCAATACGCGTCCTTCAGCATTCACCAAAATATTCATCAGGTTTCTCTCCTTGATGGGTGGTGGTTCCTGATCTTCTTGTAATGGCGGTGGTAACACCAGGCCAATACCGGTATCCACATTAATGGTTGTGGTTACCAGGAAGAAGATAAGGAGAAGGAATGCGATATCGGCCATAGATGACCCATTGATTTCAGCACTATCCCGTTCTCGTTTCTTCAATAACATAGTTGAGTCCTAACTAAAACTTAAATGTTCCACGAAGACCCGTCAGAGCGATCGTGAGTATCATGAAAGCCATCATAATAGTAGCGGTAAGAACTCCTGCTTTGGCAACTTCACCAGTTACGCCATAAGAGATTCCGAACACTACAAATGGAACGGCCATCATTCCGATTTTCTTATAATCCTGCTTACCGAGCACGAGGCTTCTGATCCCGGCAAATACCATCGTCAGAACACCCAGCGCTATCAAACCGGCAGCAAGTCCTACACTAATTGTTTCCATTGTTAAATCCTTTTATTGATTGAAGTTCTGTTCAGTTTAGGCGTCGTTATCAGCCTTAGGAACAAGGTCTTTTCCTTCATTCAGAAGAATAATGGAATCAATAAGAGTGATGGAACTTTCTTCCATATCAGCGATCAGGCGGTCAATTTTAGATACACAATAGTTGTATCCGATCTGCAGAATAATACCCGCTATCAAACCACCGGCTGTTGTTAAAAGGGCTGTTTTAATACCACCGGCTACAATACTTGGAGAAATATCGGCAGCAGCTTCAATATCATCGAACGCTTCGATCATACCTACTACTGTTCCAAGGAATCCAAATAGTGGAGCAATGGCAATGAATAGTGACAACCATACAAGACCTCTTTCGAGGAAGCTCATTTCAATAGAGCCGTATGCAGAAATTGCTTTCTCTGCCGCTTCGATTCCTTCACTTGACCGCATCAGGCCGGCTTGGAATACGGAGGCAACAGGTCCGCGAGTTTGTGCACAAAGTTCTTCAGCAGCATCAACGCCACCTTCCTGAAGTGCTTCTTGTACGTTAACGATAAATTTACGTGTGTTGATGTCAGCAAGGTTGAGGGTAATAATACGCTCAAGGAAAATAGCGAGACCCAGGATCAATGTGATCAATACCGGCCACATCCATCCGCCATCGTTACCTTCGTTAAATTTTGCTACGACAACATTAAAAAACCCTTCGTCAGCAGGGGCTTGTAAAAGAAAAAGAGCAATCGACGATATCATGTCTACTCCACTAATTGTTTAATTGTTAAAGGCTAAGATTAATGAGCAAAAAGAATAGTTCATTTTAAACT
This sequence comes from Balneolaceae bacterium, assembly GCA_021767245.1. Classification (GTDB taxonomy): domain Bacteria; phylum Bacteroidota; class Rhodothermia; order Balneolales; family Balneolaceae; genus Gracilimonas. The sequence goes on from JAASTO010000015.1 coordinate 16,852, forward strand.
AAATGTCAAAGTAACATCCATCTTAAAAAATCTTTTTTACGTAATGTTACTCAAACTAAAAAAATATGTAACAAACTGTTTAAACGGCATTTTAAAAATTAAAAATTCGCACTCACCACCACTTTTGCTACATGAATTGCGGGGCGCCCGGTTACCGTTCGCCCGTCATAGTTAATGGTTAACCGCAAGAGTTCACTGGCTCTAAAGCTACCTGTTATCCCCCAAATCAGATTATTCCCTTCGCCAGTCCCTTCTGTGAGTTCGTAGTTTCCATAGGAGGTTGACTGACCTTTCAAGTTTGTACTTCTGAACTCCAAACTGATATTGGCCTGTATCTTCTTCATTAGGTATGCGCGATGAACCGTTCTGACTTTCCATTGTTCAGCCTTTGTTTCATCTGCCTGTGCGTGATCTCTCTTATATATATATGAAAAACTCAGATCTGCATTCCAGTTTCTGTTGATAGTGCCATTCAATCCCGGCGAGGCAGAATAACTTCTGATATCAAAATTCCGATTCATAAGTGTAGTGCTTGTTGCAGTATTTCGCCCCCTGTTAATATGAAACCTCCCCTGGGTTCTGCTGCCTAAATTAAAAAGGGTATTCACATATTGAGTGGTCATTTCCGTTTTCAGGGATTCCCTGCTGCGGCGGTTCAGGCTTTCGCTATTTGAATACCCTATTGATATATCTCCGCTTTCAATGTCCCCCAGCAGATCCAATTCCTGCTCCCATCTTATCCTTCCAAATATGGTGGTTGAATCGTTTTGAAAATTCTGAAGCTTTAGCAGATATATGTTTCCAATTTCATCGGTTGTTGAGTTTTCGGTAATATCGATCCTTGATCTCAAACTGATTCCGGTGTACCATCCCTTACTTTCAACCCATTTAAATGGCCGAAGTGTATTCAGATATCGTGCATTCAGATCCACAACCGGCAAAAGCTCATCATTTGGAAGGAATTGCCTGATATAGGTCCCCTCATTGATACTTACTTCCGGAAAAAACTCATCCACCTGCCTGACTTCGTCATTATTAAGATCATGCCAAACATACTGCCCGATCTCCGGCCCAACCTCTATGTATGTCTCCTCAAGCAGTGCGCGCCGCTGGGTATTGGCCTCATAGAACACCTCTCCTTCAAACATACTTTCTTCTGAACCATAATCCGTCACTGATCTGACAAGAACTCCTCGCCTGTTCGCAACGGATCCGCTATTCAGAAACTCATCCGTGAAGTCTTTATTCCTGATACGAACCTCATTAACGGTTCTGAAAAAACCTTCAGGATCTACGGATAACCTATACCGTTGCTCGATAGCCTCCGCTCTCTTCTCAAACTGATCATCCTGCACGCCGGTTTCATTTCTATAAGCCATACTGGCATCAAGGTCTATTGCCCGATACCCCAAATTAATTCCGGGACCTATATCGTAAAATTTTTCTGATTCAAACTTCAGCGAATCTGTGGGAAGATCCCTTTGAATTCTGTTCTCATGTTCAAAACTCAGGTATGGTGTAATAAGGGTTGAACCGATCTCAAAGTTCTTCGATATACTCCCCTGCTGGCGGAACCAGTTACCCTCCTCGTTTAGCTGCTGATCCTCACTTCGGATCCAATCCTGATCGTAAGAGAACATAAACCTATCATGCAAACGTACGGATGCTGAAGCGTGCTGCCTCTCACCCTTAAATTGGTTTAGCTCAACGGTTCCATACCCTGCTGTAATGGAAGTGGATGTTGCAGGAATCAGATTCAGGGAAATCTCATTTACAATTTCTTTCCCCAAAAATTCTCTGTTAATATTCCAGATCCTCTCAAATTCCACCTCTCTGGTGCGTTCAAAAAATTCAAAATTCTGTCCGGTGTACCTGCGGTTGAATTGGAGGTTCAGTTTGCCGAGTCTCGTCCGGGCTTCCTTTACATTAAATCCTGTGGTATACCCGATATCAGAATTATCGGCATCGTCTTCGCTTGAAAACCGATTGGCATCGTGATCACTGGTAGCAAACTCTCCAGTCAATTCAATATGATCCGTCAGCTTGTAATCTCCTCTGAGTGCCACCATTTGTTTGCTTTCCGGTGCATCCAGTGTCCTGAAGGGAGTATAATCTCCATTTCCTTCACCCACCCATTCATATAAAAAACCATTCGTTTGCCCCGTGGTTCGCTGATAATTCCCCTCCCCCTGAGGTACCTTTGTAAATTGCACTCTATATATAGAGGTTGGTGCCCCGGGCCGGTGTTCATATATCGTGAGGTTCTCTCCATTGACGGTGGTATCCACTTTTGTGTACATGACGAACTGCTCTCTCTCCTCAGCAGTGGCTATACGGGCACCGTCGATCACAGCCTCGTCCAGATCATCTCCTACTTGTTGCAGCAGGCTCACATCGGAGGGAGTCAGGGATCGCTGAGACAATAATTCATCCCCGTCTGCCTGCCTGATCACCGTAGCTCCAATATTCAGTTTACCATTAAAAAGAGAGGATTGTGTTTCACCGGCAATGGCGGTATTGGTAAAATTCTGATCCAGGTATTCGTATTCGATGGTGATCCTGCTTTCATCGGTGATGAGCTGCTGATTGGTAAAAGTTACTTCCCCGATCCCGTAATCGATGATGTAATCATTTTGAGCTCCTCTACTCACCCTTTCACCATTTATGTACACCTGCTCAGTTCCGGCTAAGATGGTCACAAACTCCTGTCCGTTTTCATTCGTGAGACGATACGGTCCCTGAACCCCATCCTGACCGCTAAAACGCATAGACCGGTAGGCACCCCTTACCACAGAAAATGCCGCCTGATATTCTCCATCATCCAGATATAAGGTTCCGGTGGCGCCTTGTAATCTTCGATTGAACCTGGCAAAAGAACTCTCCGTAAGGCTCACGTCCACATCCCCCATGGCCACCCTGGAATTAGGAGCCTCGACCTCAATAAAGACTTTATCAAATTCCCTCAGGTTTTGAGTGGTTCCATCGGGTTGAATGGGAATACTTTGATCCGTCAAAGAGGCGTTGATATTTATGTTCTCGGTCAAAGCCCCTGAAAGTTCAAAATTCAAACCGCTTTCGAGAGAAAAATCCTGATTCGACCCCACTATAATTCCCCGGCTTAAACTACCGGATTGCCTGAGGTTTGAGGCATAGGAATAATTGCTTTCTGTCTCATTTAAAAGTGTTTGGAGGGAATCCGGCTCAGTATAAAATGAAGGATCAACTTCTCTGGGTGTCAGATTTTGATAGGTTCGTGGAAGTGAGTAGGGCAATTCTCGAAAACGGATCCTGACCTCACTGTACAAGCGTTCTTCATTTTTTTCGGGGATGAGTGTCAGTTCACCTTTTAGCTCGTTAAAAAACCAAAGCGAATCCCCAAGTATGTTATTCTCAACGGTGATCTCAAGGGTTCCCGGCACTACCCATTCTCCAATAAATACCGTGGTATCGTTAGGCAATGACCGAAAACTCAACTTCTGCTCAATGGTGGATTGTGCCCGAATTTCAAACGCACCAAACAGGCACTGCACCACAATGCAGAACATACAATATAATCCGTACCTGGAAATCCGCGCTGTCAGAGAATTCAGATTTAGTTAGCCGTTGATCAAGGCTAAAGCTTTAATCGGTAAGGGTCAACCGTTATCGGTTTTGGTAGGCCTGAAGTCCCTTATCCAGAAAGGCGACGAAATCTTCTTTTTTGCTGTACCCTAAGCTTTGAGCGATCACTCTTTCCGTTTTTGGATCTACAATGGCGTATGTAGGAAGTGCCACATTTCCGGTTAGCTCGAATTGAAACATCTGATTTTCAGGCCCATCAGGACCACCATCGGTGTACAGTTTAACCAGTTCCATTTGGTCAAAACGCTCCACCACTTCAGCTAACGGAAACACATTCGATTCCATCGCCCGGCAATTTGTGCATGTATAACCCGTAAAGTCGATGAAGATCGGCACGCCCTCTTCTATAGCCACTTCTTTAGAAGCTTCAAAATCCTTAGACCAGCCATCGTCAGCACTGCTTGAAGTACCTGAACCTCCCATGGCTCCGATCGATGCCACCAGGCTTACATCAGTAGCTTGTTTTGGAGGGAGAAATGCATCCCATATGCCAAGTGAGGAGCCTAACAATCCCGGTATGAGGTAAAAGCTAAACAGGAAAAACGGGATAGCCAGCAACATCCGTCCGGTTGAGATACTTTCCGGCTTTTGCTCGTGCTTCAGGGAATAACTACCCAGAAGGTACAAACCGGTTAACAGGAATATAGCGATCCATGCAGCGATCGTAAGTGGGCGTGAAACAACCCCCCATTCCCAAACCAGATCCACATTTGAAAGGAATTTAAAGGCTGCAGCCAATTCTATAAATCCAAGGATCACTTTAACAATATTCATCCATGAACCGCTCTTGGGTAGTGATTCCATCCATTTTGGAAAAATAGCTAAGATCACAAAAGGACTGGCGAATGCGGCAGAAAACCCGATCATCCCGATGATCGGGTAGAACCACTCACCACCGGTTGTGGCAGCAAATACGCCCCCAACAAAAGGTGCTGTACAGGAAAAGGATACCGCACTGATGGTCAACGCCATGAATAAGATACCGGCTACTCCTGAACTTTGGTTACTCTTGCGGTTCAGCCAGTTGGTTAGCTGATGGGGTAATTGCAGCTCGTACATCCCCAGTAAACTGAAAGCAAATGCCACCAATACAAAGGCAATAAATAGATTCACCCATGGATTGGATGCAAAATTCTGAGCTCCTGATACTCCAAATACAGCGGCCAGCAGAATCCCCAACAGTGTAAATGTTGCTACGATCGCCACACCAAACAAAAAGGCTTTACCCACAGCTTTCCCGCCTTCATCTTGCTTGGCAAAATAGGATACGGTCAGTGGGATCATCGGAAAAACACAGGGAGTCAGCAAGGCTGCAAAACCGGCCAGAATAGCCAGCCATAAAAAGGAAAAGACGCCTTCTCCTCCAAAGGCTGATTCCTTGATCTCTGCTTCCGTACCGGAAAGTTCCGTACTGCTGCCATCATCCAAAGCCTCCGGAACCGGATCTGCGGCTACACCGGTTACCGTAACACCTGCCACGATCGATTTAGTGGTGGGTGGCAAACATACTTTGTCGTCACAGACCTGATAGTAAACTTCAATATCCAGGTTTTGCTTCCCGGTTTCTGTGGTCATGATCGCAACCGGAATGGTGAATTCAGCAAAGTTACTGTGCCAGCCTAATTCGGCTTCAAAATTTGGATCGAATTCAATATCGGCTTCCGACTCGGTAGCCTGACCAACGATCACAAAATTACTGGATTTGGCTGAAAATTCGGTTGGGAAAGGTCCGGCGTCTTCATCGTTCAGAATAGAATAAAGATGCCAGTTGCCTTCAATGGAGGCATCCACTTTTACTTCGAATACCTCACCGGCTAATACCGAATCCGGTGCTTCGGAAAGGGTAAATTTTACCGGATCAGGAATTTGAGCCTGTAAAAAAAATGGGGATAACATCAGAATGATGATCCCCATTAATTTGATTTGCAATGATTTCATTGAAACTAATTTCTGTCGTTGTTCAGGTTAAACCTGTTTATAGGATGTTGTACACTGAATGAAACTTACTTTATTCGAAATTAGTGCCTGAAATCCCGAATGAAAATGATCATTCGTCTTTAACAACCCAAAACTTAACCTGTGGTTTCAGATCGCCTACCAGGCTAACGGTTGCGGTGTATTCACCGAGACCTTTAACTTCCTGATCAAGTGTCACATCTTTCTTCTCAACAAGAATGTCACGCTCTTCCAGTGCCTTGGCAATATCTGCGTTGGTCACGGTACCGTGGATCTTGTCTTCATCTCCGGTTGTTACCGGAATGGTCAGTGAGGTCACTTCAAGCTGCTTGGCCAGTTCTTTGGCTTCATTTACTGTAAATTCAGCCTGACGTGCGGCTTCCTTCTTCAGTCTTTCAAGTTCCTGAATGGCTCCTTTGGTTGCCATAACGGCTTTGCCTTGTGGGATCAGGTAGTTTCTACCGTATCCATCCTTCACATCAACAACTTCTCCGGATTGTCCTAATTTTTCTACGTCTTCTCTAAGAATGATCTTCATAATTCTGTTCTATAAATTTTATCGAAGGTTTTCAGCTACGTACGGCATAAGTGCTAAAAAGCGAGCACGTTTGATGGCCGTGGTTAACTGTCGTTGATGTTTAGCACTTGTACCGGTAACACGACGCGGAAGGATTTTTCCCTGATCGTTGGTGAAGCGCTGAAGAGTCTCAACATCTTTGTAATCGATGTACTCAAGTCCGGCACGTGTAAACTTACACTGCTTAACTTTACGTTGATTTTTTTTCGGGTGTGATGGATTCTTAATCATAATTCAATTCCTTTTGTGAGATTTGGCTGTTTAATCGTCGTCTTCTTCGTTGTCCTCATCTTCGTCTTCGATCGCGAAGATATCAGGGACTTCATTTTTTCTCTGAAGTTCTCTGTGACGCAACATTTTTGCATCATACTTGAGGGTTAAGAAACGAAGCACGTTATCGTCAATGCGTAACTGTCGTTCAACAGAAGCGATCGCTTCAGCAGGAGCAGTGAAATACATATTCACATAGTATCCACTTCCTTTTTTGTCGATATCGTATGCAAACTGACGTAAGCCCCACTCATCAACTTCATCAATTTCACCACCGTTGTCTTCGATAAGCTTGTTAACTTTATCAACGGTCTCTTTAAACATGTCCTCTTCGAGAACAGGGTTTATGATATAGGTAAACTCGTAATAGTTCTTGCTCATTTTATATAGGTTTTCTTTGGGTGCTTTCTGAGATAAAAGCAGTCACTCTGGCACTTTGCCGAGCAACAGAAGACTTTAAAGATACGCTTTTTTCAGCTACTATTACAACAGAATTAATTTAATAGTAAACCGGCGTGCCGATCACCTTACTGACTTGACCTTCCCTATTTTCAGCACATGCCAAATTCGGATACTGAAGGTATAAAATTTCAGCTCAATTCATCGATAGCCTTGGCCAGGTCGAGATCTTTTTGGGTTACCTTATCTCCCGCGTCGTGTGTGCTTAACGAGATCCTCACCGTATTGTACACATTGAACAGTTCGGGGTGATGTCCCTGCTTTTCAGCTTCAATTCCTACCCGAACGATAAAACCCAGCGCTTCACTGAAGTTTTTGAACTCGTATTTATTGCTAATCTTATCATTCTCAAGCTTCCAGTCAGAAAGAGATTCCAATTTTTGCTCAATATCTGATTTTGTTAACGGTGTCGCCATTACACTCTTCTCCTACTTAAAATTAGTATTAGTTTTAGATTTTCTACGATAGCCATTTTCATTTAGTACAGTGCTTGTCACTACAAAATAGTTCCATGTATCCGGGTAGTTGCTTACGCTCACTCACGACCAA
>JAASTO010000142.1 GCA_021767245.1 Balneolaceae bacterium
AAAGTATTAGAAGCCAAACACCTGAATAAATACTTTCACAAACCCGTGGAATTTCACGTGCTGAAGGATATCGCTCTTTCTATCTATTCCGGGGAGTTTGCTGCCATAGTGGGGCCCTCGGGCAGCGGTAAATCTACTTTGTTGTACGCTCTCTCTTCATTGGATCGTGAATATGAGGGAGAGGTTTTGTTTAATGATGTAGAATTGAAAACGCTGACCAACGAAAAACTGGCTCATCTCAGAAACCGATCCATAGGCTTCATTTTTCAGTTTCATTATCTGCTGGCTGATTTTACTGCCCTGGATAATGTGATGCTGCCCGGACTCAAACTTGGTGAACTCCCTCATGAGGAGCTGGAGGAAAAGGCGATGCAAAAGCTCGATCTGCTGGGGATCGCAGACCAAGCGATGAAAAAAGTGAACCGATTATCCGGAGGGCAACAGCAGCGGGTATCTATTGCCAGGGCCCTGATCAACGAACCGCGCATCATCTTTTGTGATGAACCAACCGGTAATCTTGATTCAAAGAATGCGAAGGTGGTATTCGATATGCTTAAGAACCTGACCCGTGAGTTTGACCAAACCATTCTTATGGTCACACACGATGATTCTTTTTCATCTGAAACAGACCGACAGATCCAGCTACTGGATGGACGTATTATTCATAAGGAAAATTATTAAGCTCACTTTTACCTCGATTTTCTTTTAATCTTTGCAACAGTTGTTATCTTCACGGCTGAATTTCCCGCAAATAACACTATGGAATTTTTAGATTACATCATTGACGGTATCATCACCGGAGTTATTAATACCACCCTGCTTGAATGGATAGCCGTTGCTACCGGTTTGGCCAGCGTCTGGTATTCCATGAAGGAAAATATCCTGGTTTATCCTACCGGAATTGTCAGCGTACTCATCTATGTGTACATCGCTTTTCAATACAAGCTGTACGCCGACATGGGAGTGAATTTCTACTACTTTGTGGTCAGTGTTTATGGCTGGTATTACTGGGTACATCCAAAAAACGATTCGAGGGAACAGGTGCCGGTTACCATGAATTCACGCAACGAAAACCTGTTTTCTGTGGCCCTGACGGTCGGTTCTTTCAGTATCCTGTATTTTGTGCTTTCCAATTTTACAGACAGTGATGTGGCTTTTTGGGATTCCCTGACCACTTGTTTTGCTATCCTCGGTATGTTTTTGATGGCCCGAAAAAAACTGGAGAGCTGGGTGGCATGGATCATAACGGATCTGATCTCAATTCCTCTTTATTTCTACAAGGGATTGGTCCTTACCAGTTTTCAGTTCCTGGTTTTTACAGGTATTGCCTTTGCCGGTTATTTTGCCTGGAAGAAATCGATGGAAAAGGAAGCCGAGAAGAGAAAGATGAATTCTGCAGTGACTACACCAAAATAGAAAAACAGGATCAACGCTCGTAGAAAAGTACTAATTCCCCTTGTTTGATCTCAACTGAGATCTCATCCGAAATGGATTCATTGGAAGTACCATCGCGTACACCGTTTTTCAGGCTTTCATTATCAAGTGCGTACTTAAGTCCCTCAGTGGTGATCCCGGACACCTCACCTGAGATCGGAAATAATGATACTATATTCCCAACCGGAAGCCTCTTCATCACCTGATCCTGAACCAGAATGGCATCAAACACCTCATCCCGAAAAACAAGTTGCCTGAACCGGGAATGAAACTGGTTCAGCACGGATAGATTTTTCAGTGAATGATCCATTCGCCGGCCGAATGCGCCCAATACCACACAGGTTTCTACCCCCTGTTGCAGGGCATAAGTGAGAGCCTTTTCCAGGTCATTGGTTTCCTGATCAGGTTTGTGGATCACTTTAAAAGTAGGACTCTCAGGAGCTTCAAAACTATCTAAATCACCGATCACTGCATCCGGGGTAAAGCCATGCTTGAGAATGGTCCGGCTTCCACCATCGGCTCCAAATAGCAGGTCAGCGGTTTCAATTTCCTGTTCCAGAAGTTCTTTGGTCGGGGGAAATCCGTTACTAACTATAACTGCGTGCATCAGGTTAATTCTGTTCCTTTAATTCGTCTTAAAATACATGGATTTGTGCCAATCTTCGCCTATTTTTGGTGCAAGGAGAATCTATGTTTAAAGAATTTATTTCAAAAGTATTACAACACGATAATGTAGCCATTTTTTCACACCTCAGGCCGGATGGAGACTGCCTTGGTTCGCAGGTAGCCCTGGCGCTTTGGGTGAAGAATAACGGAGTGGAGGTATCAGCCTATAATGAAGATGCGATCCCTGAAAATATGACCTGGCTGCTCAACTCGGTTTCCATCAAAAAACCCAGACCGGCAGATCTTGAAAATTATGATGCCTTCATTCTGGTAGATGGTAATGCCCTGCATCGGTTTGGTGGCGTTGCCGAACAAATCCTGAAAACGGATAAACCGGTGTATATGATCGACCATCACCCTGACCCCGATGATATTTTTGAGGCGCCTGTGTCCGTCGTTTCGGCATCATCAACCTGTGAACTTATCTATCACTTATATGCTGAGCATGATGTGGATCAAATTGATGCGGAAGCTGCTAAAGCCATGTATCTCGGCATGGTCACCGATACCGGTTCCTTCCAGTTCGACAGCGTTAAACCGGCCACCATGCATGCCGCAGCCGACCTGTTGGAACGCGGACGGTTCACCCCAAATCTGATAGCAGAAAAGATCTACTCATCCCGGCCCCTGAGGCAGCTTAAGTTGTTGAGTCAGGCTTTGGATACCATCACCTTGCACGAAAATGGAGTTTTCGCTTCTATAACTATCACACAGGAAATGTTCAGGCTGACCGACACCAGCAGTGAGGATACTGAAGGGTTTGTTCAATATCCGTTGAGTGTGGAAGGCGTAAAAGCCTGCATTCTCTTCAGGGAGGATGATAACGGCAGGATCAAGCTGAGCCTGCGCTCACAAAGTGATGACATTGATGTTAACAAATGGGCCCGAAATTTTAATGGCGGAGGACATCAGAAAGCAGCCGGAGCCCATTATGAGGGAACCCTTGCGGATGCAATAAAGGATGTGATCGCTGTTGGTGCTGAACAATTATAAACACAGCCTTATATTCCTTTAACACACTGGTACCAAGAAATCTAAACAAACCCTGACAGATGGATAAGGATTATACCCTTTTGATCATTGATGATGACCCTGCTATGCATATCATGCTTAAAACCATGCTGGGTACAGATTATAATATCATCAACGCAAATACCGCACAGGAGGGCATCAATAAACTGGCAGAAGAGAAGATCCATTTTATCCTGACCGATATTCATATGCCCGGAATGAGTGGTCTGGAATTCCTGGAGGCTTTGATGGCCGATGCTGACATGCAGAATATTCCGGTCCTGATCATGACCAGTCTTCCCACCATAGATAAGGAGCAAAAAGCTCTGGGACTTGGGGCAGCCGATTTCATCGACAAATCCCTTTTTAACTCGGACCGGGAAGAGCTGATCAATCGCATACGCATGAAGCTGGTGGCCAATGTGGACATCCCGGACCTGCCTGAAAAGCTTGAGCTTGATAAGAAAGAGATCACTAAAAGCGTGTTGTTTGAAGTTTCATCCGGTGATTTTGTCAGTACAGCACAGAAACTTTGTAAGATCATCTTCAATAAGCTGGAAGCCGAGCACCTTTCCTTCTGGACCATAAACGAGGAAAACGTACAAATGCTTCTTGCCTACGGAATTCAGCTTCCCCGAAAATACGGACCCAAAGACCTTAAAGAGGAACCTACCTTTAAGCTGGTTCAGGAGCAAAAAAAGCCCTACCTGGTGAATAATGTCTTCAATTCGGAGAAAGGAATTCTTCCCGAACTTTCGGAGGATGAAGGCTTGCCGGCAGAGATCGGAATCCCATTATTTGCCCTCACAGAAAAGGAGCTGATCCGGAATAAAATGAAGATCCCGCTAAATGTGCCTTTGTTTGGCTATGTGGTCATCAAAAGAAAACGTGTGTTCACCTCGCATGAATATAAACTGACCACACTTATGATGATGCAACTCGGCACCACACTCTGGCGACTTTACAACGATCTGTAAGAATCTCTGCCTGTTATGGCAATTGTATGCCGAATTTCTCGTTTGTAATATCCATTCAGCCAAAACATTTGAATAAGGCAAGTAACCGTTATCATGATCAAATACAGTTTTAAAGTCCTATTACTTCTGACATTCGCAGCATGTTCAGCTCAGGAACCTGCCCCGGCTGATAAACCCATTCCTGTCGCATCCCTAAGCCCGGCCACCGAACCACAAGAAGTGCGATCTGATGAGGCGGTTCCCGATGAAGGGACCCCACAGATCGATGTGGATGATTCGCGCCGGAATGCCATCACCAATGCCGTGCAGAAAGCCGGACCTGCCGTAGTAAGTATCACCGTTACAGAATTACAGCGTGGTTACACCCGGGAGTTTGACTCCTTCTTCTTCCGATATTTTGACGTTCCCATACAGCGTGAAGTGCAAAGTGTGGGGTCAGGATTCATCATCTCTGAAGATGGCCTGATCGTCACCAACGAACATGTCGCCAGTAAAAATTCAAAGACCATCATGGTGGCATTGTCAGATGGTAACACATATGAGGCTGAACTCTTAGGTTCCGATGAACTGGCCGACCTTTCCCTTTTAAAGATCAAAGATCAGGACAGAACATACCCTTTCGTCGAGTTTGCGGATTCTGAAACTATCATGGTGGGCGAGTGGAGTATTGCCATGGGTAATCCTTTTGGCTTGTTTGCGGATGGTCAGCCTTCCGTAACGGTTGGCGTAGTGAGTGCAAAGGAACGTGATTTCCGTCCCGACCCACAGGATCCACGTGTTTATGTTGAGATGATCCAAACCGATGCGGCCATTAACCGGGGGAATTCCGGCGGTCCTTTAGTGAATAGCAACGGAGAAGTGATGGGGGTGAATACCTTCATCTTTACGGGAGGAACCAGCAGTGGTTTTGTAGGGCTTGGGTTTGCCATTCCCAGCAATCGTGTACAAAAGATCATCTCTCAGCTTAAGGAATCAGGAACCGTTTCACTGGATTATGATCCCGGTATGAAGTTCGTTCCTGTAACCCGTCAGCTTATTATGCAGTATCCCGGCATTCCACGCGTACTGGGATTATTCGTCACAGAAGTAAATAAAAACGGACCGGCTTACGAAAGCGGTATCATGCCCGGTGATGTCATTGTTCAGATAGGTGAGGAACGGGTAACAAGTGATATGCACGCCTGGGCTCTCATGCGGGAATATGGTGAAGGTGAAACAATGGAGTTACACCTCATTCGTGATAATAAGCAGTATAAAACCGAAATGACCCTCAGAAAAAGAGTACAGGGCAGGTAAAGAACCTCCGCCCTGTTCAGAGGTCAAACTGTTAATGATCACTGTTCCCATTTTTCAAAAAAGACCCCTCTGGTTCTGCCGTTTGAAGCTTCAAAACCTTTGATATTTCCGGCTTCATCACGAACAAAAGTAACTTCAGATATTGGGAATCCGCCACTGAATTTATCTTCGGTTGTTGGGGAAAGTGGCATGTTATCCTCGATCAGGAATGTCTTCATGGCCAGGGTACTATCATCCATGATGATATCATAAATGGTATCAATTTCCTCACTAAAGTAACGGCCTTCGTAGGTTTTCAACTCATCCATGGAAGGTTCAAACTCGATCCTTTTCGCCTGGTGATTTCCATTTTGATGTAAGGTCAAAGAATCGGCCGAACCATCTTCATTCCTGTGAAAGGTTACGGATGCATTCACACCAACCAAACTAAAGGTAGAATCGCTGGTGGCTGTGATATTGACCTCCGGCTGATTCGTAGCCTGAGTGTAGAGCCGGTCACCCTCCCGGTCAAACTTCAAAATGAAGCCCGGCATAATGCTTAACTCATACCGACCGGCAAGAGGATCAAAATCTTCCGGATCATATTCAAATACTGCGATTTCTTCATTGGTATCCCCTTCATTTTCTTTTTCCTGAAAGTGATCTGAGAAATATATATCCGTTACTTTATTCGCAATGCTGCCATCAAAATTCGAGAAGTTACTTTGGGTGACTACAGCTGCATTGATCTTAGGAAATACCATGAGCATTGAACGGTGCGCAACATCTGCACCACCGTGCTCAAACCGCTTGAGCCCTTTATATTCCCCAACAAACAATCCAAGTCCATAGCCTGTTTCTGTTCCGTTATTCAGCTTAAACGAGGTGGTCATCTCCTGAATCATATCTTCTGTTCCAACCTGAGGCTCTAACAAGTTTTCGATCCATTTTTTCAGATCCCCCATAGTGGAATGAATACCCCCTGCCCCGGCTCCACCACCCAGGTCAGTCACTTCCTGATAGCCTCCGTCTTCTGCAAAAGTGTACCCGTGAGACCGATTTTCAACAATTTGATACGGATCATTTCGGACCACCGTGTGAGACATGCCTATCGGTTCAAACACATTCTGTTTCATCCAACTTGGGAAATCTATTTCAGTCACACGCTCAATGACTTCCGTCATTAGCACATACCCGGTGTTATTGTAATTGAATTCTGCCCCGGGTACGTTTTGCAGTACAGGTTGATTTTGCACGATCTCAATAACTTTTTCCTGAGATAGATCCTGACTCATATTTTGGCCGGTCATAGCCATGAGGTTCAGGAATTCACGATACCCACTGGTGTGATTCACCAGGTGGCGTAAGGTGACAACGTGTTCGAATTCCGGCAATTCCGGTATATATTTTCTCACATCATCATCCAGCGATATCTTCCCCTGCTCTTGTAAAAGCAGGAGCCCGAAGGTCAGGAACTGTTTTGAGGTTGACCCGATATTATGTACCGTCTCCTCATTCATTTTCAGATCATAAGCCAAGTTTGCCATGCCATAGGACCTTTGGAATAATACCTTATCATCCTGAGTGACCATGACAGCCGCACCCGGAACCTCTCCAGAATATTCT
>JAASTO010000143.1 GCA_021767245.1 Balneolaceae bacterium
CATTCCGGAATAGATCAGCGGAAGTTCAGCATTGGCCAGACAGGACGTTCTCGGCAACAAGTTAAATGTCTGAAACACGAAGCCGATCTCACGATTTCTGACCTCAGCCAGCTCGGCATCATCCATCTTACTTACATTACTTCCATTCAATATGTAATCACCGGATGTTGGGGTATCCAGGCAACCTATCATATTCATCAGGGTCGATTTACCTGAACCGGATGGCCCCATGATAGCTATATACTCGTTTTCAAGAATATCAAAGGTTACACCTGCAAGGGCATGTACTTCAGTCTGCCCCATTTGATAGACTTTTCTTAGATCTGAAATTTGTATGACAGGCTTTTTGGACATAATCTGATCCTGTTAATTATTTATCGTTTTTGAATTATTTACTGTAACCTTATCGCCGTTTTTCAGCTCATTAGATAACATACGGTAACTTCCGGTCACAACCTCTTCACCGGTATTCACTCCGGCCAGAATTTGTATGTGGGTATTATCACTGATACCGGTTTCAACTTCTTTACGCACCGCTTTTCCATCTTCAACCACAAATACGACCTTTCGAATATCTTCCTGTTCGATCATCATGTCATTGTCCTGATCAGAAGCCATGATCATTTCGGCTTCATCACTGTTATGTTCAGTTGTGTCGGCGTCCAGTGCAAAATCTCTGACGGTCACCGATTGGATGGGTACAGAAACAACATTTACAGCGGTTTGTGTTTCAATATCAACGGTGGCCGACATACCGGGCCTGAAGTTTGGAACAAACATCTCTTCAGGATCTTCCGAAGCTTCAGTTCTAACCATCTCTTCAGGACTGCTATCCAGATTGTGAGGGGTTGTAATTCGAACTTTAACCGAGTAGTTGGTCACCTGTTCGTTGGTTCCGCTTCCCGTAATTCTCGCGGAGTTTGCTATCTCTGTGACCACACCTTTGAACATGCGTTCAGGATAAGCATCCACTTCAATACGGGCAGTATCAGCAAAATTCACGTTAACGATATCATTTTCGTTGACTTCAACCAGTACTTCCATTCTATCCAGAAGAGAAACACGCATCATTTCGGTACCTGCCATCTGGGAGTTTCCTAACACTCGTTCTCCCTCTTCAACAGCAAGTCCGGTTATCGTCCCGTTCTGCGGTGCTCTAATCACCGTTTGTTCCAATTCTTCACGAGCCTGTCGAAGTTGTGCCTCTGCACTTTCGATCTGATATTCAGCCGCTTTCAGGCTGGCTTGTTGAGAATCATACTCTGATTTGGTTTGAATATATTCCATCTCAGAGATGAGCTCTTTCTCATATAATTGCCTATCTCTTTCGTAGGCCGCCTCAGCTCTGATTAGAGCAGCACGGGTTTGCTCAAGGCGGGCTTGCTGAGTTAGCAGTGCTGCATTCAGGTTATCGATCTGGGCTTGATAAATATCAGGTTTGATACGTACGAGAAGATCTCCCTGTCGCACAAAGTCACCTTCCTTTACGGCCAGTTCTATGATCTCACCCGAAACATCCGGTCTGATGATCACCTCAATTTCAGGTTGAACCTTACCGGAGGCTGAAACCAACTGAGTAATTGTTTTCAATTTTGCGGTAGCCGTTTCTACTTCTTTACCTTCATCAGTGTTTCCAATAACACCGGTGAATCGCAGGGTCAACCCTACCACAATTACAATACCTAAAACACCAAGTATCCAAAAAAGGGGTTTCTTTGCAGATGATCTTTTATTCGACATATATGTACCTACCCTGTCAGTTCGTGTACGTTAATTAAAATTCTACGGTCTCGCTGCTGAGTTTACCCAGATAATAATCCAGAAGTTTTTCCTGGAAGATGAGATTGTAAACAGCTTGTGTATAGTCAGACTGAGCACTTACATAGTTGGCCTGAGCCTGACTTAATTCGATCAGCGTGCTCGATCCAACATTATAGCGTTCCTGTTGAGTTACGAAGGCGCGTTCGCTGGCTTTTAGTGATTTCTCGGATGCAGATAACTGCTGAACGTATGAGCTGTAATCGTTATAGGCCTGTGTAACTTCCTGAATAACCTGTAATCTGGAGTTATCAAGATTCAACTCAGCATTCTTGAGCTGAACTTTGGATGACTGAATGTTCGTCATTCGGTTCCAGTTTTGGAATAATGGAATACTTACGGAAAAGCCAAGTGAACGGTTAATACGCTGGTCAAAGAACTGATCGCTGAATCCAACACTTTCACCCAGTACTGAATACTGATCACTATATGAACTTGAGAGTCCAAAGCTGGCGGAAACCGATGGATACAAACTACTTTTAGCTATACTAAGCTGATAATCTAATGTTCTGATATTAGCAATAGCACTTTTCAGGTCAGAACGATTCAGTAAAGCCTGATCGATCAGTTCACTTAAAGAGAAACTTTGCATATTGGCTGAGGATACCTCTGCTTCAATTTCCGGCACTTCAAATTCATAATCACCAAGGGGATCTATCTGAAGCTGACGTATCAGCAGCAACTTGCTGAATTTCAGGCTGTTCTCTTGTTGGGTAAGTAATAATTCATCATTGGCTACCTGAGCTTCCTGATTATATAGGTCTACCGTTGGACGTGAACCCACTTCTACCTGAGCCTGAACCTGCTCTAATTGTTTGCGGGAATTTTCAAGATTCTCTTTTCTGATCTCCAGTAATTCCATGTCTAACAGAACCTGCAGGTAATTAGATGCGGTGTTAAATATCACCTGCTCTTTTGCCCTTTGAAAACTTTCTTCTTCAGATATCTTAGACTGCTGACTCGCTCTTAAAGAATTGATATTCTCAAATCCACGAAAAACTGGAATGTTTGCACTTATATTACCTGAAATAGATTGAGAGGTAATATCAACAAACGGATCAAGACCTTCACTAAAACGATCTGAAATAAACTGCTGACCGGTTCTTCTTGAACCGTTGATACTGCTGTTCACTGACGGAAGAAAATCAGCATATTCACTTTTTACCCTGTATTCAGCCAGGTCCAGATTATTTTTAGCCTGCTTAAGCTGATAATTATTTTCAAGAGCTATATCTATGGCTTCCTGAAGTGTGATGGTGCGCGATTCTTGCGCAACGGCGCTGTGGGTAACAAACAGCAGAGCAAATAACAGTAATGATGGTAAAAATCTTTTCATGATTAATATTCGATTTGTGTTGACAGGTTGGTACACGATAATGGACGAAAATAGTTACACTTTAGTTGCCCTATTTTCGAAATTTATATCCTTTTACAGGTGAGAACAGATTTTAACCCCGGATCAATTTCGGTCAGATGTGTCTTTATGCTTTAATTCAGCAATTTTTTCATCCAGGTAGTCTAAGAGTAAGCTTAGTCCTTTTTTGGCAAGCACCTTTTTGATCTCACGCGAAATGCCGGAATTAGTTACACTGCTCCCGCTTTGTGTGTTTGATGATAAACCCGAAGAATTCTTTCGGTCTCTACCCAGGAAAAATCCCAGAAGAACAGAAGCGCCGACAATTGGAAGCGGATATCTTCGAATAATATTCTTTGGATCCATATTGGAAGAAACCCCCTCCCTCACATCGTCGAAAGATCTATCCAGATCGGACTGAATGTTGGCCAGTTCGGTTTCCAGTTCTTTTTTCTTCTTTTCCAGATTTGACAATTTTGCGTCAGACATTATTCTCAGATTCTTTGTTAGAAGTTTTTTCGGTAAGCATTGCTTTTTCTTCCATTTCCTTTTTCTCAAGGGAGGTCAGAAGTTCATCAAGCATCTGATCCTGAATTTTTTTGACGATCGTTTTAGGCTTGGCGATAACCAATACCAATCCGGCAAGTATGACAGGTGCAGAAACAATGGCAAATCCGGCCCATTCCTCCCCAACCAGATCCCCAATGAAAATCGACATAGCGATCAATGCAAATACCAATCCGAGGGCAAGGATCGTATATCCGACCAGACTTTGAACCGACCGACCTACCCAATAAGTGATCTCACCACTGATATTCAGAATGGTAAGCTCCATCCGCTTTTCTACATATTCCTTAAGCTCGTGAGTCACGTGCTTGATGCGTTTTCCCAGGTCATCCATGATACCTTAATCTTCAGAAGTGAAAATTTTTGAAACCACAAATCCAACAGCTAACCCTAATACCACAGATTTAATTGGATTACGACGGATCGTATCTTCCGTCCTGTTTTTGATCTCATCGAGTCTCCTCTGAAGTTCTTCATCTTCCAGAATGACCCGTCCCCGTTCAATTGCACTATCTAAGCGTTCATTTAAATTTTGCAGGATCTCTTCGTTCATAACATTGCCCTATTTTTTCTTTTAATATAACAAATTGAAACGGATGCTTAAATCGATCATTTGCAAAAAGTTATTCATACCGTAAACTTTCTATCGGATCCAGCTTGGCCGCTTTAAAAGCCGGATAAACCCCAAACAGAAGTCCGATGATCAGCATCCCTACAAAACCTCCGACAACCGACCAGATCGGTACTACCACTTCGGTCTCGATCCAAACTGCCATCAGGTTCCCGACCCCGATCCCAAATATCATTCCGATAATACCTCCAAGCTGACAAATGAATACGGCTTCCATTAAAAATTGATTGGTTATGGCCCTGCGCGTGGCTCCAACAGCTTTCCTGATCCCGATCTCCCGGGTTCTTTCAGAAACAGATACCAGCATGATATTCATGACCCCGATACCGGCTCCCAGTAAGGTTATAAAACCTATTGCAAATCCCCCAACATAGAGCGCATAGGTAAACGTATCAAAAGTACCGGCCAGACTTTCATTGGTTGAGACCTCAAAATCATTATTCTCTCCTGGATTCACTTTTCTGATCACTCGCAAAATACCGGTGATCTCATCCACCGTGCGTTCGATCAAGTCGATCTCCGGTGCTTTTACCTGAACTGAGATACTGCGATTTTTACCGTACATGTTCATCGCTGTGGTGTACGGGATCAACACAAAGTTGTCAAATGATTGCCCGAATATTTGGCCTTTGGCCTTTAAGGTTCCAATAACCTGAAATGGTTTTCCCTTGAACCGGATTTCTTTACCGATCGGGTACTGGGTATCAAACAAAACATTGGATACATCTTTACCGACAATGACCACATTCCTGCCATACTGAATATCATCGCTGTTAAAGTTTCTACCCTCTTCTATTTCATATGAATTATTATCAAGGTAATTCTCATTACTTCCTCTTACACCTACATTTGGCTCTGTTTCATTATCCATAAATGAGATCTCAGCCGTGTCAAAATACTCATCTGGACTCATGCCCCGTCCAAGCTGCATCTGATCTTCAAGTCGCTCTGCGGTTTCGAAAGTAATATCTTTACGATTACGCACATCTTCATCCAGAGACCCCATTTGAACAGCCGGTGTTTTTGTCACAACAATCACGTTACTCCCCATGATACTCATTGTGTTCTTGAAATAATTATCGAGCACAGCCACCGCTGTTGTAGAGACGATCACTGAAAATACACCAATGACCAAAGCCAGTAATGTAAGCCCTGATCGGAGTTTATTGGCTTTGATTGAATCATAAGCCTGACTAATGGTTTCTTTGATCTGCATATTATTCGAACCTTAAGGATTCAATGGGGTCTGATTTAGCTGCACGATAAGCCGGGATAAATCCAAATAACACTCCAACAGCCGTACAGATGCTGAATCCGAGAATTACTACGCCAACATTCATGACTGCAACAAAAGCCTGATTGATCAAAATAGTTAACCCACCTGCTAACGCCACACCGATCACACCACCAAGCAAACAGATGGCTATGGCTTCCATTAGGAACTGAAGCAGAATCTCCCATGATTTAGCCCCCACAGCTTTCCTGATTCCGATCTCTTTGGTTCTTTCCCTGACCGATACGAACA
The DNA here is from genome assembly GCA_021767245.1 of Balneolaceae bacterium. Lineage (GTDB taxonomy): Bacteria > Bacteroidota > Rhodothermia > Balneolales > Balneolaceae > Gracilimonas. Next base: position 5,896 of record JAASTO010000143.1, read on the forward strand.
TAATATTCATAACCCCGATGCCTCCGATCAAAAGAGATAAACCACTTAGAATAAAGCCCACCGCATAGATCCCGGCTTTCATTCCGGCCAGTTGTTCCTTAAAGGCTTCCGGTTTATTAAGTGAAAAATCATTATCCTCTGCCGCATCAAGTTGCCGGATTCTTCTCATAATTCCCTCAAGCTCATATTCCCCCTCCAGCATAGCTTGTTGATCTTCAAATTTAACCCCGATCTGTAAACCGCTTCTTAATCCATATATATTTTGAAAGGCTGAGATCGGAATAATGATCCGGTTATCCGTATCCTCCAGTCCCATAAACTTACCCTGCTTTTCAAGTACACCAACCACGGTAAATCTTTTTCCTCCTAAGCGGATCTCTTTGCCTAATGGAGCCTCATGTTCAAATAACGATTCTTTCAAAGTATTACCGATCACAGCTACATTAGACCCTATTCTGACCTCCTGATCCACAAACATCCGTCCGTCTTCAATATTCAAACCCTGAATTTCAAGGTAATTTGCAGTGGCCCCATTCAACCCTACAGATTCCGCACTTTTTTCTTTGTATCTGACACTTACCCCACGGCTTGCTGATGCCGCCACATTAGTCGCATATTCACTGTACTCACGGATTTTTTCAATATAATCGAGATCCATTTCTTTCCGGTTTCTGTACTCCCACCACTTGTACTCACCTCCCATGCCCCAGGGCCATTTCTCTACATACACAACGTTCTGCCCTAACATAGACATGCTTTTCTCGAAAGTAATGTCCATACCTGTGGTTACGGAATCAACCACCGTTACCATGGTTATACCGATGATGATACACAAAGCAGTGAGTGTGGATCGTATTTTATTCGTTTTAAGGGCCGCATAAGCGATCTTGGCTCCCTCACTAAAACTATTTAGAAATCTCATATATGTAATTCGTGGTTCGTTGTAAGGTTACGGATAAAAAAACAATTCGTTGCACCAAAAAGGTGATTTTTTATTTACGAACCTCACAACAATATCTGTTATCTTTTTACCAACCAGAATAAGCAACCTGATCGTTTATGAAATTAGATGTACTTGTTTTCGCCTCACA
>JAASTO010000144.1 GCA_021767245.1 Balneolaceae bacterium
ATTTTTGTGATCTCTGCAGATGGCGGTTCACCCCGGCAACTTACTCAGGGTGATTACGACCATGGTTCTGCCTCATGGGCCCCCGATGGTAAGCATATCATCTTTACCTCAGACCGATCCGGGAATGCAGACCTTGATCCAAACAATGAACAGATCTATGAGATGAATATCGAAACCGGTGCAATGACACAGATCACCGATAAAAGAGGACCGCACAGAAGCCCAAAGATCTCTCCCGATGGTAAATTGATCGCCTATACCGGCTACAAGGATGAGTTTGTAGGATACCAGCTGACGGATCTTTATATCATGAACCGTGATGGATCTGATATCCGTAAGATCTCGGATGATGTTGAACAGGATATTTCATCGATCAACTGGGCGGCAGACAGTAAGTCTATCTTTTTTGGTTACACTGAAGAAGGCGACAGTAAGGTCGGGAATATCAAACTGAACGGTGATCACACTACTGTAGTAGAGAGCCTGAGTGGCGCAACCATTGGACGACCTTACAGTGGAGGCTCCTATTCAGTGGCTAACAATGGCCGAATAGCTTATTCTGTAGGTTCTCCAACGAAACCCGCCGAACTTGGAGTTGCACATTTTCCTACCCGAATGGCACCGCAAGTTCTCACCAATTTGAATGAGCAGTTCCTGAAGTCTAACAAACTCGGTAAGGTTGAAGAATTCTGGGTAAACAGCTCTGTAGATGATTTCAAGGTTCAGGGCTGGATCATCACTCCTCCTGATTTTGACCCAAATAAGAAATACCCCATGATCCTTGAGATCCATGGAGGTCCTTACTCCAGTTATGGACCTCAATTTACCCCTGAGTTACAACTTATGGCAAGCCGTGGTTATGTTGTGGTGTACACAAATCCCCGGGGAAGTACGAGCTATGGACCTGAGTTTGCATCCTATATCAATCTCAACTACCCGAGTGAGGATTATAACGACTTAATGGACGCAACGGATCATGTGATCGATCAGGGTTATATTGACGAAGATAATTTATTTATCACCGGGGGTAGCGGTGGTGGTGTACTTACCGCATGGTCGATCGGTATGACCGATCGGTTTGCAGCTGCCGTTGTAGCCAAACCGGTCATAAACTGGTACAGTTTTGCCCTAACAGCTGATGGAGCTGCGTTTTACAGTAAGTACTGGTTCTCTAAGCGACCATGGGAAGATCCCGAACAATACCTCGAACGCTCCCCTATTTCGCTGGTGGGCAACGTCACCACTCCAACTATGCTGATAACCGGTGAACAGGATTACCGGACTCCCATGAGTGAAACCGAGCAGTATTATGCCGCCCTTAAAATTCAGGATATTGATGCCGTCATGGTTAGAATTCAGGGATCAGGTCATGGTATTGCTGGTAAACCAAGTAACCTGATCCGCAAGGTTGGTTACATTGTTGGATGGTTCGACAGGTACAAAAATTAGATCTGTTGCAATGACCTTCCCGTAAGGTTTAATATGACCTAACATTTTTAAGGTTGATGAGAGTCAGTTCAGGCTACCAAATGAACTGACTCTTTTATTTTTAGGGGTAGAATAGTTTTCTCTTAAAAATTTCTTCTTAAAACAGTTCCTAATCGATATCTTTTCGAAAATGAAAATCCACCCAAAAACTAACTGAATGCTCTTTGCGGTAAGCCTTCCATTTCTGAATGAAATTGTAGCTCTGTTTCTGGTCAGCGTTGTCATTGCATACATTTGCTATAAGATCAAACTGGTTCCCATTGCCGGATTTCTTATTGCCGGGGTGATCATCGGTCCCAATGCGATGGCCCTTGTTCAGGATATAGAACTGGTGGATATGCTGGCTGAGATCGGTATCATCTTACTCCTTTTCACCATTGGTATAGAGTTCAGTCTTGAGAAGCTTGCTCGTATCAGAAATGCAATCCTGGTTGGGGGTGGATTTCAGGTCATCTTTACCATCGCGACGATCGTTGGCATTTTACTTTTATTTCAGGTGGATTATAAGATCGCTATCTACACAGGGTGTTTGGTCGCACTGAGTTCGACAGCTATCATTTTGGGCCTGCTTAGTGAACAAGGAAAAACGGATACACCGGTTGGCCGACTCTCACTGGCCGTTTTGATCTTTCAGGATCTGGCGATTATTGCCATGGTGTTATTGGTCCCCATACTTTCAGGTCAGAGTGATTCCATTTCGGATGTTTTCTGGGTGTTAGGCAAAGCGATCATATTGATCGCTCTGGTTGTATTTTCTGCCAGAAAGATCGTGCCATGGATCCTCGAAAAAGTTGCCCAAACCCGTCGGCAGGAACTGTTTCTATTGACTGTTATGGCCATCTGCTTTGGAACCGCTGCCCTTACAAACCTGGCTGAGGTTAGCCTGGCACTTGGAGCTTTTCTTGCCGGATTGGTTGTAAGTGAAAGTCATTACAGTGATCACGCTCTGAGTGAGATCCTCCCATTGAAAACAATTTTCAACGCGGTGTTCTTTGTTTCAGTCGGTATGCTTCTTGACCTTCAGTTTGTACTCGATAACCCTCTGCTTTTACTTGGAGTTGCTTTCGGTATTTTACTTCTCAAATTTATTATCAGTTCGGCCAGTATTTTAGTTTTGGGATACCCGGTCAGGGTTGCAGCAGCAACCGGTCTTGTTCTTGCACAGATCGGTGAATTCTCTTTTGTACTGGAAAGGGCAGGTCGGGCTGCCGGATTAACTCCCGGGGGTTTTGGCGAAGTTGGCTCCCAAACCTTTATCGCAGTATCTGTTCTACTCATGCTGCTTACTCCTCTTATGTTAAAAGTGAGCCCAAATGTGGGTGAAATCCTTTCAAAAACGCCGCTCAGAAAACTGGGATCAAATCGGGAAGATTCAACGGATGAAGTTCAATCAACTGATCTTGAAGACCATGTAATTCTTGTTGGTTATGGACCTGCCGGAAGAAACCTTGCAAAAGTTTTCAGTGAAACCGGTATTCCATTTGTTGTCATTGAAATGAATCCACAATCCGTTAATGAAATGCGGAAAAATGGTATAAAGGCTATATACGGTGATGCGTCAAGAACTCATATTCTTGAGCATGCCGGAGTATATAAGGCCAAACTTTGTGTAGTGGTCATAAATGAACCACGAGTTACCCCACGGATCATTAAACTGGCGAATTATTTAAATCCCACCATACAGGTTATTGCCAGAACCCGATATATGTCTGAAGCTGAACAGCTGAAACAGGCCGGAGCCCATCAGGTAGTACCGGCTGAAATGGAGACCACGGTTCGGTTATTTTCCAACGTATTGAAATCCTATATGATCTCTGAAGAAGAGATCGAACAACATATCCGTGACTTGCGGAAAGAAGATTATCAGATCATCCGAGGCAGTATTCAGGAAGCTCACCTAATGGTACTCCAAGGCTTAGATGAAGAAGGACTTCACACCCGGGCTGTTGTGGTCAGAGAAGGTTCTTTTGCGGCCGGTAAATCCTTAAGTGAACTGATGCTAAGGAATCGTTATCAGATCACCGTATTGACCGTCCATCGCGGGGAAAATAACTTTGGTAATCCTGCCGGAGAATTCACTCTTAAACCCGGTGACAGGCTTATTATGGTGGGACTTGCCGATCGTTTTGCCGAAGCCGCTGAGATCTTTCGTGAACAAGATATACCTGAAGAGCTCAGAGAGAGCTAAGTCACCTTGATCCATTACTTTACTTTAGAAGCTCTATAAATCTTTAGTAAAGATTACCTTCTAGATTCCGACTATTTTACAGGTGTCATAACTTTTAACATTTCTTTTTGGAACAAATCAAGTGGTGGTAACTCTTAATACCATGTAATGGAAGTAAATGAAGTGGCCCACTAATATTAATTTTTTTTAATATTAGAGTTTGTTAACTTTATATATTGTTTAACCAATGCACCTGTTATGAAAACTTTATTCACCACGATCTCTCATAAACTCAGTGAGGCGATAAAAGCTCATTTTGATAAGAACCCAAATGATGTCATAGCTCTATCTTTCGGTGCTTTTGTATTGGTTTTTATTCTTCTAATTACTCCTCACATTCCTCAGAATACTTCCTCTAACCTTGCTGAAAAGCCTGTATTAGAGCAAGACTATGAACTGGAAATTAAAACTGAGCAAAAAGAACAAACGATCATTAACAAAGAGAAAGCCGTTTTAAAAGCTACTCTAAGGTAAAAATCTACTCAGAAATCGTTACTTCCAGGCTCCCAGTATCAATCCCATCAGGGTATAGACAACTACCCAGAATCCTCCGTTTATAAAAATATACTTCCAGGATCTCCTCTCATACAGTGCATTAACTCCAATAGCTGTTGCCACCCAACCAAAGCCTGCTAAAAACCCATAGAAGGCTCCTTCTTCTAACCCCACCTCATTACCAAAGAACATAGCAAGACAGTAGGCCATCAAAAATTGAAAAAGAAAGGTAAATCCGAAGATCTTAACAATGCCTCCGTTATGAAGATCACTTTCAGTGAGACCGGCTGATTCCATCCATTTCTTCCCAAATAATGGACCATACCATATAAAGCCAATGGCAAATCCAACCAAAGAAGCCGCAATAACGGCTAACCAGTTTATTGTTACACCTTCCATGTTTGTCCTCCGTTAATTATTGTGGAATAAGTGGTTGTCTAAACCTCATATAATTTGCACCCACTCTTTTCGAATTAACAAAAAAACTTACCTTCCTACAATAGTTCTTGTTAAATACATAATTACAGGAGTTAATAGCTCTGCTTTTGTCTTAATTTTCTTACCTTTAGTGCTGAATTAACGCTGAAACTAGAATTCACTATGACATATCCTGATTTCAATCAGACGATACCAATTGACGAGATCGGTGTAAACGAACGGGTGGCCCGCCTTAACTCACGTAGTATTAAAAAGGGCTCAAAAGTACAGGCTCTTAAACTTGCATTGAGCATGATCGACCATACCACCCTTGAAGGGAGTGATTCTCCGGGTAAGGTTCGTCAGTTATGCAAAAAAGCGAAACAGCCCTACCCTGCCATGCCTGACCTTCCTTCGGTTGCAGCAGTCTGCGTTTATCCCCGATTGGTTGGAATAGCCAAGCAAGAACTAAAAGGAACCGATATTAATGTAGCGAGTGTGGCTACCTCTTTTCCAAGCGGACAGGTTCCACTGTCTAATCGGTTGGATGATACACGCTTTGCTGTGGAAGAAGGAGCCGATGAGATCGATATGGTCATTAGTCGCGGGGCTTTTTTAAATGGAGAATTCAGCCTGGTCTTTGATGAAATCGCCGCTGTAAAAGAAGCCTGTGGAGAGGCTCACCTCAAAGTGATTCTTGAAACCGGTGAACTTCAAACACTTGAGAATGTCAGAAAGGCAAGTGATATCGCTATGCATGCCGGTGCAGATTTCATTAAAACTTCGACCGGAAAAGTGAGTCCTGCTGCCACACAACCGGTTACTCTGGTCATGCTTGAGGCCATCAGAGACTATTACTATAAAACGGATAAGATGATCGGCATGAAACCTGCCGGTGGCATCCGAACTGCGAAACAAGCCATACAATATTTGGTATTAGTTAAAGAAACTCTTGGCGCAGCCTGGCTGAATAAACATTATTTCCGATTTGGAGCCAGTTCTCTTACAAATGATATTCTCATGCAGATCGTGAAACAGGAAACCGGTCAGTACCAATCTCTGAATTACTTTAGTAACGATTAAATTTTTCAACGTTTTCAATTTTAGAATCCACTGTCATGTCCAATACTGAAACCAAAGACGTTCCTTACAAACCAACCTCTCCCAACTCGAAGCTGGATTTTGCCTCTTTATGGGAATATGCCCCTGCCCCACAGGATTCTGATTTTGCTGAGGTAAAGGAAAAGTATGACCTATTCATTGATGGAAAATTCGTGAAACCATCTAAGGGCCGATATTTTAAAAGTACTAATCCTGCCAATGAAAAGGTTATCACTGAATTTGCTGAAGCCACTCAAAAAGATGTGGATAAAGCGGTTAAGGCGGCTAGAAAAGCGTTTGAAGGTGAATGGTCTCGTATTTCAGCTAAAGAACGTGGCAAATACATCTATCGGATCGCACGTATGATTCAGGAAAGAGCCCGGGAATTTGCGGTTCTTGAAAGTATGGACGGAGGTAAACCGATACGTGAATCCCGTGATGTAGATATTCCTTTGGTTGCGGCCTATTTCTTCTACTATGCCGGCTGGGCTGATAAACTCGAATATGCCTTTCCCGGTAAACAACCTGAACCTCTTGGCGTATGTGGACAGATCATTCCCTGGAATTTCCCTTTGCTGATGCTTGCCTGGAAGATCGCTCCTGCTCTTGCCACAGGTAACACCGTGGTTCTGAAACCTGCGGAAACAACCTCACTCACGGCGCTTAAATTTGCCGAATTAGTGAAAGATTGTGGATTGCCCGATGGCGTGGTGAATATAGTTACAGGAGCCGGACAAACCGGTGCCGAGATTGTCAACCACAAGGATGTTGACAAGATCGCCTTTACCGGTTCAACCAAAGTGGGTAAACTCATTCAAAGTTCACTGGCCGGTACTGACAAAAAATACACCCTGGAATTAGGCGGTAAAGGTGCCATGCTGATCTTTGAAGATGCTCCGGTCGATCAGGCAGTGGAAGGCATCATCAATGCTATTTACTTCAATCAGGGACATGTTTGCTGTGCCGGTTCTCGTTTACTGGTTCAGGAAGGTATCGCTGATAAAGTGATCCAGAAACTTAAGGACCGCCTGTCAACACTGATTGTTGGCGATCCGCTTGATAAAAACACTGATGTCGGAGCGATCAACTCTAAGGAACAATTTGAAACGGTAAACAAGTATCTGGAACTGGGTATTGAGGAAGGCGCCGACATCTATCAATGTGA
>JAASTO010000145.1 GCA_021767245.1 Balneolaceae bacterium
CTTGAACCGAGTTCGGTTGGAGCTACTGTAAATCTTCTTCTGGCATCTGTTTTAAAAGCCAAAGAATTTACGATCGAAAATGCTGCCAAGGAACCGGATGTGGTTCAACTGTGTGATCACCTGGTGGCTATGGGGGCTGATATTGAAGGTATTGGTACTGACACCCTCACGGTACGTGCCGTGGATGAGCTTACAGGAATCGAAGTATCCAATGATCCCGATCGTATTGAGCTTGGAACCTTCATGATACTTGGGGCCATGCAGCCCGGCAACGAACTTACGCTTACGGGGTGCAATCCTGAGCATTTGGGCAGCTTCACTAAAAAACTTCGGGAAACAGGCACTACTGTTGATATCGATGGCACTACTATTAATGTCAAAGCTCCTGAAACCCTCAAACCGGTTTCCATCAAAACACAGATCTATCCCGGCTTTCCAACCGACCTTCAGGCACAATGGGCCACCATGATGACTCAGGCTGAAGGCGAATCCAAAGTTACAGATACCGTTTATTTTGACCGTTTCAGCTATGTGCCGGAACTGACCCGATTGGGAGCCGACGTTGATGTAGAAAAAAACACGGTTCACATTTCAGGTAAAACTCCACTGACAGGAGCTTCCGTTATGAGTACAGACCTGAGAGCCAGTGTGAGCCTGGTATTGGCTGCCTTAGTGGCTGAAAACACCACAGAAGTCTTGCGCATCTATCATTTGGATCGCGGTTACGAAACCCTTGAAAATAAACTCAGAGCGGTTGGTGCAACCATAGAGCGGGTTGACGAGGACTCTTGACCTTATTGAGTACAGGATTGAGTACAGGCTTCAGAAACCTAGCCTGTACTCTTAACATCAGCCCCTGTGACAGAGTCTAAATCACGCTGCGTTTGGACGCAGGTAAAACTATTTTTTTATTTACTGATGCGTTTACATTAATGGCATTTCCCATGTATATTCATTGAGGAGAAAATCAGCCTATAAAAGCTTTTTTTAAACAATTTTCGATTGCATAACGCACAGAATACATACCAAAATCAAATTATGACGGCATCAATGTCTACTCATTTTGAAGATGCTATCATTGATTTTCTCTTTTTCTGCGGATTATTGCTTACAAATCTTACGCAGCAACTCTTTTCCGATTCCGAACAGGAATCAACTCAAAAAACAATTTTAACAGATATTACTCCCAAAGCAGCCGCTCGACCGATTGCTTCAAACCGTGCTCTCACTAATGAGACCCTTATCGATTTGCATCGTAAATTAATCAGATGGTTCGTTTGCAAAGGAAGCAGTGGCTTTTGGGAAAGGAAGAATTTTAATGAAGAATCAAATTATTATTCACTCTTCGGGCAATCAGACCCGTATTGCGCTATTGGAAAACAACGAATTGGCGCAGCTTTTTATAGAATCAGAAGAAAACCAGCGTACAGTTGGTAATATATATGTAGCACGCGTTCACAAAGTGCTAAGCGGAATCAGAGCCGCATTTATTGATATGGGCACTCCAAAAGATGCCTTTCTTCACTTTTCTGATGCCGGTGACCATCTTGATGAGTACATCACAAAACTCAATGGCCCGAACGCTATTCCTAGCAATGTTAAGAAAGATGTAGCAAATAAAGACAATCTTTCCAACATTGAGAAGCAGATCATGGCCGGTAAAATGTTGCGAACCGGTCAGAAACTACTGGTGCAGATCGTTAAGGAACCCATTGGCTCCAAGGGTCCAAGGATCTCAACAGACATTACAATCGCAGGGCGATTTCTGGTGCTCATTCCGATGGGGGATTATATCGCTGTATCCAAGAAGATCGGTCATTACAAGGAACGTCGCCGCCTGAAAGGAATTCTTAATAACATGGTTCCCGATGGATTCGGTGTGATCGTTCGTACTGTAGCGAAAGGTCAGGATAAGAAGTCACTTGAGGATGATCTTAGAAATGTACTGAAGAAGTGGGAACAGATCGTTGATAAGTTAGAGGATGCCAAACCCCCTTCCCTATTGTATCGTGACCTGAATATGACAGAAAGTCTTATTCGGGACCTTTTTGCCAAAAACTATGACCGGGTACTGATTGATGATCCAGAGCTGTACAGGCAGATCAAGGGATATGTGAGTCAGATCGCCCCGCAAATGGTACCAAATGTTCAGCTATACAAAGGCAAGGAGCATATTTTCGATTACATGAAAATAGCTCATGACGTGAATTCCATTTTTAGCCCCCGGGTTAGGATGAAATCCGGTGGATACCTGATCTTTGAGCAAACGGAAGCCATGTATGTGGTAGACGTAAACTCCGGCCCTTATGCCGCCAAAAAGCGTCAGGAGGATAATTCCCTTAAAACAAACCTTGAAGCCGCCAGAGAGATCGCCAAGCAACTCAGGTTGCGTGATATCGGTGGTATCATCGTAGTTGACTTCATTGACCTGCGCAATGACAAGAATCGTAAGAAAATCTACGATGAGCTCAAGAAGGAATTTGTTAAGGACCCTGCCAAGACCAATGTTATTGGCATGAGTGATTTTGGGCTTGTACAGATCACACGTCAGCGCATCAGGCCAAGTGTTGTTAATTCCGTTTCTAAAGTCTGTCCGGTTTGCGGCGGTTCCGGTAATGTAGTTACTGAAGATACTATTGTGACGGACCTGGAAACATGGCTGAGTAAGTTCAAGCACAACACCAATTACCGTGCTGTAGACATCTACGTAAACCCTTATTTACGTTCGGTACTAACCAAAGGGATGTTAAGTACCAGATGGAAATGGATGGCTCGCTATCGTATCAAGATCTCCCTGATCGGGGATGAAACCGTATCAATGAATGAGTTCCGAGCAACTCTTGTTGGTTCCGATATAGACATCACTGATATCGTTATGCGGGATGAGTCGATTGAAGAAGTCCTGGACCGTGAAGGTGAACTCATCGAGCTTGAAAGCGGTAAAGGTGATAAAGAAAACCTGGACATTTCCAAGAAAGAGAACAGTTCGTCAGGTCGTAATGACAGATCGAATGGAAGAGACAATACCAAGTACTATAAGTCTTCAAAATAGATCTTGGCTTGGTTTTTGTACCTGATCTGTAAACTCTTTCATTAAAATATTATTTATGAATTTATCTGAATTACATGCAACAACTGTTGTGGGTGTGATCCACGATGGTAAAGCTGCAATTGGTTGTGACGGACAGGCTACGATGGACAAAACCGTCATGAAAAGTACCGTCAAGAAAGTTAGAAAACTATATAATGGTAAAATACTGGCAGGTTTTGCCGGTTCCACTGCCGATGCATTCACCCTTTTTGAGAAATATGAGGAAAAACTGAATGAATACAACGGCAACATGGAGAGAGCAGCCGTTGAGCTCGCCAAAGAATGGAGAAAGGACAAATTTCTCCAAAAACTTCAGGCTCTTCTTATCGTAATGAATAACGAAAAGTCTTTGGTTATTTCCGGTCAGGGTGATGTCATTGAACCGGACGATGAAATTGCAACTATTGGCAGTGGAGGCTCCTATGCCCTTTCAGCTGCGCGCGCTATGGTCAAGCATGCACCCGGTCTTTCATCTAAAGAGATCGTAAAAGATGCACTCAACATTGCAGCTGACATTGACATATACACCAATCATAATATTACCATTTTAGAAATTGACGATTGATATGCTAACTATTGAAGAAAAGAATTTAACGCCCCAGCAGATCGTATCTGAGCTGAACAAGTATATTGTAGGTCAGCAATCTGCTAAAAGATCTGTATCCATTGCTCTACGTAACCGATGGAGAAGACTGAATGCTGAGGAAGAGATACGTGAAGAGATCGTTCCCAATAATATCTTGCTTATCGGTCCTACCGGAGTCGGTAAAACCGAGATCGCTCGTCGACTTGCCAAACTGGCTCATGCTCCTTTCATGAAAGTGGAAGCCTCAAAATTCACCGAGGTTGGATACGTAGGCCGCGATGTGGAATCCATGATCCGCGACCTCACGGATGTAGCTATCAGCATGGTAAAGCAAGAAATGCAGGAACGAGTAAAGGAAAAAGCGGCCCAAAAGGCTGAAGAAAGAATACTGGATATCCTCATCCCTCCTGTTAAAAAGAGCGGAGTCGGGTTCAACAGTTCTTCTTCCGGCGATGATAGTTTTGACCCTAAAAGTGCCAGCGACTCTGAATTAAATGAACGCACGCGTGAGCGATTCAGAGAGAAATTGAAGAACGGTGAACTTGAAGACCGGGAGATCGAAGTTGAAGTAAAATCCAGCAAGAGCCCTATGATGCAGGTATTTGGACCTCAGGGCATGGAAGAAATGGGTATCAACCTTCAGGATATGCTGGGTAATATCGGTAAGGGCAATAAGAAATCTAAGCGGAAACTGCCCATCAGTGAAGCTCGTGAGCTTTTGACTGAAGAAGAAGCTGAAAAACTGATCGATCATGAATCGGCTGTGCAGGAAGCTCTTGAACGAGTTCAAAAACAAGGCATTGTCTTTATTGACGAGATCGATAAGATCGCAGAATCATCCAGTGGTGGCGGTAAGGGTGGACCCGATGTGAGCCGTCAGGGTGTTCAAAGAGACCTCTTACCTATTGTTGAGGGAAGTGCGGTGAATACAAAACACGGAATTGTTAAAACCGACCATATTCTGTTCATTGGCTCTGGAGCCTTCCACGTTTCCAAGCCATCAGACATGATACCTGAACTTCAGGGTAGATTTCCGATCCGTGTGGAATTAAACTCTCTGACTGAGGACGATTTCGTAGATATTTTATCAAAACCCAAAAATGCCCTTACCAAACAGTATATCGCCATGCTGCAATCAGAAGGCGTTGAGATCGAGTTCAAGGAAGAGGCGATCAGAGAAATTGCACGCATAGCTGCGGAAGTCAATTCCTCTGTTGAAAATATTGGAGCGAGACGATTGCATACCATAATGTCATCATTATTTGACGAACTGCTATTCGCCGTGCCGGACGATATCAATTCAGGCAAGATAACCATCGATAAAGCCTATGTGGATAAGCAATTAACAGACATTGTAAAAGACAAAGATCTGAGTCATTATATACTTTAAGAGCATGTAAAGTGTTATAAAAAGAAAGGAATCACAGAATTGTGGTATACTTATTTATTTAGTACACTCGTTTTCAAACAAACGAATCATGCTATAGGTATTGGTTAAGATCCCAAAGTTAAGACGTAATATGATCTACATGCATTTAAAAAAGATATTGTACCCAAACATACTCATTCTGTTGCTGCTTGCAGCACTCCGGTTTACCGGGGTCGATCCGGTGATACAGTCAGAAAACAACGACACAGAAAATCTGACCAAATACCATCAGGCACAACGAAGTATCATAACCAATTACTTCAGTGAACCTGATATCGATCAGATGTACAAGTCCAGTATCAAATATATGGTCAAAGCCATCAAGGACAGTACGCTGGAGATCAACAACTCCCCCATCGATACAACCTTTAAAGGGGTTAACATTGAGTCGATCAGAGATTCATTCAGAAACTTTGAACGCGCCTACCTTTATGTAGCTAACAATAGCCCTGAGGAAAACATGGGAAAGCTAACTGAGGCTGCCATTAGAGGCATGTTTTCAACCCTTGACCCTCACTCCGTATACATTGAAGCCGAAGATAACGAGCAGATCCAGGCTGAATTTGCCGGAAAATTTCAGGGTATTGGTGTCCAGTTCCAAATCATACAGGATACCATTACCGTTATTACGGCTATTTCGGGTGGGCCCAGTGAACAACTGGGAATTCGTTCAGGTGACCGCATTATTGAGATAGAAGATTCATCTGCTGTCGGTTTCACTAATGAAATGGTTCTGAGAAGGCTGCGCGGTGAAAAAGGCACCAAAGTTGATGTGACCATCAAACGCCCCAATGTAAGCGACCCGATCGATTTTACCATCACTCGTGATGATATCCCATTGTATACCGTTGATGCTTCATATATGCTGGATGAGCGAACCGGATACATCAAGATCAATCGGTTTGCTGCCACAACCCACGATGAATTTATGCAAGCCACCCGGGAACTACGCGAGGAAGGCATGGACCGATTGGTACTTGACCTGAGAGGAAATCCCGGGGGATATTTGAGTCAAGCTATCGCCATTGCAGAAGAATTTTTCCCGCGCGGAACCGAGCTGGTGTCCACCAAAAGTAAGCATAAACGTTTTGATGGTGAATATTTCTCGAGAAAAGACGGAACTTATATTGACAAACCCGTAATCATACTTGTTGATGAAGGAGCCGCTTCAGCGAGTGAGATCGTAAGTGGGGCTATTCAGGACCATGATCGGGGATTGATCGTCGGTAAACGTACTTTCGGCAAGGGGCTTGTTCAGCAACAATATGAACTGGTTGATAAAAGCAGTGTGAGAGTCACCATCTCTCGTTATTACACCCCCTCAGGCAGACTCATACAAAAACCATTTGTAGAGGGTGGTGAAGAGTACGCTTATGAGATCTACCGCCGTGATGATGCCATGGAAGATGCTTCAGAATTCATTAACCATATTCCTGATTCTCTGAAGTATAAGACTGATAATGGTAGAACCGTTTATGGCGGTGGAGGTATTGTGCCTGATTATATCGTGCCGGCAGATACTTCTATGTCAGCTTATGTGTTCAATTTTGCCATTCGTGAGCAAGCATCCTTTGATTATGTTAGAAACTATCTGGACGATAACGGGGATGCATTCCGAGCAGAATGGGAATCTGATTTTGAAAACTATCGCGAAAATTTTGAATGGGATGATTCTGATGTGGAAGGATTGAGATCGCTGCTGGTTGAACGCGGTATGTTCATTTCTGATACGGTTAAAACCCCTGATTTCAGAAACGATACCTTA
>JAASTO010000146.1 GCA_021767245.1 Balneolaceae bacterium
CGAATGAAACGCAGGTATTGCGGGGTGATGACCTGCCCTTCCTGATACCTCGAAACCTTTTTAACATACTCCTTCGAGTTAGTCGTGAGCCCTGTAAAAAAGATATCCGTTGAAGTTGCCCTGATCCCTGTTTCTACACTTATCTCCACAGAAACAGCGCATTCATCGTACTGATGGTTGACTTGTGTAATCTCGGCTTTTGAAAAGGGAAAGCCTTTTTCCGCCAATTCAATTAAATGGGATCCAATGATCCACTGCAGTTGTTTCTTTGAATATGGCCTTTGAATATTTTGGACGATCACTGAGTCCCTAATCCCTGAGTACCGCCATCTCAGGTCCTGAAGATTAAATGCACAATTTCGGGTGACTATAGCACTGTTTTGAGTGAGGGAATCAATCGTAGCGTTCAGATATCCATCAGCAGCGAACCATTGCAGTAAATGAATCTCTGGGTTTATTGTTTTATCGGATAATTTTTGCTGAACCGAATCGGGAACAGTGATTTCTGAATTTCCTTCATAAACCCGAAAATCACCTTCCTGAGCATAAACTAAGTCTGCCGGGAATAGCATCATCCATAAAATTACACCGACTGTTTTACATAGCATGTATCAAATCTACATTGTTTTTAGCTTTAGTGCAGCTGTAAAGAAACCCTGAATATGTATGCCGAACTTCATGAAGCCTGAACACCTATACTTTCATTTATAAAAAAACTTCAACTCATAGTTAATCCATTGCAATTAACTCGTATATTTGCATTCTTTTGACCCCGTTATCCCATTAATTACTTACGACCTGTACCTGCCTGATGAAGAATAATTATTTTGACCTCATTGACCAAACCTATCATTTTCCGCAAAACGGCTTTGAACTGGTTGATGGTACTTTGCATTTTAACAACGTTGACCTGCACAAACTGATCAAAAAATACGGAACCCCTTTCAAGGTTTCCTATCTGCCCAAGATCAGGGAGCGGATCGGGCAGGCAAGGCAGTGGTTCAATAAGGCCATTGAGGAGAATAACTACTCCGGTAAGTACGAGTTTTGTTATTGCACCAAATGCTGTCATTTTAATCACGTTGTACGCACCGCTCTCAAAGAAAATGTTTCCCTGGAAACTTCCTCATCATTCGATATCGATCTGATCGAAAACCTTTATCACAAAGGGGTCTTCAATACAGACAAAACCATTGTGCACAACGGCTACAAAACGGATGATTACATCAAAAAGATTGGCAGGCTGATCAATGCAGGGTTTAAAAACTCCATTTCAGTACTTGATAATGCACGCGAATTGGACAAACTATCCGAATTGGAAACCGACCACCCGGTCAAGATCGGATTACGGATATCCATCGAAGAGGATCCTCAGGCCTCCTACTATACCTCCCGGCTTGGCATCAACAAACGGGAGATCATTGATTTCGTGAAAGAAAAGATCGTGGATAATGATAATGTGGAATTGGTGATGGTTCATTTTTTCGTGGACTCCGGTATCAATGACAGCATGTATTACTGGAATGAGTTCAAAAAGGCGCTGAACCAATTCACCCGGATCAAACAGCTGGTACCTTCAGTGAAGGCTCTGAATATTGGGGGCGGCTTTCCGATCCAGAACAGTCTGAGTTTCGATTTTGATTATGAATACATCACCGGAGAGATTGTTCGAAACATTCAGGAAGCATGCCAGGATGCGAATGTTGAGGAACCTGATATTTACACCGAGTTTGGTAAATACACCGTGGGTGAAAGCGGCGCGGTGATCTTTCAGGTACTGGAACAAAAGCAGCAAAATGACACAGAATTATGGTACCTGGTTGATAACAGCCTGATGAACACCATTCCCGATGCCTGGTCGATCAATGAAAAATTCATACTTCTTCCACTCAATAAATGGGAGAATCCCTATAAACGAGTCAATATTGGAGGGATCAGTTGCGACCATTCTGATTATTATAATTCAGAAGAACTCAACCAGCAGGTATTGCTGCCGGCCTATTCAAACGATGAAGACGAACCGCTGTACATAGGGTTTTTCCATACCGGAGCCTATCAGGATTCCATCAGCGGATATGGCGGTATCAAACACTGCCTCATCCCATCACCAAAACACATTGTGGTAGATAAAGACGAAAACGGTAACCTGTTTGATTATGTGTACCGTGATGAACAAACCGTTGATAACATGCTTAACATATTGGGTTACAATGACTAAGAATAATTACATTTACGCAGGAATTGAAGGAGATCATAACGAATACGAGAACGCCAAAGTGCTTCTTCAATCCATCCCCTATGACGGCACAAGCACCTGGGGCAAAGGTGCTGATAAAGGATTTGAAGCTTTTCTGGATGCTTCCGAGAATATGGAGATCTACGATATAGAAACCGATAGTGAGGTCTATGAGCAGGGAGTTCATATTTTGGAACCCATCATGGAGGATTCCTCCCCTGAGGCTGTTTTTAAAACCGTTTACGGTAAAACAAAAGAACTTTTAAAAACCGATAAATTCCTGACCTTTTTTGGCGGTGAACACTCCATCAGTATTGGTGTGATCAAGGCATTTTATGAGGCTCACCCTGACGTTACGATCCTCCAACTGGATGCCCACACAGACTTACGGCCGGATTTTCACGGTTCCCCTTACAATCATGCCTGTGCGGTGTATGATGCCTCTCAAAATTCAAACCTGATTCAGGTCGGAATCAGAAGCATGGATTCCGGAGAATTGCCCTATCTGGATCGTGAAAAATGCTTTTTTGCAGAACACATGTATGGCCAAACTGAATGGATGCAGGATTCCATATCTAAAATGACGGACAAGGTGTACATCACCCTGGATCTGGATGTTTTCGATCCTTCTATTATGCCGGCCACTGGAACCCCTGAGCCCGGCGGAATGGACTGGAACACTATCATCAGATATCTCAAAAAAGTATTTACCCAAAAAGATGTGATCGGTTTCGATATTGTGGAGCTTGCCCCGATCGATAATATCAAAGCCCCTCAATTTCTTGCTGCCAAATTATACTACAAAATGTTAAGCTATAAATTTGCGAACTCATGAGTAAAAAAGGACCTGTTTCAGAATTCATCACCCATCATTACAGACATTTTAACGCTGCCTCACTTGTTGATGCCGCAAAGGCTTACGAAGATCAGCTTAACTCTGGTGCAAAGATGATGATCACCCTGGCCGGTGCTATGAGTACAGCCGAATTAGGGCTGTCTCTGGCCGAAATGATACGGCAGGATAAAGTACAGATCATTACCTGTACGGGAGCAAATCTGGAGGAAGATGTTTTCAACCTGGTAGCCCACGATTATTATAAACGAATTCCAAATTACAGGGATCTAAGTCCGGAGGATGAACAGGAACTGCTGGACCAACACTTCAATCGCGTAACCGACACCTGTATTCCGGAAGAAGAAGCTATGCGTCGCATTGAGGAACACCTGGTGAAAAGATGGGTGAAAGCGAGTGAAAGCGGGGAGCGTTATTTCCCACATGAATACTTTTATGATCTTTTATTGAGTGGTGACCTGAAAGATGACTATCAGATCGACCCTAAGAACTCATGGCTTCTGGCAGCAGCTGAAAAGAATATCCCTATCATTGTACCCGGTTGGGAAGATTCTACCTGCGGTAACTTTTTTGCCTCCCATTGCATTGAGGGAAGAACGAATCCCTCAGCCACTAAATCGGGCATTGAATACATGATGATGCTGGCAGATTGGTACAAGAACCATTCATCAAACGGAGTCGGTTTCTTTCAGATCGGGGGTGGTATTGCCGGTGATTTCCCGATCTGCGTGGTGCCGATGATGGAACAAGACCTAGGGATGACAGACACTCCCCTTTGGTCATATTTCTGTCAGATCAGTGATTCAACCACCAGTTACGGTTCATACTCAGGAGCTGTGCCCAACGAAAAAATTACCTGGGGTAAACTGGGAATAGACACTCCAAAGTTCATAATCGAATCAGATGCCACTATTGTGGCTCCGCTAATTTTTGCTTACCTATTGGGCTGGTAAAACTTAACACAAATTTGATTCCGGCGTGGCTATTACCGACAAGAAGATTTCCAAAGAGACAGCACTTTACATCTACAAAAAGTTACTATTACCCCGGCGTATAGAAGAACGTATGCTGATGTTACTGAGGCAGAATAAGATCAGTAAATGGTTTTCCGGCATTGGTCAGGAGGCTGTAGGTGTAGGTGTTACACTTTCCTCAGAACCGGAAGATTACATCTTACCGATGCACCGGAATCTGGGAGTGTTTACTTCAAGGAATGTCCCGCTCTACCCTCTTTTTTGTCAGTTATTTGGCAAAGCCGATGGATTCACTGAAGGCAGAGACCGCTCCTTCCATTTTGGAATCCCGGACCATAAGATCATAGGTATGATCTCCCATCTTGCCGCAATGATGCCGGTAGCAGACGGACTTGCACTTGCCAAGAAACTGAAGCAGGAAAATGGTGTGGCTTTCTCATTTTGTGGAGATGGAGCCACCAGTGAAGGTGATTTTCATGAGGCCTTGAATCTAGCCGCTGTTTGGAAACTGCCTGTGGTGTTTATCATAGAAAATAACGGTTACGGGCTCTCAACCCCTACGTCAGAACAGTATGCCTGTGAGCACCTCTCTGACAGAGCCAAAGGGTATGGAATGCATGGCTTTAACATTGATGGAAATAACATCTTTGAGGTTATGGAAACGGTAGGTAAAGCCAGAGAACTCGCTTTAAAAGGTGAACCGGTTCTGATCGAGGCTAAAACCTTTCGAATGAGAGGTCACGAGGAAGCATCCGGAACACACTACGTCCCTGATATACTATTTGAAAACTGGGCTGAAAAAGATCCGATCCATAGATTTGAACAATATCTGGAAGCCGAGGGATTATTTACAACCGAAGATTTTGAGAAGATCACCAAAGAAGTCGATGCATCATTCAAAGAAGACCTGAATAAGGCCCTTAAAGCTGCCGATCCCGTTTTTAATGAAGAACGTGAATTAAACAGGGTTTATGCACCGGAACCCTATACCCTGCCGGAACATAAAGATGGAGTGACCTACGAACACCGTTTTGTAGATGCCATTCAGGCCTCCTTACGTCAGACGTTTGAGGAAGACAGTAGTTATCTGATCATGGGACAGGATGTTGCAGAATACGGGGGCGTCTTCAAGATCACGGAAGGATTTCTGGATCAATTTGGGAAAGACCGGGTACGAAACACTCCTATTATTGAATCCGGGGCATTAGGTGCGGCTATGGGTTTGGCTCTTGAAGGATTCAAGCCTGTGGTAGAAATGCAGTTCGCTGATTTCATATCCTGTGGATTCAATCAGATCGTTAATAATATAGCCAAGTCACATTACCGATGGGCTCCGCCACTGAATATTACCATTAGAGCCCCACATGGGGGTGGTGTAGGAGCCGGACCTTTTCATTCCCAATCTGTGGAAGGTTGGTTCATGCAAATACCGGGACTTAAAGTAGTGGTTCCGGGTACCGTTGAGGATGCCATGAATTTACTTTACAGTTCCCTCTATGATCCGAATCCGGTACTATTCTTTGAGCATAAAAAACTCTATCGAAGTCTGAAAGCACAGATTCCTGATAAAGCTAATTATGAATCTCTGGGAAAAGCCAAAATTCGCCGGGAAGGAACTGACGCCACTATTATCACCTATGGAATGGGGCTGCAATGGGCTATGGAGTATGCCGATAGATACGCCAAAAACGACATCTCAATTGAGGTATTAGACCTCAGAACCTTACTGCCATTGGATAAGGAAGCTATTCGAAACACCGTCCAAAAAACCGGTAAAGTATTATTGTTGCAAGAACCTTCACTAACCTTAGGCCCGCTTAGTGAGATCTCAGCGATCATCTCTGAGGAGTGCTTTGAGTGGCTGGATGCACCGGTCATTCGGTGTGCGTCAAAGGATATCCCTATCCCCCACGATAAGAATCTTGAAAATGGCTTTATGGCAGATTCCAAGCTTGAAGAACAGCTCGACAAGCTATTGAAGTATTAATGTGTCCTTCATCCGGATTCATTATCGGCCTTCTGTAAACCTACCAACACAGAATAACCCCATAACTTCCTGCTATCATCGTTTCAAAGAAAGTGCCACCAACCCTATTGTTTCATTAATATTGAAACATTTATATTTGTTTCATTTTAATTGAAACTATAGTATAATCCATAAAAGTACTTCTCCAAATGGGTAAAATGCACTACATATTAATGGGTGACGTTGTTTCGAGCAAGGATTACGATTCACAAACCCTGCAAAAGCAACTGAATAATATTACAGAAAGCTGTAACAACGCTTTAAGGGACAACCTACTCTCCCCTTATACCATTACCCTGGGTGATGAATTTCAGGGAATACCCAATTCGTTGCTAACCGCAATACATACCCTATTTTATTATGAGGAAGAATGTTTACGCCAAACCCTTGATTTCAAGCTCCATTATGTGGTTCATTATGGGAAGATAGAGACTGAGATCAACCCGGATATCGCTTATGAAATGATGGGACCCGGTTTAACAAAAGCACGGGAATTATTAGGTAGCAAGAAAAGAGACAGAAAACGATTTCAATTCCTATTGGATAACACCGTTCTGACCCAACAGCTAAACCGGTTATTCGAAGTCATAGACAGTATTATTCGATCATGGAAAATAGATGACTATCAGTTGATCCTGGACATGATCAATAATGATAATAATGCAGAAGTTGGCGAAAAGCATGGAAAGAACAGGGATCAAATATGGAAACGCCGTAAAACCCTTATGATTCATGAATACAATTTGATCAAAGAATC
>JAASTO010000147.1 GCA_021767245.1 Balneolaceae bacterium
AGGAAAATACCTGCAAGGATGGATGTGGCCTTTGATAGAAGATCTGCAGTTCTGCGGGCACCGAGTCCGCCACCGCCTCCGATGGCTCCGGCTCCACCCATTCCGGAAATTCCTTGTCCCTGACCCGGTTGTAACAGAACAACCACGATCAGCAGAAAACAAATGATAGCGATGACACCAACAATTATATTATAAAGCATGTAATTAGATTCTTATCTTTTTTGAAGGGTGCAAAGATACCGATTTTTGCATACTATCCCAAGCATCGGAGTATCAAAAAATACAAATAACGGATGAAAGAGTTCATAGACAGCATAAAAGAATTCATTGCAAACTCTCCAAGTCTAACCATTCAGATCGCTGAAACGGTCGGGATCATCATATTTCTCTGGCTCATTCGCTTTTTTGTGGTCCGGATCCTTCAGAAAAATGTTGAAAGCAAAAAAACGCTGTACAAGTGGAAAAAGAACACGAACTATATTGTTTTTCTGATAGGAGTGATCATACTGGCTCAGGTTTGGTTTTCGGCCCTTGGTCAGCTGGGAACATTTCTTGGTTTACTTTCAGCCGGTATTGCCATAGCCCTTAAAGATCCCGTCACCGATATGGCCGGGTGGCTGTTTCTGATCTGGCGTAAACCGTTCGATATTGGAGACCGAATACAGGTCGGTAATTCAAAGGGGGATGTGATCGACATCAGAGTCTTCAAATTCACCATTTTAGAGATCGGAAACTGGGTGGATGCGGATCAGAGTACCGGGCGCATCATACATATCCCCAATCATAAAATATTTGCCGAAGATATTGCCAACTACACCGCTGACTTTGAATGGGTATGGAATGAAATGGGCATATTGGTGACCTTCGAGAGTGACTGGAAAAAAGCCAAAGAATTACTTCAGAAAATTGCAGATGATGTATGTCAGGAATTTGTGAATCAGGCCCGGGATGAAGTCAAAAAAGCCGAAAAGCACTATTTGATACAATACCGATATCTCACACCCATTGTGTACACCAGCGTGAAAGACAGCGGAATCAATCTCACCATTCGGTATCTATCCAATCCGCGCACCCGAAGAGGCATTTCACAACAACTCTGGGAAAATATCCTTCTCGAATTTGAAGGCCATGACGACATCGATTTTGCTTACCCAACCATTCGGTATTACAACAACCCGACTGAAGGCAAGCCCGGTACCACTCCCGGAGGGAACCTGCCCGGTTAAAGCAGATCTTTAAGTTTACTGATGAGAATTAATCATCATCAGCTCCGTCGTAATTCCGAAGCTTAGGGATTGGCTGAATGAGTTCTTTTGAATTGTTGGATGGATCATTCACCAGCTCCGGCACTCTGAACACCGTCATATTTGGGAGCAGGGCATCGGCATCAAATCCTTTATCGATCAGGGCTTTCCCTTCACCATTCATCCACTTATCCTGATCACTGCTTTTTAAGATCACAGGCATCCTGTCGTCAAGTGGTTCTACAAGCGCATTAGCCGGCATCGTGAGTATAGCAAAGGTTTTTACAGTTCTGCCATTTTCATCTTCATAGACTGAACAAATTCCGGCAAAGCCACTCACTTCTTCTGAGATAACCCTCAGGTAAAAAGGCAGCGGATCTTCAACGGTCTCCTTCCACTTATAAAAACCGGATGCCGGGATAATACAGGCATGTTTCTCCAAGGCTTCATCCCAGTCAGATGATTCCTTTACATTTTCAACTTTAATTTCTGACACCCCTTCAACTGACGGATCTTTTTTATACCCCCATTCATAAGTATCGATCTTTCGTTTCCCACCCTGTTTCAGGATGACAGGCATTACAGCTCCCTGTATCACATTGTAATTGGGTTCATAAATAACCTCTGAGGATGATTCAACTTCAAAGATCTCTTCGATAACATCTTTGGAAGCTTCTAACACGTAACGTTCCATGCTTTTTGTATTCAGTTATACTTTGGCTTTGTTTGTAATAAACGAAAAATCTCTCAGGTATTGCCCATCAATTTCTGACCGGTTACAAACATCCTGCTAAAAAGTGCCTGTAATTTCTATATTAAGCCAGACCGAATTTCAAACATTGACCTATGAAAAACCCGTTTTTTAATGTCGAGGAACAGCGGTTACGTTCCCTATTAAGGATCATTCTGTTTCTTTTCCTGTTTAGTTTTGGAGTGGCATTGCCTTCTCTCATCCCATACACTGCCCTTCAGTTTATTGGTATTTCACTTTTTACACTGGGATTGTACTATGTGATGTTCCGGTTTGTGGATCAGCGGTCATGGAATCTCGCGGGATTGAGCCTGAACATTACATGGGTGAAAGAACTGTTTGCCGGCATCATCATTGCAGCAACGGTTATGGGGTTGATCTTTTTGGTGATCTGGCAAACCAATGGGCTTGATATCCATGGTTTTGGGTGGGAAAGAAATGGGCAACGGTTCTGGCTGACCCCCATTCTTCTTCTCCTGGTACAGATGTCTTCCGTTGGTTTTTATGAGGAATTGCTGTCAAGGGGGTACCTCATTCCAAACATCAAAGAAGGCCTGACCTTTGGGCAGATCACTCCTTTCCGGGCAACCCTGATCAGCGTCTTTTTAAGTTCTGCCTTATTTGGCTTAGCACATGCTGCCAATCCGGATGCCTCCATCACGGCCGTCATCAATATTTTACTGGCCGGTATCATGCTGGCAATACCTTTCGTCATAACCGGCAGACTGGCCTTATCAATCGGACTCCATTTTTCGTGGAATTTCTTTCAGGGCGGGATATTTGGGTTCCGTGTTAGTGGAATGGAGATCAGAAATTCAATTATTCAGATCCAGCAAAAAGGTCCTGAGTGGTGGACCGGCGGCTCATTTGGGCCGGAAGCCGGACTGACAGGAGTGCTTGGAATTTTACTTATCATCATCCTGAGCCTGGTTTATTTACGTTATACCGGGGTTGATCTAACAGCAGAAAGTTTCTTTACGAAATCGTACAGCGAGTACAACCAAACAGGTAAAACGAAGATTACCTGAGCTTCCGTTACTTTTTTTGTATATTAATGAATCTCCGCTGATGGAGATAAGATCTTTGAAAATTGAACTATAACGCCAAAACGAAAGAGGTGTAAACATTGTCTTTTGAAGAATTTGGCTTAAGCCCCGAACTAATGAGCGGGCTGGCCGACCTACGAATTGAAGAACCTACACCTCTCCAGAATGAAGTTATTCCATCGGTACTACAAGGCAACCATATGCTTGTAAAAACTGAAACCGATGATGATGGAGTATTTTTGATACCTGCTTTGCAGAAGTTGACTACCTATGGAGAGGTTAGTGGCACTAAAGTTTTAATATTAACACCATCTATTGAGCGAGCCAAAGCGTTGGATGAGACTGTATGGGCTATGGGATACCATGCTCAGATCAGCAGCACCCCCCTTTCCATGAAAGGAAACCGCGATGAACAAGAGCAAGCTATAAAAGATGGGGCACCGGTGGTAATTGCAAACCCCGGACGTTTGATTGAAATACTGGATAAAAATAAGCTTAAGCTTTCCCATATTGACCTGGTTGTAATTGATCAGGCTCATGGCATGGAAAACTATAACCTGGTGAACCGGGTGAAGGATATCATGCAGTTAGTGGAGAGCGACCCACAGGTGCTTATTTTTTCTGAATCAAACAACAAAGCCACTCAGGCTTTGTCCTCTGCTTTACTTAAAGATCCCAAAGTATTCGGATTTGATGAAGATGTGATCTACGATCAGTCTGATGATAAAGGCAAAGAAGCAGACCAATCCCCTAAGGATGAAAATGACTCAAACTCCTCATCCGAGAAGGACCCTGAAGAAGAATTTGTACTGGATCAGGAAGAAGTAAATCGTAAGCTGGAAGCCGCAAGTGTAAGTGTGGTTCTGAATCCGGAAGAGAAAAAAGATGAAGCACCTACTGAAGCTTCTGATAATGGTAAATCTTCAGATGCTGATGAAGAAGACCCAACGGTTCCTGAAGACCTGACGCAGGCGTATATTTACGTCCCGCCAAGAGCCAAGATATCTACCCTTCTGGCCCATCTTGAGAAAACACTGACTGACAAGATCGTTGTATTTGCCGCTTCAAAACGGACGACTGATCGATTGTTCAGAATTATCCGTAAAAAAGGATGGGGTGTGGTAAGCATCAATGAAGGACTAAAGCAGGAATATTACGATGAACGCTTCGGTAAATTCGTTTCCGGAGACATGAAGATCCTGCTGGTTGGTGGATTATCTGCCACTGAAATTGAGCTCAATGAAGTGAAACAGGTTATTAACTATGACGTGCCCAACGAAGTTGAGGAGTACAAGTACAGAGCGGAACTGGTTGGAAACGGTAAGGCAGCCCGCATGGTATCACTGGTTTCCAAAATGGACAAGGATGATATCGATGAGATCGTAAAAAAAGTGGGATATGCCCCAACTGAAATTCCACTTCCTGAAGAAGTGAAAGAAAAGAAAGGACGCTCCAAAAAGAACACAGATCCAAACAAGAAGTCCGGATACAAAAAGAATAACCGGAAACAGACTTCCAGGAAGGATAAAAAGCGAAGAAAGCCTAAGAAAGAAAAGAAAACGAACGGCTTGCCACGTCCATCCTATGAAGGACTTTCCGGAGGGAAAGAAGGAAAAGGCAAACGTCCGGCTCCAAGTTCTGAAGACGGAGCATTTGGCTGGATCAAAAAGCTGTTCAATTAGATCGGCTTTATTTAATTTAGTAATCGTTTTAAGGCGCATCTTTTCAGGTGCGCCTTTTTTATGCTCTTTAACACCATTCTTTTGGCATTTCCTGCCCGATTTACTACCATGCTTCTTTCCAAAAATGCAGAACATTTTCTATGAGTAACGATTTTGCCGGTACAAAAAAGAAGTGGAAAGACCCTGAGACCCAAAGAAAAATTGGGGTAGGACTTATCCTTGCCCTTATAGTAGCCGGGGTTTATGCCGGACTAAATAACGCATTTCCGGAACAGAACGGGCACTATGGGATCTGGTCGATCATGCCTCCATTGGTTGCCATCGTACTGGCCTTTTACACTCGGGAGGTTGTCAGCTCATTATTCATTGGCATCTGCTTGGGTGGAGTCATTTCCGGGAAGATCAACATCGTTCAGGATTTTCTGATCCCATCTGTGGGAACTGAAAGCTTTGCCCTGATCATTATTGTATATCTTTGGGCGCTCGGTGGTTTGATCGGGATCTGGACCCGTACCGGTGGCGCAGAACGTTTTGCCGTGTGGGCAAGCCAAAAAATGGTACGAGGACCCCAAACGGCCAAATTCTTTACCTGGTTAATGGGTTTGATCTTTCATCAGGGTGGAACTATCAGCACTGTTCTTACGGGAGCTACAGTCCGGCCAATAGCAGATAAGTATAAGGTATCTCACGAGGAACTTGCCTACATGGTTGACTCCACCGCATCACCGGCCGCCACCATCATCCCATTTAACGTATGGCCTTTCTATGTTGGGGGACTAGTGATCGGAACCCTGCCTCTTTTTGAGACCACTCAGCAGAGTATTGCTTTTTTCATCTCCGCCCTGCCCTATAATTTTTACGCGATCTTCGCCATACTTCTTACACTGCTATTTGCCTGGGATAAATTCCCATTTATACCCGGAAAGAAAATGAGGGCCGCCATCAAAAGAGCGCGTTCCGGAAATGGCCTGGATCGGGAAGGGGCAAACCCTATGGCAGCTGATGAACTTACTCAAAGTAAGGTGCCTGAGAATTATTCGCCCGGACTGATCGACTTTTTCGGTCCCATTGGAACTCTTCTTGGGGTAGCAATTCTTCCATACCTTTTCACTCGATTCTTCATGGATATGGGTGAAAACGCAGTACTCCCAATTGCAGAGGCATTTATACTGGCAGTGCTTGCCGGATTTGGTATTGCCCTGGCTAAAGGAATGAAGCTGCAAGAAGTCATAAACGGTTTTATTGATGGGTGTAAAGGCGTAACTATTGGCGCGGTGATACTCGCCCTCGCAGTCACTTTAAAAGAAGTAGCCGATGCCGTGGGTACTGCTGCTTATGTTGTTGAACTGGTCGGAGATGTAATCCCACCATTTTTACTTCCCGGTCTCCTAATGATCCTATGTATGCTTATTGCATTTTCAACGGGTACTTCTTGGGGAACCTATGCCGTTGTATTTCCTGTTGCCATACCGCTAGCGTGGGTTATCGTTCCGGACCCATTCTTTCTCACATTGTGTTTTTCTGCGGTCATAGGCGGGGCTGTGTTTGGTGATCAATGCTCACCTATATCAGACACCACGATCTTATCCTCACTTTCAACCGGGTGCGACCTGATGGATCACGTTCAAACACAGTTTCCCCTTGCAATTTTAGCCGGAACCCTGGCGGTATTCACTTATGCAGCGATGGTCCTGCTATTTGTATAGCTGAGCTACATAAGACTTTCATAAACAGTGAGTGTTACAAACATTAATAAATTCTCATGTAACATCACGCATATATCCCTTACAATTGTACACTACGTTGATAACAGTTAATGGGTAGCTGTCACTAATTACAATAATTTAGCATGGGGAGGTTAGCAATGGCAGGATTGCATAAATCTGTCAAAAGTCCCGGGAGAGATCATGGCATCCGATAATGAATGGATTCATGAATCTCCGGAAATTACTGAATTAAAACGAAAAGCTTTAAGGGTAGCCAAATCAAAAGTACCGGTTCTTTTAACAGGAGAGAATGGAACAGGAAAAGAAGTGCTTGCTCATTTTATTCACAATAACTCTGCAAGCAAAGAAATCGTTGATAAAAAACCATTCATCATAGTTAACTGTGGTGCTATTCC
>JAASTO010000148.1 GCA_021767245.1 Balneolaceae bacterium
ACCGAATCGGTCAGAATGCTCGACCTGATCTATGTTGGGTTATTTCATGTCCCCATGCTCTTTGCTGTTCACGTGCACAATCAACTTCTATTCAAAAAGTACTTATTGAATAAAAAGTATTTGGGATATGGTGTAACCTTCTTCTTCCTATTAGCGACCACTTTTTTCATATACCAGTTCAGCTTCAATGATCTATCCACCTGGCTCTTTCCTGATTATTATTTTGTAGCCCTATATGATCCGGTAAAGGTCATCGGTTTCAGCGTCATTTACATCTTTGCGTTTCAAATGATCGACATCACCAAAAGCTGGTTTTCACAGCAGCAGGACATTGCCCGATTGGCCCAATTGGAAGAGGAAAATAAAGAGGCTGAATTAAAAGCATTGCGGTCACAGGTCAACCCCCATTTTTTATTCAACTCGCTCAATGCGATCTACAGTGAATCCCTAAAAAAGACGGATAAGGCCCCAAGGATGATCCTTCAATTATCCGATCTGTTGCGGTATGTGCTGGATCAGATCGGTTCAGACCGTGTAGATCTAAAAGATGAACTTGATTACCTAAGTAATTACGTTGAGATGCAACTCATGCGATTGAATGATCCTTCCAAGATCAAATATACTGTCAAAGGAAACCCGGGTGAGTTAACGATCGCTCCTTTATTGCTGATCAATTTCGTAGAGAATTGTTTTAAACATTCCGATCTTCAAAGTGAGGAAGGATATATCGATATTAATCTGAGTATACAGGGCCATAAGCTTGAATTTTCGGCCGAAAATATCATTCCTGTAAAAGCCTATACAACATCAGAACTCAGAGCCGGCACCGGGATCGAAAACTCAAAAAAACGTCTCGAATTGGCCTATCCAAATAAATTTGGGCTCGAATTATCCTCAGATGATCATATCTTCAAAACCAACTTATACATGGAGCTCACATGATCAAATGCCTGATCATAGATGATGAACCCGCTGCAAGAGACATTCTTCAAACCTATATCAAGGATTGCCCTGATACCGAAATAGCCGGCACCTGTCAGGATGCCTTAGAGGCCAGAAGCTGGCTGGATGCATATTCTGCTGATCTTCTATTTGTTGATATCAACATGCCCAAACTGTCGGGACTTAGTTTTATAAAGACACTCAAGGATCCTCCTCAGGTCATATTATCTACAGCCTATTCCGAACATGCTATTGATGCTTTTGATCTTGGTGTCACTGATTACCTGCTTAAGCCCTTTTCATTTGAACGGTTCCTGAAAGCGGTTGATAAAGTAAAACAGAACGGCGAAAAACCTAATAATAGTCCTGCGATCACCATTAAAGCAGATGGGAAATTATTTCGGATATTACATGATGATATCTTTTATGCCGAAAGTCAGGGTGATTATATCACCCTTCACTCTACCGATAAACACATAACGTTTCTTTACACTCTTAAGGAACTACTTAAAATATTACCCGGCGATCAGTTTTGCAGAGTGCATCGATCATATGTCGTATCCTTGTCAAAGATCGAGTTCCTTGAGGGAAACCAATTAAAGATCAGAGATACTTTAATCCCCATCGGAAAATCATATAAAGAAGAGTTCCTCCAAAAGTATACGGCATAAAAAAGGCATCTCTGTTATACCAAAGATGCCTTTCGGAGATCAAATAAACAATGTTGTCAGGTCAATTTTTGATGCCAGCCCTGATCTGTTTTGAGATCCGCGTTCAACACCTGCAATTGTAACTATCATAGGATTCCCGTTTTCACGGGATTGACCAAATTACATTGCAGTTTTTAAACCTAACTGACCATCAAGTAGCCGGGATTACACCGCTTCCACTACCTGCACGTTCATGAGCAATTTTACTTCATCACCTACCACAACGCTGCCTGCTTCTGTTACAGCGCTCCATTTCAGGCCAAATTCTTTGCGGTTTAGAGATCCATTAAGCTCAAAACCGGCCTTGGTTTGTCCGTATGGATCCTCAACAGTTCCGCCATGGGTCACATCCAGGGTGATCTCTTTGGTGACGTCACGGATGGTCATATTACCGGTTAGTTCGTAGTTGTCGCCACCGGTATTTTTGAATGAGGTAGATTCAAATTTCATTTTTGGGAATTTCTCTGCATTGAAGAAATCATCTGATTTCAGGTGCGTGTCGCGATCTTCATTGTTGGTATCCACGCTATCTATATCTGCCTCAAAGGTAATCTTTGCACCTTCAAAGGAATCTCCTTCCGTTTCAACGGTTCCGTTAAAAGAACGGAAATATCCGGTCACGGTAGAGATCACAAGATGTTTTACTTTAAACTGAATTTCTGAGTGAGTTGGGTCAATATTCCAGGTCGGCATAATTAATGATATTAGGTTAGTATTAAATTGTTTAATGTTGAACTAAATATACACGCCCAAAGTTTCGTCTGCAATAGATAAAAGTGATCGGGGTTATCGTTGATTTTCAAATTTTGTGAAATGAGATGCGATTATATTCCCGAAAATTTATTTTATTAGTTCAAAATCAAACCAATAAGTCCAAGCGACATGTTCAAGAAGTTACTCTCTACCGATCTCAGCAAATTCATTGACATAAATCTTTCTATTTTACTACTCCGCATTGGAGCCGGCGGTATTTTGTTCACTCACGGTCTCCCTAAGTTGATGAAGGTCTTTTCCGGTGATTTTTCTTTTGTAGATCCGATCGGCTTGGGTCCGGAGATCTCCCTCATTCTTGCTGCATTTGCAGAAGGCATTTGCAGTTTATTTGTGGTATTTGGTTTTGGTACTCGTCTTTCCTCACTTGTTATAGCCATTAACATGTCTGTAGCCTTTTTTATTCAGCACTCCGGCGACCCGTTTGGTCAAAAAGAACTCGCTCTTATCTTTCTGATGATGTTTGTTATCACCTTCTTCACAGGCGGTGGTAAGTATTCTGTGGATAAGAAGATCGCGTAGTTGTTAGTTTAGGCTCGTTCCCAACCTTCCCGATATAATCGGGAGAATATACGTCTGGACCCTACCTCAACCGGCAGGCAGGCTCCCGGTCCGCGTGGATAGATAGTGCCCAGGTGGGTTTCACGATGGAGTATATTGCCCAACCTCCGATCGGCCTCCTATACCATATCGCCCATCGGGCGGAGGTTCTTTGGTTCTCATTCTTACCCCGGGATAAATCCCGGGGCTATTGATGTCTTCCCTTTGGGATGAGGATACACCAATATTTGGCCTCCCACCTCATCCTCCTACAAACACTAAATTTATTACCTGTAAATTATTATTTTATTGAAAATAGGTTAACAACCAATATATCGTATCTTGAGATGAAGGATAGGCTTTTCCGTCTTATCATAACTTTAGGGGTTTTTGTTTTTAGTGTGTTGAATGCGCCCGCTTATGCATTTTCATATCACGAGTATGAAATACCCACTAGCCTGCTTCAAGATGGTGAATTGGATGAAAATAACCCACATCCGATACTGATCGGAAGGGATGGGATCTACGCAGATATCGATACCGTGAACCGGGTTTTATACGTGATGGTACGGAATGAACTATGGGATTATGACCTGAATTCCGATCAATGGAATCAACGCCACGTCTTTGAACAGGAAGAGATAGACAGACTCTTTCAGGACCCCAAGGAGTTTGGTTACGATCACGTAACGGGTAATATCTATTTTTGGTCGACCGGTGTAGGCCTGGTTTTTGAACTCGACCTTAAAACCCACTCTCTGGAACGCATCGACCGGTCATTCGATCATAAAAATCAGTTTGGGCATGTCCCTTTCTTCTATAACGGCATGATCCACGCTTTCGGCGGATATGGCTACTGGCAGGATAAAAATCTGATCACTTATTACCTCCCAAACCTGAGGGAATGGAAGATCCTGACACCAGCCAAGGGATCGGATTATCCTCCCGAGATTGTAGGAGCAAAAGGAATATACGTTCAGGATCAAAATGCCTTTTTTATCTACGGAGGATCCTACATTCAAAACAGAGGCCACGATGACGGAAATTCAAACCGGGTCGCGAATCAGTCTCTCTGGAAATTTGATTTCGAAACGATGCTTTGGTCGCGTGAAATGACCATTGACCTGACTGATGGCAAGATCCTTCAAGCCTTCGGAGCATTTAATGATAATGGTATTGGACGCAGTTCGGTATCGGCCAGTGCCTACAGTCGTCAAACAGGAAATTGGTACCTGCCGGTTCAAACATCGGAAGGAAACAGGCCTGCCATTTCAATAAAGACCATTGGGCTGACGCAGATGCAAAACTACGAGTTGTTTGAATTGGAGCAGACCCTGGAGGCAGAGGTTATTACCACCAATTTATTGTTTGATCAGAAAAGTCAGGAATTGATAATACTGGGATTTCAAAATATCACCAATGATAATGCCCACCCCATTGTAGTATTGAAGATCCCGGAACAGAATCTCATCAGCAAGCTTACACCTGTTAATGATAACTCTATTCTGCTTTTGGGTTCACTATTAGGAATAGGCCTACTGCTGATCCTTGGCTTTGTGGCAATGAGGTACAGAGGTTCGGTTCCGGGTATCAACGGCCGGACACCCACCGTGCAAATTGAAGAGTTGATGGATGATCTCAATAAAACTGAGAAATTGCTTCTTAAAACGATCATGGATGCTGACCAAATGCCGGAAACCAGTGACCTGGAGGAAATGGTGTGGCCTGAAGTGGATAATTATGATTATCGGCGAAAATTAAGGAATGAGACGATCCGATCGATCAATAAGAAAACTCAGGATATCTTTGGTGTCCATGAAAAGCTCATCATCCGCCAGCGCGACACCGAAGACAGCCGCCGTTTCCGCTATGGCATCAACGATGAGCTGGTGAATATCGAATAAGGAATATTAAATGTAGAAGTGGTTATTCTGCCTTAATTTAGCAACCAAAAACCACACAACATAAAAAGCCGTCATTCAGAGGTAACGATGAACCTTGCCTATTCATACCCGGTTGCCCCAATCACGACCTCCTCTGTCTCCTCCTTAACAAGGAGGAGGACGCTTGTTTATATCTGGTTGCCCATATTCACTATCCTCATTGTCATTTCGACCGGAAGGAACGAGCCTTAAAGCGAGTGAGTGCAGCGGAGAAATCTATGGTAGTTATAGATGGGCAACCAACTTTGCTCTAACTAGCCACCGCACAGGCGTGACGCCTGCGCTAGTTCCAGGTTTGAGATTGGTTTATGCCTGAATTAGGCAACAAAGCTTACAAAACATAAAAGTGCTGTCATCCTGATCCGCCGGCTGGCGGAGAAGGACCTAGAAAGGCCTATTCATAACTGATTGCCCCAATCACGACCTCATTTGCTTGCCTACCTCAACGGCAGGCAGACAGTTGCGGTCGGAAATCGGGCAACCAGGCTCGACACCACCACCGGGCGTATGTCCTGAGCATTCAGGGCCTCACGGTTGAAACCCTCTTTCATTTTCTTCTATTGTCTCAAATAGAGTTCTAAAACTAAAGAACTTATGAGTAACCTGCAGTTAGAATTTAGAATTATTTGACGGAAGTCATGGAATATTGAAGTGTGGACCTGTTTTAAAAAACAAAGTCATTGTGAATACTATGACTGGCTTTGGGTAGATGAGTGCTTGTTTTCATCAATAATCCGTGTTTATCCCATAATCCCATCAATCCGCGATTCTTAGGCAAGATAATGGCCAATGTTTTTGTTGTATTAACTTCTTGCCAATTATATTAGGCGTCCTTCTCCTTGCCAAGGAGAAGACAGATGAGGTCGGGATTGAGGCAACACAAGTCGAATTCATGCTGTGAAGATCCTTCTCCGCTAGCCGGCGGATCAGGATGAACCAATAAGGGTTTGGGTGATCGATTTAGGGAGATTGCTTCGTCAGAATACCCCGAGGTTGAATAATAATGCAAGGGCTCCTCAATGACTAGGTTTTGCGTAGTTGGGAGTTAAATTCATAACATCCTGATAATCGTACATTAATCCCATAAATCCAGGTTCAAAACGAGGTTCTTACCAAAGCCTAAACTGCATGATCTACTTTCCAACCATAACAGGCGTCCTTCTCCTTGCCAAGGAGAAGACAGATGAGGTCGTTTTCAGGGCAAAAATGCATGAAAAGGTCTGTGTAGGTCACTCAAGCACCTGTTGGCAGACCTCTCATTCTAAGTTTTACATGTCAAGCTCTTCATACTTGTTACAAGTCACAGACTTGTCAAGCTCTGACTTTTATTGCAGGTCATATTTGTTCAGGGCTGATACTTTTAAGTTACTGCTTCGCTAAAAATTTAAAAGATATAAGGGGAATGAACGGAGGATTCAATTAATTATCCTTATCCATAATTCGATCTTTCCAGTAGTTCGGCTTTCTGTGCAAGTTGGCAATGGCTACTATCAAGATTTCATTATCCCGCACTTGATACACCACCCCATAGGGGAATCGATTTACAAGGCATCTTCGCGTTCGGGCAGAAAATGGAGTCCATGCCAGTGTGTCTTGTTTGATCCTTTTATGTGTCTTGTTTGATCCTTTTTAAAGTGGCCAGTATTTCTATAAGAAAATCATGTCCTAATCCGGTCACTTGGTCTTCATAGAACTCAAAAGACTCATCCATCTCTTGTTGAGCAAGATCCAGTATTCGCAGCTCCATGGTCAATCGGTACTGATCTCATATTTAGCAAAGGCTTCCTGTACGGACATTGTTTTCAGCTTTCCTTTGTCATAGGCATCTATTCTGCTTTCACATTCTTGTTTCCACAAGGTATCCAATGCCTCGTCCGGAGCATCAAGGCTTTTCAATAGTGCCTCAATCAAATTTGCTTTTTCT
>JAASTO010000149.1 GCA_021767245.1 Balneolaceae bacterium
GCTGACCGACTGCGCCCTGTACTTATGACCGCCCTGGTTGCCAGCCTCGGTTTTCTTCCAATGGCCTTTAATGTAGGGCCGGGTTCAGAAGTTCAGCGCCCACTGGCCTCTGTTGTGATCGGCGGACTGGTAACCTCAACCTTACTCACCTTGCTTGTGCTTCCTACCATCTACCACTGGATGGAAAAAGGGAAAAAATTAGTGGATAAAACTGAAGAGTTCTAAATACAAGGAGATCATTATGAATCCTGCTCATTTACATTTGATCGTTAATCATATCCCAATATTCACCACGGTGATCGGGATCTTTATCCTGATCTGGGGCATGTATAAAAGCAACTCCTCCATCCGAAACATTGCCTTCGTTCTTTTCATTTTTGGTGCTGTGGGCAGCTATGTTGCTATCGAAACCGGAGAATCTGCAGAAGATGTCGTGGAAGAAGTTGCGGCCGTTTCTCACGATGCCATACACGACCATGAGGAAGCCGCTGAATTATCTCTGTGGTTTGCCATTGCGATGGGTCTGCTCAGCATTGGCGCACTGGCCGCTAAGCAATTAAACATTCGTTTTGAAACCGGTCTGCACATTGTGATCCTCGTTACTGCTTTAATTACAGCCGGCATCCTAATGTACGTTGCTTACGAAGGTGGCAAGATAATGCATCAGGAAGCTTACACCGAACAGGTTCAATCAGGCAACTGAACCTGATCTTTCGGTTCGTGATCATTCCACCATTTCCAGGCCCTCAAAAGGCAGATGACCGTTTTCCCATCGTTGATCTCTCCGGTGTGCACCATCTCAATGGCTTCACTGAATGGTAAGCGGTGCCGGGTTACAAATTCATCGTCATCTACTTTTTGAGGGACCGTTTTCAGCCCCAGGGCAATGTAAATATGTATCACTTCGTCTGAGTACCCAATGCCCGGGTAAAAGTGCCCTACATACTCCAGGTTTTTGGCCGCCAGGCCGGCTTCTTCCCTTAGTTCACGCTCAGCCGTTTTGTCCTGTACCTCCCCTTCATCAATTTTGCCGGCCGGGACTTCCCAGAATATCTGCTCCATAGGGTATCTGAATTGCCGCAATATCTGAACATCACCATTCTCGTAAACAGGCACTACCGCACAGGCCCCGGGGTGTTTGATCCATTCACGTGATGAAACCATGCCATCGGGCAGCTTCACTTCATCATAAAAAACATGTAGAAGCTTACCCTTAAAAACTTCTTTGGTATTCAGCGTTTTCTCTATTAGTAATTTATAGTCCTTCATATTGGTTTTAGAGCATTAATGACTGTAAATTTGGTGCGTCAATATCGCAAATAAAAACAAGGTTTGGCTACTAACATCAAAAATATAGACGGAAAAAAGGTGCAGGTATCGGGCCGGATCATGACCTGGTCTAATATGATCTCCTTTTCCCGAATTCTGGTAGCTTTTCCCATCGTGTATTTGCACTACATCAACAACCTTCAGGTAACAACGGCTTCCGGCATCCTGATCTTTTATGGGGTGATATCAGATTACCTCGATGGCTTCATTGCCCGAAAGACCAATACTATTTCAGAGGTTGGTAAAATGATAGACCCGATCGCTGACAAATTATGTGCCCTTGTCTTGTTTGTCTACACGGTATGGATCGGCTGGATTCCCCTGTGGTTCCTGATGTTAGCAGTGATACGCGACATTACCATCATGCTCGGCTCTTATTTTATTAAAAGTAAGTATGATAAAGTGGCTATGGCTATTATGTCCGGAAAGATCTCCGTTAATGTGCTGGCTCTTTACTGGATCGCTGTTTTCTTTTTTCAGGAAGCCACGAATGTGCATATGTTTTTAATGGCTTGCTCAATTACCTTAATGGTAATATCGTGGATAGATTATTTTAACCGCTACCGCCTCATCATGCGCGGAGCAAAATTCAATTAGTGTTATTTATGGGATTTCTTGAAAAACTTGGACTAAAGAAAAAAGAAAAGCTGGACGAAGGTGTTCAGAAAAGTCGTGATGGGTTATTAAATAAGATCGGCAAAGCTTTTGTTGGAAAAGATAAGGTTGACGACGCCATTCTGGATGATCTGGAAGAGATCCTGATCACTTCTGATGTGGGTGTAAATACCACCATTGAAATCATCAAAAAGATCGAAGAACGGGTAGCACGGGATAAATTTGTCACTCAGGATGAACTGCAAAGTATGTTAAGGCAGGAGATCGTGAACCTGCTTGAAGATAACGCGCCGGACAAACCTGCCGAATTTGATGCCGACCTCCCCGTTAAACCGCATGTAATTTTAGTAGTTGGAGTGAACGGTGTAGGCAAAACCACCACCATTGGCAAGCTGGCTCACCTCTATAAAAAATCCGGTAAGAATGTGATACTTGGTGCGGCCGATACCTTCCGCGCTGCTGCCGTCGATCAGCTCAAGATCTGGAGTGAGCGTGCCGATGTGCCTATCATTCAGCAGGGGCAAAATGCGGATCCTGCCTCCGTAGCCTACGATACGGTAGCTGCTGCCAAAGCTCGAGGTGCTGATGTTGCTCTGGTTGATACCGCGGGTCGACTTCACAACAAAAAAGCGTTGATGGAAGAACTTGCCAAGATCAAACGAGTGATGGGCAAAGTGGTTGAGGGAGCTCCTCATGAAGTGATCCTGGTCTTAGACGCTTCTACCGGCCAAAATGCCCTTCAACAGGCAAGAGCTTTTACTGAAACCGTTGAGATCACAGGGTTGGCTCTCACAAAACTGGATGGAACCGCTAAAGGCGGTATCGTGATCGGGGTGTCTCATGAATTGAATGTCCCTGTAAAATACATTGGCCTTGGTGAACAAATCGAAGACCTTCAGGTATTTGACCGTGCTAATTTTGTGAATGCTTTATTCGGGGAATAAAAAAAGCCGGAATTAACCGGCTAATTCTGTAACATTTTTAACGGTAATTACTCTTAACTACCACCGCCTTTACCTCCACCATCAGGGTTGGAATCACCGCCGTTTTTATCGTCTTCGTCCGGAGATTTGTACTGAATATTTAATGTAACTGAGTGCATCATAAGTTTGAAACTTTAAGATTATTGTGATTTGAATAAAACAATATATCATAACTGTCTCATTATCAATAAAAACATCACGAAGGTTTTTTTTATTGGCCTGGCAATTAGCCTGTTCTCGTGTATCAATAATGTCAAAGCACAGGCAGTCAACCCTGATTCGATTTATAGTATAGCTCATGAGCAGTATTTAAAAGCAGAGTATGATCAATCCAGTATAAACTTTCAAAGGTCAGCCGATGCCTATCTTCAGGTAAGTGACTCTCTAAATTGGGCCAATAGCTTACTCCGAAAAAGTGATTCAATGATGAATCGGGGAAACGTAAGAGAAGCCTTGGACCTTCTTTTGAATGTAAATCAAAAACTTCCATCCAGTAGCACCCCTAAACTAATCGCTGCAACTAATCGAAACCTGGGACGGTTATATCGGGAACTTCAACAGTATGATAAGGCTAAAGAATATTATCAAATAGGAATCGAGTATGCCGAAGCCTCCGGTGACTCTTCTATGATTGCCGTATTGTATAACAATATTGCTTTCCCATACCTTTATACCGGCGATTACGATAAAGCTATTTCTTACCAGCAAAAAGCAAAGACGATGTATGAATCGTTGGGTAATGATTACGCTTTGTCATTTGTTCTTAATGGCATATTCCTAACCTTAAGAGATCTAAACCTGCATAAACAGGCTAACACTTACATCCGTAAGAGTATGGCTTTACGCGAAGATTTGGACAATCCTGACCTTATGGATATTTCCTACCATAACATGGCTCTGAACTTCAACGACCTCGGCAAGCGGGATAGTGCTATCATTTTTTATCATAAATCCCTTGAGTTATCACGGATGCTGGAAAATCCTTTTGATATCACACAGACCCTCATAAATATTGGCTTGTTATATGAACAATCCAATGACTTCGACAATGCACTCGCTTACTATAATGAGGCTCTTGAAACCAATTATCAGACGGAACGCCCGGTTTCCATTGCCAAAAACCTGATGAGGTTAGCTGACGTTGCCACCAAAAATAACGACCTGGGTAATGCTGAAACATTCTATTTCGAGGCATTGAACTGGATGGAACAAGCTGATTCACCCCAAACACTTGCCGACCTTTACCTCGATTTTGCTCTACTTGAGATTAAGAAACACAACTATAAAAATGCAACAAGCTATCTCGATGAAGCCTTTAGTATTGCCAATGAAAAAAATTTCAAGGCCCATTTAGTGAGAGTTCATACCATCAGAGGTCAGTTATTTGAAGTTCAGGGTGAAACCGATAAAAGTTTACAAGCTTTCAGAACTGCCTACGAACTGGCATATAAAGGAACTATTCCAGATCGAATATTCCCAGCCATTGATCTTGCCAAAGCGTACCACAAGGCTTCCTCAGATAGTTCTTTTATTATAGCTAATCAAGCTTTTTCGATGATAGATGAGATCCGAACCAATGTGGCCGGACTGACGTTTCGTTCAGGTTATTTCAGTCAGTATGCAGGTCTTTATAACGAGGTTGCCTCATGGTACATCCAAAAAAATGAACAAAAAAAAGCTTACGATCTGGTTGAATCAGCAAAGGCCCGAGTATTG
This sequence comes from Balneolaceae bacterium, assembly GCA_021767245.1. Lineage (GTDB taxonomy): Bacteria > Bacteroidota > Rhodothermia > Balneolales > Balneolaceae > Gracilimonas. The sequence goes on from JAASTO010000149.1 coordinate 4,644, forward strand.
ATGGATGAGCTGGCTGAAGCTGAGAATAATTTCATTCAGCAACTGGATGAATCCACTATGATCAAGAAACAGCAATTGAGCAAACAGATCGATCAGCTGTACAACAGGATCTACGAGTCTGATAATGAGAAGGATATTCAGGAAATGAAAGACAAACTCAAAGACCTTGAGTTTGAGCATCAAAGCTTTGTGAATGAGATCCGGCAGAACATTCCGGAGTGGAGGAATTTTGAATACCCCGAACCATTGACCTCCAACGAGGTCATGGCTATGGTACCTGAAAACTCAGCGATCATTGAATATGCCTATACCGATCAACAATTGATGGTCTTTCTGATAACCGCTAAACAGATCTATTCTACCATCATTTCTGAGGTGGATGGGCATTCTGCTAAAGAATACTTCACAGAAAAGATCGGCTCTTTCAGAGATGCTATTACTGAACAGCGGCCTGTCAGCAGCCTTAATGAAATATCCTACCCGCTATACAATCTGCTGGTCGAACAAATTCTCAATACATTCGGCGAGCAAGTTGAGAGTCTTGTGATCGTTCCGGAGGGCAATCTAACTTTTTTACCCTTTGAGGCTCTCTACACCGGAAGTAACTATCTGATTCAGGACATCAACCTAAAGTACCTGCCCTCAGCCTCCATTTATCCTTTTATTCAAGCCCCACATCGATCTACTCAATTTGACTTACTGGCACTGGCCGGGTCGGGTTTTACAGATGGTACAGTAGCTTCTGAGTCTAGTTCGCAAACCAACTTTGCATCTTTACCATCCACCTTATTAGAGGTTGAGGCCATTGCAAAAAGCTTTGATACCGCAAAGATCCTTAAGAATGATGATGTGTCCGAAGCGGGTTTGAAATCCCACGACCTAAGTCAGTTCAGATTTCTTCATTTTGCAACCCATGGCAAAATTGATGAGGTCAATCCATCCCAAAGCGGGTTGATCCTTTCCAAGAAAGCCGATGTAGAATCCCTGTTTGGGGAAGACGGTTACCTCAACAGCTCAGAGATCTCTGCTTTGACCCTAAATGCCGACCTTGTTATTCTAAGTGCCTGTAACACAGGTATGGGAAAGATCATAACAGGAGAAGGTCTGATCGGGCTTCAGCGTTCTTTCCTGACGGCCGGCTCTTCTGCCGTCATGGTCAGCTTATGGAACATCTACGATCGCAGTACAGCCGATTTCATGGCTGAGTTTTACAGTCAACTCAAGATTCATGAAGCCAATGATTATGGGATACTGAATCGTACTTTAGACTGGTTAGGTTTCTATGAACACCCCATGTTTGATTACAAAGCCAAAGCTCTTCAGGATGCTAAATTGGCCATGATCGACCATCCTTACTACAATCATCCCGTTCACTGGGCGCCCTTCATCCTGATCGGAAAATAAAAAAGGATGAACCCGCATTGAGTTCATCCTCGTTAATCTCAAAATATCCTATACAGTGCTCAGTACTATCGGGGCTGAACCTGTGTCTTTTCAATGAATTCCTGATTATCCACTACCGGTCGCTCCGGACTGTTGGCTAGTAAAGCGGTCAGGTTATAGACCAGGTGAGTTCTTTCCAGAAATGGTTGAAAGGTGATCTTTTCAATGTGGTCTTGCGGGCGGTGGTAATCTTCATGGGTTCCATTAAAGAAGAACACAAACGGTACGCCTAACCGACCGAAATTCCAATGATCACTTCGTCTGTAAAACTGATTTGGATCATTCAGGTCATTATATCGCTTACTTAATGTCATATTAGGGCCCATTTCGTTGGCAACCCGGGCCAGGCTGTCCATACCTGACGAGATGATCTCACCGCCAATGATGTACACATAACTGCTGTCCTCAACATGCTCAGGGTCAACCCGGCCGATCATATCCATGTTGATATTTGCCACCGTATTCTGAATGGAATAGATCGGATGGTCTGAGTAATAACGGGAACCTAACAAGCCTTTTTCTTCTCCTGAAACATTAATAAAGAGCACGCTTCTTCTCGGGCCAACACCGGCATTTTTGGCTTTCATCATGGCTTCGGCTGTTTGAAGAGAAGCTGTGGTTCCGCTTCCGTCATCATCGGCACCATTGTAGATATTATCACCGGTTGAATCGGGTCGGCCTATTCCAACA
>JAASTO010000150.1 GCA_021767245.1 Balneolaceae bacterium
GTTTATGAAGACAGTGAAGGCACCCTCTGGGTGGGCAGTGATCTTGGTTCAGCCGGACACGTTCTGACTGAATTTGAAATCACTTCAGGCAACACGAACCGATATACCTTTGACCCTGAAGACTCTACTACTATTCTATTCGGTTCCCTGAGGGTATTCGCTGAAGACCCACAGGGAAATTTCTGGCTCGGAGGAGGCGGGGGTCTTAATAGATTCGATAGGGGCACGAAAAAAGCCACTCGTTTTCGCCACCCTCAACTTGAAGAAAACCGAGGGCGTAATGCTTTATTTGCTATTCTACCTACTAACTCAAACTCCAGCATTTTCTGGATTGGCAGCATTGGCGGACTTGACCGTTTTGACACACGCACCGGAGAATTCGAGCATATAGCTTTACCCTATAAGGACCTTGGCTTAGAATATGAACCTGCAGTATTAAGCTTGCATCAGGATCCCAACGATATTTTATGGGCCGGTACAAATTTTGGTTTACTGAAAATGACACAAGAAGGCATCGTTTCTGTTGCTTCGGTCTACGATTCTAAAGACACTACTACGATCAACCATAATCAGATTTCAACTATAGCTCAGCTTAACAATGAGCCGGATATCCTTTGGATTGGCACACAAAATGGTGGATTGAACCGGTTTGATATCAAGACGAATACTGCAACCCATTTTACAGAAGATGATGGGTTGCCAAGTAATACAATTTACGGGCTACTGGTAGATCAGAATAACACGTTATGGATGAGTACTAATAAAGGTATTTCTAATTTTGATCCGGAAACTAAAACCTATCGGAATTACGGACTTGATGATGGACTTATGGCCTTAGAGTATAACCAAAACGCATACTTCAAGGCAAAAAATGGCGTATTCTATTTTGGAAGTGGTGAAGGGGTTACCGCCTTTGTACCTGAACAGCTGCATGTAAATGAAATTCCCCCGCAGGTAATTCTATCAGATCTCAAGATCTTCAATAAATCAGCCACTATTGGACCTGATTCTCCCCTGACACAACCATTGAGTGAAACTGAAAATATCACCTTACCTTACAAACAGAACGAAGTTACTTTCGATTACGTGGCTCTTCACTATACGAATCCTGAAAGCAATACCTATTCATATCAACTTGAGGGGTATGATCCCGATTGGATCGATGCCGGAAGTAAACGGTCGGCGAGTTATACTAATCTACCGGAAGGTGAATACACATTTAAGGTTAAAGCAGCTAATTCTGACGGAATCTGGAACCAAAATGGAGCCTCCATTGGCTTAACCATCCTGCCCCCCTGGTATCGAACTTTATGGGCCTATGGACTTGGACTTTGCCTGCTGGGATTTATGGTCTTTGGTGTTGACCGCTTTCAAAGAAACCGTATTTCCAAGAAAGAAATCGAGCGTCAGACTTTGAGAGAAGCAGAACTGAGGGCAGAGGCAGAAAACAAACGCAGGGCCGATACGGAACAACTGAGTCAGATCGGTCGGGCCATTACTTCTACCCTTTCTGTAGATAAGATCATCGAAACCGTTTACAAACATGTAAACACACTGATGGATGCTGCCGTATTTGGAGTAGGGATCTACAACAAAGAAAAAGATCGTATTGACTTCCCTGCCACTAAAGAAAAAGGCAAAATGCTGCCCCCTTTCGCCAATTACCTGTATGAGGATGACCGTCTGGCTGTTTATTGTTTTAAGAACCGGGAAGAGATCATCATTGGTGATTTTGAAAAAGAATTTGATAAATACTTCAAATCCTATAAACCACCTATTGCCGGTGAAGCTTCTCTCTCCATTCTATACTTACCTCTTATACATCAGGACAAGGTGATCGGAGTTATCACTACACAAAGTTTTAAGCGCAATGCCTACACGGCCTATCACGTAAATCTGATTCGAAACCTGGCGACTTATGCAGCTATTGCTTTGGATAATGCATCAGCTTACAGGAAACTGAATGCCACCTTAAGTGAGCTCAAAAACATGCAGCAACAACTGGTTCAGCAGGAAAAACTGGCTTCCCTTGGCCAATTAACAGCCGGTATTGCCCATGAAATTAAAAACCCTCTCAACTTTGTAAATAATTTCTCTGATCTAAGCCTGGAATTACTGGAAGAAGCCAGGGAAGAACTGCAAAAAAACGGCACAGGTAAAAACTACCCTTGCTTTGAAATTTTAGATGACATCGAAACAAACCTGAAAAAGATCTACGAGCATGGCACACGAGCTGATAATATTGTCAAATCCATGCTTGAGCACAGCCGGGGTGGTTCCGGAAAATTAGACCCGACAGATCTGAATTCTCTGGTAAAGGAATTTGTGAATCTGACCTTTCATGGGATGCGGGCATCGAAGAACCCGATCAATGTAGATCTGGAATTTGATCTGGAAGAAGATTTAGGTGACGTGCCTTTGATCGCGGAGGATTTTTCAAGAGTGATTATCAATTTGTGTAATAATGCCTTTGATGCCATGAGGGATAAACTGACCGGCAACGGAAAACCAAAGACCCAGGAAACCTATAAAGCAAAATTAACGGTTCAGACTCAGCAATCCGGTACAAATATAATCATCCGAATTGAAGACAACGGCCCGGGTATTCCGGACGATATGAAGGACAAGATCCTTCAACCGTTCTTTACCACTAAGAAAGGGACGCAGGGAACAGGACTTGGATTAAGTATCACGAATGATATTGTGAAGGCGCATGGTGGAACTTTACTCATAAGATCAAAAGACGGGAGTGGAAGTTCATTTGATATTATTCTCCCAGTCACAACCTGAATCAATGATCATAATTGATATTAGACACACGAAAAACAGTTTAAACACAAAACTATGCTATTGAGTAAGTATCAATAATATTAACGGGGTCATTATGCATATACACAATCCTATCGCATTAACCTTTTCTCTTGTTCTATTCCTGATCTGTTCAATTCTTCCTTTAGACATATCAGCTCAACAGAACACGTTCCATCACTTAACTACCAGAGATGGGCTCACGGCCGGTTATATCGAACATATTATGCAAGATTCAAAAGGTTTTATATGGATCGGCACCTCAAATGGCCTGAACAGATACGACGGATATGAAATATCGACGTACCGGCCCGATATAGTTGAACCATCATCCATGACAGGACCCCGTGTTTTAATGATAAATGAGTTAGATGCCAATCAGCTGTTGGTAGGCACTAATGGCGGGCTCAACCTAATGGATCCTTCTACAGAGGAGTTTAAACTACTAAAATTAGCCGGCCGGGAGACTCCACAAATTAATTATGTTTCTGACATAGAGGTGATGAGTAACGGGGATCTCTGGATTGCCGGTGACTATACAATTTTTCATATCCCTAAGCAGGATCTGGATGTGGATTCACTACAGGCTTCATTCTACCCCTTACCGGAAATTGAAAGGGAAGGTGCCCGAGAGTTCTTTCGTAACTTTGCTTATAACGATGCCGGCCTGTTGATAGCCGGAACAACCAAAAGCCTGTTCACTTTAGATATTGATTCCAATGAACCGACCTTTACGGAAATCATTCCTGAAGATAGTTACACCGCAGAAATTTTAAACGGCGCGATCTGGGATGTTACAAACGATGACAATGGTACTATTTATATTTCATCGGCGGCAGGCCTTGCAAAGTGGGAATTTGGAAGTGCGGAACCCAAAGCGATCACAAAAATTGGTGATTATGACAGAGACGACCTTGAAAATGTTTCCTTTCAGTCTGTAGAAGTAGATCCGGACGGAAATTTGTGGCTGGGTACCGGTTTATCCGGTGCTATTAAATGGAATCCCAATACGGATAACGTAACAACGTTTCTGCACAATCCAAATAACAGTAATAGTATACGCCCCCAAAACAGTGATGTGCATGTTGCCTTTGTAGATTCTCAAAAAAATGTATGGTTTGGCTATCACTTTTTAGGGGCAAGTGTTGCTTTCTCAAATTCCTGGAATTATACCTATCGCCTTGCGATACCCGATCTTCCAATCGACCATCCTGCAAATGACCTTTTTACAGTGTATGAGGATCCCGAAGAAAATTTATGGTTTCCAACACGGGGTGGACTCGTTTTTCATTCTTCAGAGTCAGATTCTACAGAGATTTTCATTCCGGATGCTGACCTCAGTGAACTGGATGGATTAACCACCATAATACCGGTTGATGATCATTTTCTGATCTTTTCGGGCAATGGCAACAGGCTGTTTCGATTTAACCCGGAGACAAAAGAGTTAAGGGATGTAACCATTGGTGATAACCTTGATACAGCGCCGTTTACTTATGTTGTAAACGACACTCACATCTTTGTTTCAACCTTTAATCAGGACATCGTTAAAATAAATAAGAGAACTTATGAAAGTGAGCGAATTCCTGTTCCTGTTTCATTTGAAAATTCTACACAGGGTAATCCCGTGATCGTAGAACAGGATGCAGATGGTAATGTGATTGTCATTGTTTTAAACACTTCCTCACCGGGAAATTTATATTGGGAGTCCTTTATCGTTAATGTGGATGATCTTTCATTCACCAAAGTGGATTTTGAGATACCGGAAAATGTTTCCATGCTTTCCCTTCCACATGTATCTAAACATCAACCCGGTGTTGTATGGATGAGAATTAATGACGGGATCTTCAGCCAAAACATGCTGACCGGAGAAACCGCACACTTGTTTCGAAACGATTTTGGTGTAATTAGTGAGGGACCGGGATTCATCAATGAAGATGAGAATGGTTTTTTATGGATGGCAAATGAAACCGGAGTGATGCGATTGGATCCGGTAACGGAATCCATCGATTACTATGAGCCGGAGGCCAACCGGCGACCCGGAATATTCAACCTCATCTATAAAATGAACAATGGGGATTTTCTTTACTCCGGTGCCGGGGGCTTTATTCGGTTTGATCCAAACGAGATCATCATTGATGATCCGATCCAACATATTCATATAGAAGAACTAAGTGGAGGAGATAAGTTATACAGGCCACTTAGGACCCTTGATTCTGAGCACCCTTTTGAATTTGAAAGTTCAGAAAATAACATCACCATTACTTTTGTAGGGATTAACTATAGAAACCCTCTCTTTACCCGCTATCGATATAGAATAGACGGATATGACGAAGATTGGGTGACTGTTGGAACCCAGCGCAGGGTTTTTCTGGCTAATCTTCCTCCCGGTGATTACACCCTGCGGGTTCAAGCTGCCCCTCAATTTGGGTCCTACAGTGAAGTAACCGCTGAAGCAGTGTTCTCGGTATTTCCGCCATTTTGGAGAACCATGCCTGCCTATATTATCTATCTGCTTTTGTTAGCTATAGGAATATTTAGCTTTGATCGCTATCAAAGGAGGCGTTTGGTACAAAAGGAGCGCGAACGTGCTCGCGAAAAAGAGTTGGAACAGGCTAAAGAGATAGAAAAAGCTTACGAAAACCTGAAAGCCGCTCAGGACCAACTCGTCCAGCAAGAGAAACTTGCCTCACTCGGGCAGCTCACCGCAGGCATCGCACACGAGATCAAAAATCCGCTAAATTTTGTGAATAATTTTTCAGAGCTGAGCGTGGAGTTGATCGAGGAAGTTCGGGAGGAGCTTTTAAGTGAAAAGGCAAAAGTGAAAGGTGAAATGTCTTCCCAAAAAAGTGGTAAGGAAAAGTCCCCCTTAGAAGGGGGAGGGGATTTATCCACCGATAAATCACCGGGGGATGTGAGTCACGTAGATGAAGCCCTCGAAATCCTAAACGACATCGAAACTAACCTAAAAAAGATCTACGAACACGGAACGCGGGCAGATGGTATTGTAAAATCCATGTTACAGCATAGCCGGGGCGGTTCGGGAGAAATGGAGCCTACGGATCTTAATAAGCTGATCAAAGAGTTTGTGAATCTGTCATTCCATGGAATGAGGGCTTCGAAAAACCCCATAAACGTTGAAATAGAATTTGATCTGGATCAGTCGATCGGACTGGTGCCTTTGATCGGGGAAGATTTTTCGCGGGTGATCATCAATTTGTGTAATAATGCTTTTGATGCGATGAGAGAAAAATTATTCGAGGAAGGAAAATCGAAAACCGATAAAACGTACAAACCAAAATTAACGGTTCGTACCACGAAACATGACGGCCTGGTTAAAATTGAGATCCAGGATAACGGGCCGGGAATTCCGCAAGAGAAAAAGGATAAGATCCTGCAACCATTTTTTACGACAAAAAAAGGGACGCAGGGTACCGGCCTGGGATTGAGTATTACCAACGATATCATAAAAGCCCATGGCGGCAATCTTGTTTTCAAATCTCAACAAGGAGAGGAAACAACATTCATAATAGAACTAAATAAAGATAAAGGTGGTGCAAAATGAAATTTTTAGTTGTTGATGACGAACGGGATGTGGAAATGCTATTCCGTCAAAAATTTCGAAAGGAAGTGAGACAAGGATTACTTGAACTCGTATTTGCCTTCTCCGGTGGTGAAGCTATGGAGGAACTAAGAAGTAACGATCCTCCTGAGGTTGTGTATATTTTTTCTGATATCAACATGCCCGGGATGTCCGGTTTAGAACTATTGGGGAAAGTAAAATCAGAATTCCCCACTATTAGAGTAAGTATGATATCAGCGTATGGAGATCAGGAAAACTATGAAAAAGCTATGGATTCAGGAGCCAAAGCCTTTTTTACAAAGCCTATCAATTTTGATTCTCTGAAAAAAGAAGTCTTTCAGCTCATTGAAAACAAAGGTTAAACAAAAAAA
>JAASTO010000016.1 GCA_021767245.1 Balneolaceae bacterium
GCCCGACCCGGTATTGCAGCCGGTTTGGCACTTGCCCTTATGGAAACGCTGAATGATTTCGGAACGGTACAATACTTTGGAGTACAGACCTTTACCACAGGGATCTACAGAACCTGGTTTGGTTTGGGAGAACGACCTGCAGCAGCCCAACTGGCAGCTTTTTTACTGGCATTCATAGTGGTTCTTATCATTCTTGAACGATGGTCACGAAACAGGATCAGCAACGAGAAAGCAAATTCCACACGTTTTAAACGACTCAACCGGTTTGAATTATCAGGTAAAAGGTCAGCCCTGGCTTTTATAGTTTGTTTTATTCCTGTTTTCATAGGTTTTGTAGTTCCTGTGATCCTTTTACTGGAAATGTTTTTCTCGAACCTTGAGGTACTCGACTTTAAATTCATTGAGCTTGCATTGAATTCTTTTACTGTTTCAGCCATAACCGGTTTTCTGGCAGTTCTACTTGCACTGCTTATGGCTTATTCTGCCAGGTTAAATCCAAACCGATACGTAAAAATATTCAACCGAATAAGCTCTCTGGGTTATGCAATTCCCGGCTCAGTGATTGCTGTTGGGGTTCTTATCCCCTTTGGCCTTTTTGATAATACTATTGACGGATTCTTCAGAGAACATTTTGGCTTTTCAACCGGACTCTTACTGAGCGGAACCATCTTTGCTATGATATTTGCTTACCTCGTTCGCTTTCTGTCTGTTTCTTACGGAGGGGTTGAAGCCAGTATGGAAAAGATCACGCCTAACATGGATGAAGCTGCACGCGGATTGGGATACCGTTTTTCTAAGGTGCTGAGAAAGATCCATATTCCCATGATGTCGGGTGGACTGCTTACCGCCGCACTTCTCGTATTTGTGGATGTGATGAAGGAACTGCCCGCCACCCTCATTGTACGCCCTTTTAACTTCGATACGCTGGCTGTACAGGTTTATCGGTATGCTTCTGATGAACGGTTAGCTGAATCAGCAGGAGCGGCTTTAATGATTGTACTTGTTGGTATCATACCGGTCATCATCATCAGCCGAACCATAGCACGGTCCAGAAAGTCGGAAACTGAGTGACATTTAAAAAGAGAGTATCAGGTTTAAAGCAAAGAAAAAGCCCCGATGCATTTCACCGAGGCTTTTCTTTAGTCTCAAATTTAACTTGATCAACTCATCTACTTCCAGCCGGCACGATCCATGATACGAATAGCTTCAGGATTGTTGCTTCCCAGAGCCGATACATTTACGGCATCGCTTTTATATTCACCAAACTGTTGAAGTACCGGAGCAATCTCAGCATTGTCATTGATCGGATACTCATTGTTTCCGCTGATGAAATATTTTTGAGCTTTAGGGGTTGTCAGGTATTCCAGAAAACGAACCGCATTAGCTTTGTTGGGTGCATTTTTAAGAATTCCGGCACCACTGATATTTACGTGGGCTCCTCTTCCATCTTCACCCTGATTTGGAAATACAAACTGAACGTTTGAAGCGGCTTCCTGATCAGCTTCATCATCACCTGTGATCATAACCGCCAGATAGTAATGGTTGGCTACAGCCACATCACATACACCCGCAGCCACGGCACGAATCTGATCCCGGTCGCCACCCTGTGGTTCGCGAGCCATATTCGCAACCAATCCTTTGGCCCATTCTTCCGTTGCCTCAGCACCAAGCGTTTCAATCATGGAGGCTACCAATGACTGATTATAGATATTATTGGATGAGCGGATACACACCCGGCCTTCAAACCTTGGGTCAGCAAGATCCTCGTAGGTCAATTCCTCATAATTTTCGACAGTTTCAGGATTTACAACAAGCCCTCTTACTCTTTTGGATAAACCTACCCAAAGTCCATCAGGATGTCTGAATGAAGAAGGAACTCGTTCTTCCAGGATTTCAGACTCAAAAGGTTGAAGTATATCAGCTTCTTCAGCTCTCCATAAACGACCGGCATCCACCGTGATCAAAATATCGGCAGGTGAATTGAGTCCTTCACTTTTTACGCGCTCAATAAGTTCATCCGATCCTCCTTCGATCAGATTAACCTTGATTCCTGTTTCCTGAGTAAACTCATCATAAAGAGCCTGATCGGTATCATAATGACGGGCTGAATAAACATTTACTTCCTGTTGGCTTGAACAAGAAACAAAGAGCATTGCAACAGCAATGATCGAAAATAGATAAGATTTCATGGTATACGTTTTAGTTTAGATTACATACATTGTTTAGAATGATTCAAAACTAAGGCTTTATTTAGATAGAATCTAAATTAAATTTTACAGAGTTGTAAAACTTACTATTTACTCTTTATGATTTTCAGGATCGAGCCATCTCAGAGTTTTCCATTGATACATACCCGAATTATGTCCGTCGCCCCAGGTTATCTTTATGGCATGATTACCGACCTGTTCAATATTCCGGATCTCGATCCTGGGTGGGGTCTCCTCAAAGAAAGCCTCCGGTTCAAAATCCCCCATACTTCCATGTCCTCCACGGCACATCACGCACGGACAATTCGCTCTTAACCCATACAAGGGATATCGTGAAACCTTTCCATCACTCCATGTGATTTCCAGAACCTGATCTTTATTGCTAACTTCAATACCTGTGGGTGTTACTGTTTCGTCCATCGATCGTTGTATTTTAATATTAACCGCACCAAAATTAACCAATGCTCTGGATAGTTGTTTCCACAATTAGCGTTTCTTTGATCAGTATTTACGCGGGACATTCCCGCCTTTTACACATTGATCAGATTACCCCAAGGCGACTTTCGATCTCACTCCTACTGGTTTTGTTTGTGTTCCTGATCCTTCGATGGTTACACAGGATCGGTTTTTTCCCTGAAGCAGCAGCCGGTTTTACGATGGCCAATGTATACGCTTCATTGTTCGGATTCTTTATTGGAGCAGCTATACAACAATTCAATCAAAAAAAGGAAGCCGGAAAGATCCTGTACGTAAATCGATCATTCTGGACTGATATCATGCCCAATGTAATAGTTCTTGGAGTGATCCTATTTGGCATTCAACGAACTTCCTTACTCTCAGATCTTCCCTTTACCCCCATTCGTATAACATCGGGATTATCCATTATTGCAGTCGGATTATATGGGCTTACAATTCGCCTTGTCCCTGAATTCAGGGACAAGGGACTGATACTGCTTGACCGGATGATCAGCTGGGAGGATTTTATGACCTACTCCTGGTATTCTGAAGGGGTGATAGAGATCGAATACAAACACAACGGTTCCATAAAAAGCTTTAAGACCATGGTTCCCGAAGAAGATGAACTCTTTGTGGAGAAAACTCTCTCCAAAAAGATTGCCGAAAAACTCGAAAATGACGAATTTGAAGAAGGATGATCATATAACGGAATTCACCGGGATCAATCACTACCTAAGAATTTTTGAATTTATAAAATACCAATATGGCCTCATTTGATATTGTAAATAAAGTAGATACTCAGGAAGTAGATAATGCCATTAATAATACACTGAAAGAGATCAATACCCGGTACGATTTCAGGGGACTTCACACCAAGGTCGAATTTCATAAAAAAGAAAACAGGATCCATCTGGTGGCAGCTGAAAGTATGAAACTGGAAGCGGTAAAAGACATGCTGATCAAGAATTTTATCAAACGAAATATCAGTCCTAAAATATTGGACTTTAAGGAACCACAGGGAACATCCCAGGGACACCTTAAGATGGACGTCCTGTTAAAGGAAGGTATTGATAAAGAAACCTCTAAAAAGATCACCAAAGAGATAAAGAACCTGAAATTGAAAGTTCAGCCTCAGATTCAGGACGATCAGGTTCGGGTGACCGGCAAAAAGATCGACGAACTTCAGGCTGTGATCAAACACCTGAAAGCAAAAGATATGGGCGTACCTCTTCAATTCGTTAATATGAAGTGAGTGCACTTAAGGTATTCAAGTCTGTTCCACATCAGGATTTAAAATTCCGGTCCCATTCAACCATAATACAACGGTTTCTTACATATGGGATTTCATTTTCATTGGCTACCTTTTCCGATTCCGGAGATGACACATCCAGCTGAGTCCAGACTACAGGATTTTGCCCCGTCTTCTCTTTTCTGTCCCTGGCATCACGAACTGCATCAGCTGCATACTTTGAATTCCGGAACACGTTGACAATGTCGATCTCTATGTCTTCAGGTACCTCCACAAAGCTGTCGTAAGCTTTTTCTCCGTAGATCTCATCGGCTTCAGGATTAATGGGAATCACCCTGTACCCTTTTTCAGACAAGTATTTTGCCGCATAATTACTGGTTCTGAATTCATTTGGAGAGCAACCGATCATCGCGATGGTTTTTGCCTTTTCAAGTAATGCTCTAATGTCTTTGTTATCACTGATCATGGTTATAGGTGTTTACGATCCTCATCTGTCTCGAATATTACGTATATTTGCAAGCACAATATATTCACAATTAAAACAACAGTTATTTTGTCTAAAGTAAAAGACGGTGATACCGTAAAAGTTCACTACACAGGAAAATTAGAAGATGGATCTGTATTTGATACATCAGAATCCAGAGATCCACTTGAAGTTACACTCGGGGAAGGAAAATTGATTCCCGGTTTTGAAAAGGCCGTAGTTGGTTTAGAGGTTGGAGATAAAACTACAGCAACTATTGAATCAGGCGATGCATACGGCGAACGCAGAGAAGACCTTGAGTTGTCCATAGAGCGCACTCAGCTTCCTGAAGACATTGAGCCTGAAGTAGGCATGCAGCTTCAGTTAAATCAGCCAAACGGACAGCCTGTACCGGTTCAGATTACTCAGGTGGAAGAAGAGAACATCACAATTGATGCCAATCACCCACTTGCAGGTAAGAACCTGGTGTTTGATATTGAATTAGTTGAGATCGTAAACTGATCTTCATTTAACTACATTTCATATGGAGTTCTTCTAAAGAGGAACTCCATTTTTTATTTCTGAACCTCACCTAATCCTATGACCAATTTCGATACCAAAAGTACAATTTCCATTACCTGCCCTAAACGGATCACACCCTATCTTAAACAGGAATTACAGGATCTGGGATTTCCGATCAACAAGGTCAGACATGCAGGAATTGAAACGGAAGGGACCTTAAACGACTGCATGCTTCTGAATCTAAGCCTTAGGACGGCACACCGGGTTCATTACAGACTAAAGGATTGTCGCCCAAAAGATGCAGAGGAACTGTATAATGAGCTGGTTAAAATTCCGTGGGAAGAATACATCGATAAGCATGGGTATGTCAGCGTAACATCCTTCATTAAGAATAAAACAGTTACCAACACACAGTTTGCGAATTTAAAGGTGAAAGATGCCATTGTGGATAGAATTCGCAAGAAAACGGGAACCAGACCGGACTCAGGTTCCAACCTGAATAAGACCGTTGTGTTTGTGTTCTGGAAAAATGACCGGGCACAGATCTATCTTGATACCTCGGGAGAATCCATTTCGCGAAGAGGATACCGTACACAAACGAGTGTAGCACCTATGCAGGAAACCCTGGCAGCAGCGTTGATCATGGCCAGCAAATGGGAACCGGGGCAGCATTTTATTAACCCTATGTGTGGTAGCGGAACAATTGCGATCGAAGCAACCCTTCAGGCTTTGAATAAAGCCCCCGGATTGTTGCGACCAAATTACGGGATCAAACATATCCTAGGGTTTGATGATGACCGCTGGGATGATCTTCGGTCAGACTTAAACAACAAGACACTCAAATCTTTTGATGGCCGGATAATAGCAACCGATCATGATGTAAGGGCCGTAAATGCCACAAGAAAGAATACCCGGACAGCCGGAGTGGATCATCATATTGAAATAAGTAAATGTGATTTCAGTGAAACGGAGATTCCATCCGATAAGACCGGTGTCATCATGCTGAATCCACCTTATGGAGATCGGATCGGCAATGAGAAAGAACTTGAATCTACCTACGAAGGTATCGGAGATTATTTCAAACAAGAAGCTACCGGATATTGGGGATATGTATTCACAGGAAACTTTGACCTTGCTAAGAAGATCGGTCTGAGAACCAATCAAAGAATTGAATTCTATAACTCAACCATCGATGCCCGACTCCTGGAATATGAGCTTTACTGATCCCTGTTTTTAGCCTCTATCCATTTACTCATATAGCGGGCACTTCCAAGCGTATGGTAATGTAAGATCTCTCCTGTAAAATGTTGCCTGCGAAGATATAACAGATTTACTTTGGTCTGAATTAATCGCTTTATAAGTCGTTTACCATGTAGTTCTTTTTGGTACAATCGGTTGATAATATCTGTTCCCAAACATTGTGCCTCATGCCACCTTTTTTCATTGGTATATAACCCAACAGCCTGATCTGCAAGATCTTTCGGATCATCACTGATGGCTCCGGGCCATAATAATTTTCCGTGCATGGCTTCAGCTCCTATAGGTGTAGTTACGCTTGGCGTACCGCATTGCATAGCCTCTATGAGTTTACCCTTTAGCCCGGCCCCAAACCGCAAAGGTGCCAGTAAAACTCTTGATCCTTCAACCACTTTTTTTGCATCATCTGCCCTGCCTTTGACCAGGAAACCCTCACTTTCATTGTGAAGCTGCTTAACTTTTTGGGAAGGATATGCCCCATAAATATGAAGTTCAGCATCCGGAAGCCTCTCACGTATCAGATGCCAGATCTCCTCTTTTAAAAAGAGGACAGCATTCCAGTTTGGCTCATGCAAGAAGTTGCCAATACTTATAAAGTGCTCTCTTTTACCATATGGTTTCCAATTATTTATCTCATTTTCAGATATGGCATGAAGTAAGAAAGGAACATGAACGATCTTGTCAGAACTGACGCCAAAAGTTTCCTTAAGAACTCCCATCTCAAATTCTGAAATGATCAATGAAATATCACACCTAAGAATGCTTGCCAACTCCCGTTTGGCCAAGTCACTGTACAGATCATCCTCCCTGAAGTCACGCCCTCCTTTCCAGGCTGTTTGGCGCCCCTTACGTAAAAAGTGCAAATCTTCGGTATCAAGTATAGTCATCGCTTCGGGTACTTTCTCTCTGACCCTCCAGCCAAATTGCTCTTCAGTCATGAACCGATCGAACATAACCACATTGGGATTCAACCTTTTTAGGAAAGCATCAAAACTTGAATCATTAAGTTTGATCGACTCTATTTGAACACCGTATGCTTCCAGGTCTTCCGCATACTGACTGTGAGTTGCAGCCGTCACAAAGGTTATCTCCCACCCTTCATTTTGAAACAGGTCTATGATCTGCATCATTCTAGAACCGGCCGCAGATGACCCGGGTTCCGGCCATACTTTCCCTATAATTAGTACCTTAGTTGACATGATCTATATCTAATAAACAAATTTTATATTCGCTTTTAATCATTGGTGCTCATTAATTTATGACATCAATCACTCCCATTATTTTATCTTTCTCGCTATCATAAGTCCGTCACGTATCGGAAGGAGTACCTGCTCAACCCTTTTATCTTCAGCTACTTTTTTATTGAATGCATGAAGTGCTTCAGCTTTGTGGTCGTTCGGTTCTAAAACTGTTCCGTTCCAAAGCACGTTATCGGCAATGATCAAACCTCCGTTTTTTAGCTTACTCATCGATTCTTCAAAATAGAATTCATACCTCAACTTATCTGCATCTATGAAGATCAGATCGAAAACCCCTTCAATCTCCGGAAGAATATCCTGCGCATTTCCTTTGATTAGTTCGATCACACCATGTTTATCATATTTTTTAAAATGTGCCTCAGCCAGTTGCTGATACCTGATATTCATTTCAATGGTTTTGATCTCGCCCTTACCCTCTAAAGCCTCCGCCATCATTAGGGCTGAATACCCGGTAAAGGTACCGACCTCTAAAATTCTTTGAGCCCCGCTTATTGAGATGAGCAACTTTAATAGCATACCGACCATATTTCCGCTCAGCATGTCTATATACTCGAGTTTTTCATCAGATGAAGCTACCACCTCTTTTATCTCTTTGGACTCTTCAGAAGTGAAATTTAGAGCATATTCATCAATTTGCGGGTCGGTTATCTGAACGCTGTGCTTTTTTCTATGCTTCTTCATAATTGAAAGATAAGGTGCAAGCCCCTATTATAACCAAAAAAGATTGCTTTGAATTTTATACCCGCCAGTGAATCAACCTTTCATATTCGGTTTTTCAGCATCTACACCAAATGGAAGCTGAGAAGAACCTTTGATCAGTTGTGGATCAAACAAGAATACCAACCATCTTCTGATTCGAGAACTGTGTATTATCTCAATCATAACTCCTGGTGGGATGGACTGATCCCCCTCTATTTGAATGAAAATCTATTCCATCAAAAGGCCCGCGCCATTATGGAAATGAAACAAATGAGAGAGCACTCATTCTTCAACAAAATAGGTGCCTTCTCCATTGATCTCGATAACCCCAGATCATCATTGACCTCTCTTCGTTATGCCCTCAAGTCCATGGAAAGAGAAAGATCCTGTCTCTTCATTTATCCCGAGGGTAAGATCACACCGGTGTCTGAAGGTGAGCCCAAATTCAAAAACGGACTAAGCTGGCTTTATAAGAGATCAGATAAAATTGACTTCGTACCTATAGGTATTTACATGCATTCCTTCAGATCCCCCAAACCTGAACTTTATATATCAATAGGAAGTTCAGTTGTTCCTGATAAAGAATTGGGCATTAAAGAAATAACTAATTTATTTCAGCGAAAATTGCATGATAATTTAACCGATATTAGAAGCGTAGCCGGGTATTCTGATTCAGGCTTCATTCCTCAATTTTAGCCTAAATAATTTAGGTTACCACGTCCACGGGTACATAAGAGGCGATTTTTGCACCCAATGTGTTGCATCTTCAGCATAATTCAACCTCATATGCACCAAAGGCCAGAATATCTTCTTATATATATTATCAGGATATATATACTCAGAAATACCTTGGGCCGCAAATACTTGTCCTTTATAGTTGATTACTGAATTACCTATGAAACGCTGATAAAAAGGTCCGTCATCAATCTTATCCTTTAAGTTAATATTTACAGTAACTTGCGGTTTATTTAAGTTAATTTTACGGGCAGATCTTAGCCCAAGCACATTTGATGACTTGTAGCTTAGTTCAGCCTCACCAAAGTGCTCTAACACTGTTCGATTTTCTCTATCGATCAACCAAGCTTCAAATTGCTTGTCATCATGCTTTTCCATCAGGTAATAAATGAGTGTAAAATCTTTGAAGTGGTATCTTCCCCAATACCAGTCTTTAAAGCTTTCCTTCATCGGCTCATATCCGATATTGTGATCATGATAGCCGAGTCCTTCAGTTTCAATTACCTCCTCCCCATTTTTCCCTTTCATATTGAGATCTGCCTTGAACTCAAGTGACGGGTGCACCAGATTCCACAGATGCTTGTCTTTACTCTCTGAACTGAGAAGTGTTGGATCGGTAACCCGACCTTTACCTGTTATTGAACCTTTCAATTCATAACCGGATGGCAGCTGCTGATCCAGGTAAAGTTCGTAGGAGAATTCATTGTTTTTCAGACCATACCGAAACGAATTGTTCTCAACCTTAAGCGAGAGTTGGTCAGCATCCCAGTGAAAAGCATTTTCTTTAAACTCGAAGAAACTATAATACACCGGCTTGCTGTTGCGGTACACCGAAACACTGATAGCAGGATGAGCACCGGTTTGAAGCGGATCAGCCTCCAGCTTCTTTATCTTTTTGGTTGAAAATGGATTTTCATGATAAAAGATGATCACAAAGGAGAATTCACCATCATGACTGATTCCATCAAAATACCACCATTCATATCCTTCCGGTGGCTTGTTATAATCCGGAGAAACTTGATCCAGGTCAGTTGTTATATTCATAAAAGTAATTTTTTAAGTCAGAGACTCAATTTAAGATTCTGACACCTATATTCATCTATGGACATTTTACTCATTGTTGCAGTATCCTACTTGCTTTACACCATTGTCGTATTTGTACGCAACTTATTTGAATTTCGTTCTCTCAATGAATGTAATAAGCCTTTGGAGGATGAACCTTTTGTAAGTATTTGCATACCTGCCAGAAATGAGGAAAATGTTATTGAACGTTGTGTTCGTTCAGTTTTAAGCCAAAATTATACAAACTTTGAGGTCATTGTTCTTGATGATAACTCCACAGATTCCACTCCGGAAATTTTAAATACCCTAAGTACCCAAAACACAGCTCTCAGGGTTATTTCAGGTCAGCCAAAGCCCGATGATTGGCTTGGAAAACCGTGGGCCTGTCAACAGTTGGGTAATGCCTCCAGGGGTGAGATCATCCTTTTTATCGATGCTGATGTCTGGCTGGAACCGAGTGCGGTCTTTAAGGCTGCTCAAGCCATGAAGAGGTCAGACGTCATAACCGTATGGCCCAAACAAGAGATCAAAACCTTCTGGGAAAAGCTCATCATCCCGATGATCTATTATGGGTTATACAGCTTGTTACCTGCAAAATATGTGGAGGAAAACCCAAAATGGGTGCCTAAACCCTTTCGGAAACAAGCCGGCGTTCAATTTGCGGCAGCCTGTGGACAGTTTATTGGTTTTAACAGACAGGCTTATAAAAAGATCGGGGGACATTCATCCGTAAAACAACAGATCGTGGAAGACGTAGAACTCGCTAAGGTTGTTAAACGAAACGACCTCAGAATTACTATGTTTGACGGCATTGATACCGTGAACTGCAGAATGTATACTTCGCACCACGAGATATTTGAAGGACTTCGTAAAAACTTTTTTGTGGGTTTTGGTAGAAACATTGTGCTTTTCCTATTCATGGCAATCATGCAGTTCATCGTGTATATAGCACCGGTATATATGTTAGTTTTTGGAGAACCCCATCAACAACTTACTGCAGCTGCCCTTTTAGGACTGATATTATTACAACGCTGGGTATTGGACCTGAAATTTGGCTGGAATCCTCTGATGAGCATTTTGCAACCCCTTACCATTCTTTGGTTCGAAGTCCTGGGTATACGTTGCCTCTGGGATCATTACACCGGTAAAAAAGCAACATGGAAAGGCCGTGAAGTTTAGATCTAAATTCATCTCACCTTCACGAAGTATTGTTTTCTTTTTTGCAGATACATAGACATATTCAGGCACATGAAAGCATTGATCGAGAAATACCTGAAATACCTTTCCGTAGAACGAAATGCTTCTGAACATACCGTAGTTTCTTATAAAAACGACCTGAGTTCGTTTCTGAATTTTACCGCTGAGGTTGAAAAAATTGATCCCGAAAATCTGGATGTGTCCTCCATCACCCGATTGTCGATAAGACTATGGCTTGGCGAGCTTTCAGAACAAGGCATGGCTAAATCGACCATAGCCCGCAAGGTGGCAGCACTTCGCTCATTTTTCAAATATTGTTTTAAACGCGGGCACTTAGAAAAAAATCCGGCTCATTTGCTGGTGGTTCCAAAGAAAGATAAAAGCTTACCCAAAACAGCTACCGTCGAGGATATTGAACGAATGATGGAAGCCGTTAACACGGAAACCACGCGAGGTCTTCAAAATCGTGCCATACTCGAATTATTTTACAGTACCGGAATGCGCCTCAGTGAATTGACCGGATTGAACCTAACTGATATCGATCTTAAACAAAATCAGGTAACTGTAAAAGGAAAGGGCAATAAACAGCGCATTATCCCATTAGGTAAAACAGTATCCGGTATCTTAAAGGAGTTCATCAACAAAAGACCTGAGCTTTATGGAGACAGAACGGATGCAGACGCTAAAAAAGCCTTGTTCATTGCCGCTAGCGGTCAGCGTATATACGACAGAGCGGTCGGGTTGATCGTTGAAAAATATTTTAAATTAACCAGTGAGGTCACACAGAAAAGCCCGCACGTATTGCGGCATAGTTTTGCAACTCATATGTTAGACAATGGTGCAGACATCAGGATCATAAAAGAATTTCTTGGGCATGCGAATCTTGCGGCAACGCAGGTTTACACTCATACCAGCATTGACAGGCTCAAAAACGTGTATGAGCAAGCCCATCCAAGAGCTAAAACCTAAAATAATCTCAATTATTACTTAATTAATTAAGGAGTAGAATAATGAAAACTACATTCACAGCACGCCATTTTGAAGCCAGCGCGGACCTGCAACAATACAGCATCGACAGTGTCGATAAATTAGATCAATTCTACGACCGTATCGTAATGTGTGATATTATTTTACAACCTACTCCCTCAGACGAAAATCCGAATCAGGCTGAATTGATCATCAAAGTACCACGCAAAGTATTGACGGTAAAAGAAAGTGGAAAGTCCTACGAACAAGCCATACATAATGCTATTGAAACGGCTTCACGTCAGCTGAAAAAGTACAAAGACAAAATGCACGCTAACCAATAATAATTAAGCAAATATGCCTTTTAAACCGCATGACCCGATCCCCCGAAAGGATAAGATTTCGGTTGATTACCTGGTTGATAAGCTTAAAGAGCGAGTCAATATTAAAATAGAATCCTGTGCTGCCGAAAATTGCAGCACAGATAAATTCATAACTGAAGCGGACCTTCACCGGCCGGGATTGGCTCTTGCGGGTTATATCGACCTTTTTACTTATCAAAGAATTCAGATAATTGGCAATACGGAAATTCAGTTTCTGAGCCATATGGGAAATGACAAGCAGTTAGAATCTTTCCGAAATCTGACACAATTTGATATTCCGGTCATTTTTCTCACCGATGGAAATGAATTACCGAAACCTTTGCTGGAGGAAGCCGGGAAAGCAGGGATACCCGTCTTCTCCACTCCCCTCGAGACCACGCGCTTCATGTATCTTTTGCGGGATTTCATGGAAGATCAGTTTGCCGTTCAAACCATGGTTCATGGTTCCATGATGGACGTTTATGGAATTGGAATACTCGTTGCCGGTCGATCCGGGATCGGGAAAAGTGAAGTTGCCCTTGACCTTGTAGAACGTGGCCACAGGCTGGTAGCCGATGATGTGGTTATGCTCACAAAGAAAAACAATGTATTAATGTCCTCTGCCACCGAGATGAGCAAACACTTCATGGAGATCAGAGGCCTCGGGATCGTAGATGTGATGTCCATGTTTGGTATTCGTTCAATCCGTTATCAGAAACGCCTGGAAGTTGTACTTGAGCTTACCCTTTGGGATGAAGCACAGGAAGTAGAACGAACCGGTTTGAACCACGATTCGGTCAATATTCTGGATCTTGACATTCCTTTGATCCATTTACCGATCACACCGGGGAAAAATATTACCGTTATTGCAGAAGTCATCGCCATGAACTATCTCCTGAAACATTACGGCTATGATCCGGCAAAAGCCTTTCAGGAGCGCATTAAAACCAGTATTGGTGATAAAGCCAAAGGTGGTGACATGACTCCAAAACGAGCCATTGAATATTTTGAGGGAGATATTGAATAAATATGTTGTAACATTAGAGTTAGTTACTACTCTTTGATAAGGGCCATGAGGTCTGTATCTTTAGCACGTTTTGTAACAAGGATAATACATGTCTTTAAAAAATCATTATTACTACGACGAAACCAAGTGTGAGTTTGTACCAATTACGTATAAACGGACTGAGCAGGTCATATATAATCTATCGATCTGGATCCTGTCCGGGGTCATACTTACCGGTATAGGTATCATTCTACTTTCCAATTATGTGGGCACCCCGGCTGAATTGGCACTCAAAGCAGAAAACGAAGCCCTATACGAACAACTGGAATCAACCCGTTCCTCCATAGTTGAATTAGATACCAAGCTAACGGAGATCGCCCAAAAGGATAATGAAATGTATCGTTCTTTACTTGGTATGGATAAAATCTCATACGAAGAACGACAGGCCGGTATTGGTGGCTCTGACCCCTACGAAGATTTTGACGTATTCTCTGAACCCACCTCAGAACTTTTGAAATGGACCGCATCCAAAGTTGACAATATTGAAAGACGTATTGGAATTCAGCAGCTGAGTTTTGAGCAGATCAAGAATCAGTACAATGTGAATAAAGAAAAAATGAGCAACATTCCGGCAATCAAACCTACGACCGGAATTCTGTTAAGTGGATTCGGTATGAGAAACCACCCAATTCTTGGTTATCCCCGTCCACACAACGGATTGGATTTCAGAGCTGACGTGGGCGATCCGGTTCTAACCACCGGAGACGGCAAGATCCGTTTTGCCGGCAAAAAGAGCACTCTTGGTAATGTAGTGATCGTAGACCATGGCTTTGGATTTGAAACACTCTATGCTCATCTATCCGGTTTTGCAGAAGGCATTCGTTCAGGTGTAGAGGTTAAACGAGGGCAACAGATCGCTATGGCGGGAGATTCAGGTCTTTCTGAAGGCCCCCACCTACACTATGAAGTTCATTACAATAAGCGTCCGGTTGACCCCATTTACTATTTGTTTGCTGATACTTCCCCTGAGGAATATGCTATGTTCAAAGAGATTGCCGAGACCAATCAGAACTCTATGGATTAAACTCCATTGTACTTACCAATTTTTTACAAACCCGGTCTTTTCAGGTCGGGTTTTTTTGTGGAATAGAAATAATCTTTTCGTTTAATTGATTCGATTTTTAACCCTAATTATTGAAGATGAAACATCTGTTACTATCTGCTTTATTGTGCGTTCTAAGCCTTACAGCTACTCAGGTTAGAGCACAGGACGTATTAACCCCATCAAACACAGAAAATATCAACGATCTGGTTGAAGCGGCTGTATCCAGTGATCTTGCCTGGAACCGCTTAAGCTATATGGCTGACACCTTTGGCCCAAGATTCAGCGGTTCCCATAATCTGGAAGATGCCCTGGATTGGATCATACAGGAAATGGAAAAAGATGGTTTTGACAAGGTTTGGGCTCAGCCGGTGATGGTTCCTAATTGGGTCCGCGGAGAAGAAAAAGCCACTTTGGTATTTCCACGCGAGCAAGACCTTCCGATGTTAGGACTTGGTGGAAGTGTGGCGACACCTGAGGGCGGTATCACTGCTGATGTCGTGGTTGTTAAGAGTTTTGAGGAACTTGAAAAGGTCAAAGATGAAGTAAAAGGAAAGATCGTTTTATTCAACGCCGAATTCACTTCTTATGGCCGTACCGTTCAGTATCGAATGAACGGAGCCATTGAAGCAGCAAAACTGGGGGCTGTAGCCAGTATCATTCGTTCCGTAGGCCCCTACTCCATGCAAACTCCTCATACAGGAACCATGAATTATGAGGATGGGGTTAAAAAGATCCCGCATGCTGCCATTACTGTTGAAGATGCCATGATGATACAGCGTATGTATGATCGGGGTGATGCCATCAAAATTCATTTGGAGATGAATGCCAGGACCTTGCCGGATTTTGAATCTCGCAACATCATTGCTGAAATTAAAGGCACGGAATACCCGGAAGAGATCATTGTGCTTGGCGGACATATTGATTCCTGGGATGTTGGTCAGGGTGTGATGGATGACGGTGGAGGAAGCATCGCTGCCTGGGAAGCGGTACGATTGATGATCAAAAATGGTATTCGCCCCAAACGAACGGTTCGTGTTGTTCTATGGGCTAATGAAGAAAATGGTCTGCGTGGCGCCACCGAGTATCACCGCTGGGTAAAAGAAGACGAAAAATCGTTAGATGATCACGTACTGGCTATGGAATCAGATGCCGGAGTTTTCGACCCCATCGGTTTTGGCTTTACAGGAAGTGAACGTGGTTTTGAGATCCTTACCGAAATTGGTCAGACTCTGAATTCAATTGAATCCGGTGTGGTAACTAAAGGAGGTGGCGGTGCAGATATCGGACCGCTAATGAACGATGGCGTACCCGGAATGGGATTGGTAGTGAATGGAGAAAAATATTTCTGGTACCACCATACGGCAGCTGATACTATGGATAAGCTCGACAAAGACGATTTCAATGAATGTGTGGCTACCATGGCTGCCTTTGCCTATGCTGTAGCAGATATTGATGAACGTCTTCCGAGGTAATTTTCTTTTCGTGCTAAGTTTTACAACCCCGGTATCTTTCAGGTGTCGGGGTTATTTTCTAACCACTTCTTTTCCAGTTCATCCCCTGCCTTAACTGAGTTTTTAAGCCATTCATATTCGAGTTGTTCCAACTCATCCTCTTCTAAACGCCAGTTTATCTCTGAGTTTCTGAGCCTCAGTGTCACATCATACAAACAAATAGCTGCGCTGACCGAGATATTGAAGCTCTCACTGAACCCTGCCATCGGAATGTTTACGTACCCATCAGCCATTTCCTTAACCGTATCACTAATGCCATCCAGTTCATTGCCAAATATCAATGCGGTTTTGTTATCAATATTTAGGTCATTTAGGTCTGTATCATTTTCGTGTGGACTCGTGGCAATGATCCGATACCCTTTTTCCTTCAGCGTATTAATACACTCAATTGAGTTATTTATATTCTTTTTGTTGAACCGTTGAATATTCAGCCACTGATCAGCTCCTATGGTAACCTGAGTAGAAGCATCAAATTCATTATCATTTTCAATGATATATACATCCTGAATACCGAATCCATCACAACTCCTCAAAACGGCACTGGCATTATGTGGCTGGTATATATTTTCAACAACCACCGTGATATGGCGGGTTCTTTTAGCTGCTACCTCAGAAATGGTTTCCCAGCGTTCTTCGGTAGCAAATTCTCTTAAATATCCGGTTAATCTCTTTAGTTTTTGTTGTTCCATAGGTAACAAAAAAAAGTCCCTCAAATGATGATTTGAGGGACAATGATCTTTTAAATTAGTGTATGATCCTAATCACATCTGAATGCAAATCCTTTTTTACGGATCGTTTCAATGTAATCTACTTCAGTGTGTTCTCTGATCTTCTTCCTCAGATAACTGATGTACACATTGATATAATTTGTTTGCGTGTCAAAATGGATATCCCATACCTTCTCAGCCAGTTCTTCCTGCGTGATCACCCGGTTACGGTTCTTCATAAAGTACACAAGAAGGTTAAACTCGTTGTTGGTCAGCTGAACCGGTTCTTTGTTGATCGTGAATTCTCGTTTCAGCAAATTCACCTTTAGTTCACCACAAGAAATTTGCTGCTCACCACCCGATTCAGTCCGTCGCTTAATGGCGGTCATACGGGCGATCAACTCCTCGGTGTTAAAAGGCTTGGTCAGGTAATCATCGGCTCCTACTTTCAGCATTTTCACCTTTACGTCTGTCTCTTGTTCTCCGGAAAGAATAAGGACCGGTGTTTCAATATTGTTATCACGAATATTCTTACAAACTTCGTAGCCATCTCCATCCGGTAATCCAAGATCCAGAATGATCATGTCATAATCATTATTTATGGCATGCGATTCTCCATCGGTTGCATTATCAGCAGTAGATACTGAGTTACCATTATGTTCCAGCACGGCTTTGACCAAGGTTCGTACTGATGGATCATCTTCTATGACAAGTATGTTCATTTTTTACCTGAAATTATTTAGTGATGATATGGTGAAATCAAGTAATACTTCACCATAATAGCCGCCTTATTATAATTGTATTAAAATAACTTAACAAACATTAGAAACAAAGTATAACAAAAAATCAACTTTCCGAGTAATCAAGAGAACTCAACCACTCTACGGTTTCATTTATAAATATATCCTCCAGTTTATGGCCCGCATGAACGAGCCTGAATTCTGCTTTAAATCCATCTTTCTGTAATTGTTCCACACACTTTTTCTGGGGCTCAGGAAAGACACTTGTATCATTACTACCATGCAAGGCAAGAATATTGATGTGGTTCGCTTTTTCTCTTTCTCCTTCAAAAGCTTCTGTTTTGATCCGGCCACCTATGGTAATCAGTTCCGTCAAATATTCCGGTCTTGATAATGCAAAATAGCCCCCTAAGTAAGCCCCCATGGAATACCCAAACAGACAGGTTCTGTTTATTTTCAGATCTTCAGTGATATCATTCACCAATTTCTGAATGAACTCTGAAGCCTTTTCCATCGATCTTAAAAATTGCTCCTGATCCCCATCATACAAGTACCATGCCCTTCCCCACTGTTCTACTTTACGATTTCGTTTCTTATCGTAAATCGGATAAGGAGCCTGTATAAACAGATGATAGGCCTGAAATTCCAGCATTCTTTGCACCTTCTTTTCCAGATACTCTATGTTTTGGTTAAAGCCATGCAGGTAAATGATCAATGGTTTTTCTTCCGTTGAACCTATCTCAATCAGATTGTAAGGTACATCCATCACAAATGGAGCGGTATCGGTCCTTGATTTCATTGTCATGATCTCAAACAATCCATTTTCAAAAAGGCCATCGGTCTATAACAACCTCAACAGCCGATTTCTTATTAACTACCGAAGTTATGCATAAAATGAGTATGGCGATGTGAACAAACGGATTTAAGGTGAAGAAAAATTCTCCAGTGAAGCCTAAAGTCATCGAATTGATCAATGTTTTCACCAAAAAGTAAAGAAGCTCAAAAAATACCAATGTGAAGAAAAAATTCATCACACCGATCACGTAAGGATTTTTATCCTCATAGAGTTTTTGAATGACTTCAATGTTGGAATACTGACTACTCAGATCTCTATGCAGGTCGGCTTCTAATTCCTTTTCATCCAGCTTTTGTTCTATTTCATTCTTTTTCCTCATAAAAATACTCAATCATATTCCCATCAGGATCAGCAACAAAAAGAAAGCGGCCTTTTTTTCGATTTGCAGGTCCACTCATGATGGTCACTTCTTTTTCTCTGAAATATTTTGCGAGTTCATCTACCTGCTCCGGACTGTCTACATAAAACCCGAAGTGATCTACCCTGAAATCTCTTGAAGTTGGATCATAACTTGTTTCCGCCTCTACGATCACAAGGGTATCTTCTTCCCCGATCTTATAAACGGCCATACTCTGCCCCATGGTTCTTACTAACTCAAGGTCAAGTATATCACCATAAAACTCTTTGGAAGCATCTATACGGTTCACTCTGATGGTAATGTGATTCAGGCCGGTTGGTTTAAAATTCATATGCTGTATCTGATTAAGTTTATTTTTATTTCTGCGCTAAACATACAACCAACTGCTTAAATTCCAAACCAAAACATGAATTGCAGTTTGGTTTTTGAATGCTGTACTTTGATATTTGCACAGCTAAAATTAAATATAGTCTATTGTCTACATTATTTATCGTTGCCACACCCATTGGGAATTTGAGTGATTTTTCACCCCGTGCCGTTGAGGTACTTAAAGAGGTGGATTACATTGCCTGTGAAGATACTCGCACATCCGGGAATCTGCTTCAGCATTTTGGCATCCAGAAACCAACTTTCTCTTTTCATCAGCATAATGAACACCGAAAGGTCGGGCACCTGACCAATATTTTGGATGCAGGACAGAATGTTGCCCTGATCAGTGACGCCGGTATGCCGGGAATATCCGATCCGGGTTTTCTGGCCGTTAGGGAGGCTCAGAATCTGGGGCATACCGTCAGTGTAATTCCGGGTCCCGATGCGGCTACAACGGCTTTAGTGGCCAGCGGACTCCCCTGCGATCGGTACGTATTTGAGGGCTTCCTGCCCCACAAAAAAGGGAGACAAAAACGATTAGGTCAGCTGGCTGAAGACGAACGCACCATCATTATCTATGAAAGTCCTCACAGACTACTAAAATTACTCGGCGAAATTGAAGAACATTTTGAACCTGAAAGACTGGGAGCGGTAGCCCGGGAACTCACCAAGAAATTCGAGGAAGTGGTACGTGGCACAATAAATGAGCTTAAAACCGAGTTTGAATCCCGTGAAAGCATTAAAGGCGAGATCGTGGTGCTTGTGGCTGGAAAAGGATATTCAGAATGAAACAGTGGTTCGAAAATAAATGGGTGATTTCGATCACCGCGGGTATCTTACTGGGAATGAGCTTTCCCCCGGTTAACCTCTCATTCCTGAGTTTTCCGGCCTTTATATTATTATTCCATCTGGTTCAAACAACAGACTCCTACAAGCAACTGGCTTACTACAGCTATGCGGGGTTTGTCATTTGGAATCTGATCGGAACCTATTGGTTGATGATGGCCAGTCTGCCGGCGGGTATTGCGGCTATTCTTGCCAATAGTGTGCTTATGACCATTCCCTTGTGCCTGGCCAAATATTTTTCAGAAAAGAGTAAACTGCCTATTATGATCGCGATATTGCAGGCCTCTGTCTGGGTAGGTTATGAGTACCTTCACCATCACTGGGATCTTTCATGGACCTGGCTGGCTATTGGTAATGCATGGTCAAACTGGATCGGGATCATTCAATATATTTCAGTGACGGGATTTTTGGGGATCTCCTTCTGGGTGGTTCTATCATCTGCTCTCTTTTATCAGTTCTTGTTGAGAAGAGACAAATTTACAGCATACCTCACGATAGGAACTTTTCTGATATTTCCGATCTGGTCCTTGATAGATTATGCATCCAATTCTATAGAAACGCCACCTGAACAGGCCGTTGAAGTGGCTATTATTCAGCCTAATCATGATTCATATCAAGATTATGGTGGCATGAGTGGCCTGGGTGAGGTTATGGACAGCCTAATGAGCCTGACTGAAAGAACGATCACTGAAGATACGGATCTGGTCATCTGGCCTGAGAATGCTATTGATGGAGCCATATTTTCAAACTCACGTACAGCAAGACGTCTGGCTGATTCTGCCCGCACGTGGAACACTAATTTTGTAGTGGGAACCGGATTATTCAAAACCTACGATTCTGATACCGAGGAACTATACAGAGGTTTGACACCAAATTCAGGCCTTCCTTACAACTACTTTAACGCCACCCTCTTTGTTGACGAAAACGGCGCTATATCTGATTACGAAAAAGCCAACCTGGTTCCCATCGTCGAACGCATTCCATTTGTTGAACAACTCGCTGCCATTGATATATTTGATTGGGTGGCTTGGGGTAGCATTGCGGGCTTTGGAAAAGGAAGCACTCCCGATATGATCGAGACTTCAACCTTTACAACACCCGGACTCATTTGCTATGATTCCGTGTACCCTTCCTGGATCCGTAATTTTGTAAACAATGATGCTTCATTCATCACAATCATCACCAATGATGGTTGGTGGGGGAATACATCGGGCCACCTGCAACACTTTGCCTATGCCCGACTCAGAGCCATTGAGTTCGATCGCTGGATCGCCAGGAGTGCCAATAATGGTATTTCAGGGATCATCTCTCCAAATGGTGAGGTCATCAGCCAAACGGATTATTGGGTTCGAACCGGGTTTGTGTCACACGTGTACAACAGATACACAAAAACCCTTTACACCCGTTTTGGCGACTGGCTTCCCATATTTTGCCTGATGCTGACCGTGGGGTTCTTTCCCTACTTTTATCTCAGAAAAGAGAACACTGACCTATCGTGATTGAATAGCGATCCTGAAATTAAATCGGATATCGTGATTGGTTCGGGGTGGAAAAGCAGAGGACTTCGGTGTTACTTTAGTGTAGGTATATTCAAAATTTGAAGTCACAGTCTGTGAAAACCGATAACCCAACACGATGGAGCCATTGATCCTACGCTGACCGGTTATAAACGGATCCGTAAAATCATACAAGCTTACGTTTTGAACCGGATCAGGGTCACTCAGAGCCTGACTGATATCTTGGTTCAGATAATACTTTTGCTCGGTATCATCTGCAAACCCACCATTTATAGTTACATCGATGTTATTTTTGATGCGTGGTAAAAAAGGCAAGGTCACTCTCCTGAATGTATAATTAATGGAGGCCGTAAGTCCCTCTGAAAGTCGGTCAGTTACTGTTTTACTTGAAAGAGCAAGACTGCTTGTCTTACTGCGGTCAAAGCTGATCTGTGTTCTGAGGTTAGACTCCCATGTTACATTCAGTTGTAAGAACGGTGAAAATCGCTGTTCGATATTGATAGAATTCGGTTCATAAAGATCCCTTCGGTCTATCAGGCTGAAAGCTCCAAGTCCCTGTTCCGACTGCAGTCCGGTAATACTGTTCAGATTCCACCCCAGGCGATAGCTTCCGCTGTAGCTGTGAGTAATGGTGGCACGCCTCATGTTATCACCAATAAAAGGGATCACATTCTCCACCCCGGTCCATGTCAATCTCCAGTTTGGCCTTGGGATCGGTGTATATCCCTTTTCTCCAACAGAATTCACCCCACCACCCAGATAAGCCCTTCTGAAATCTTCCTCCAGGGTATTCCGGTTCAGTACAATTCGGCCATCTCCATTACCACTTTCATCACTGATCGTGTTCGTTCCATCAAGATCATCAAAAGCCGTTTGCAGTTGCCTTTCAAACAGATCCCTGTACCCATTTCCAAAAGCCCATACCGAAGAACTTATATTACCACTCGCAGAGATCGTCGAATTGATATCGCCACTCGCATTCAGAGCAAGGTTATCGGTTGTGCGTTCATCCCACTTGGTATCCCATGAGAGATCCAGTTTCAGATTAGATAATATATTGAGGGTGGTACCAAGGGTGATATTATCCGAATACGTATTGTTTTTAGGTAAGGTGATGGTTCTGCCCTGGGGACTTTGACTGATCAATTGAGATATCGGTATCTCATCCTGTAAACCGATCCTATACCCAAACGGTGGTGAGAAATGGTCTGAATCCGGGCTTCTGAATGCGTAATAAAGCTGGGAGTCGCCTCTATAGCCGGCCTGACTTGAGGTTTTGTTATCATTATAGGTGATGTCAATACTGCGCATGCTAAATAATGCCAGAATGAACTTCCGCCCTATGTATGCCACATCTTTTGCCAGATCGGGATCAGAATCCTGAGAATTGCTTTTCCTTGCCTCTGTTTCTTCCCGGTTCTTATCGATCATTTTACTGTAGAACGGCATTTTATCAAACAGTTCCTCAATCTCAAATTTCAGGGTATGATCTATTCTAAAACTGTTTGCCACACCGGCTCCAAGCTGAGAACCCCGTGGACTGTTGGTCCAGTTATACCCTCCACTATATGAAGCGGTATAATTCATCCAATTGAGGGCAGAAATATCATCAAACCTTGGTCGCCAGCTCATGGTGTAACTTTCCTCATAGTTTGAACGGCGTGCAGACAGCGAATCCGTGACGATCTTATTGAGAACCTCAAAGGTCGGAACTACTCGATATGAAAGACTATCGACTTCATTACCCGTAACATTTA
>JAASTO010000151.1 GCA_021767245.1 Balneolaceae bacterium
ACCAGCGTTAATTGTCGATATAAAACCTCTGACGGCAATTATATTTCAGTAGTCCAATCCTTTAAGCCGGATTATGGCGCTAATGGAAAGCTTGTTGAGAGCGTAAAAAGCGTTGCGATGGTGGAGCTTGAAGTGGAGAATTGACTCTTCTCTTTCTAACAAAAATTAAAAAAAGAAGAAAAGGCCCGCATAGTCGGGCTTTTTCTTTATAGGGACTATCTGAACCCGTATATTCAAAATAAAAATGGATATCAAAGAAACGGAAGATCGTATTGTAAGAGAGTTTGAACTGCTACAAGACTGGCAGGAGAGATATAAGTATATCATTAAGCTGGGCACGAAATTAGATCCACTTCCGGAAGAAGATAAGATCGATGAAAATTTAGTGAAAGGGTGTCAAAGTCAGGTTTGGCTTACCGCCAAAATGGAAGATGGGAAAGTGATCTTTAATGCTGATAGTGACGCTGCCATTACCAAAGGCTTGGTATCTCTGATGATCCGTTTTTATTCGGGAAGAACCCCGGATGTGATCATTAACACAAAACCGGAATTCATTGATAAAATAGGTATGGCGAGCCATTTATCGCCTACAAGAGCTAATGGATTGGCATCTATGATCAAACAAATGAAGATCTATGCTATGGCCATTAAATCCAGTGAAACGTTATCGTAATCTAATGGTTCTCCTTCCGTAATTTCCTTTTCTTAATACACTAATTGGAAGGATAATGGACATGAGCAAAAAATTTTCATTAACAGGTATCTCAGATATTGCACTGGGAAAAGACCTGAGAGCCGAGAATGAGGTCATCGGTTCTAAAGCCAGTCTGTCCATTTTAAACTCCGTTTCCTTTTTTTTGGCGGGGGTTTCCATTCTGTTTCTGGTCGCCTTTCAGATCAATGAATCCGTATCGCTTACGTGGTTCTTTCTGTCTGAAGCCATAGCTTTTTTATTGATCCCATTACTTGCCAGGCAGGGGTTTGAAAAAGCTTCCAAAATACTTCTGATCGCCTATGCGGATATTGGGATCATCATTTTGAGTTCGGTGTTCGGGAATGATGCGATGATACAGGCCTTTTTTATTCCGGCCATGGGGCTTTCTATTCTTCTTTTTGATAATACTCAGATCCACCTTCGCAATATCGGGATCCTATTGTCCATACTTTCCTATTTTATTCTGGATTACATCATTTTTGAAAGGATCAATATGACCGCCAGTGGTTTTTCTCTTGTGAGGTGGGCTGTGCTAACGGGATCCTTCGTAACCACATGGCTGATATTTAATACCTTTTCCCAGTTCAAGGAAAATGCAGAGCAACAAACGCTGGAACTGCTCAAAAAGGAAAAGGAATTGAACGAAGAGCTGAGTGTTAAACAGGAAAAATTAGAGAATTACATAAGTCAGCTGGAAAAAACGACCACTGAACTTGAAAAAAGCACGAAGGCCAAATCGGAATTCCTGGCAACTATGAGTCATGAGATACGCACGCCGATGAATGCCATACTTGGTATGACTCACCTCCTGAAGCAGGATAACCCCAGAAAAGATCAGCTTGAACCCATCAATATCCTTGATTTCTCAGGTAAAACTCTGTTATCGCTGATCGATGACGTGCTGGATTTCTCAAAGATCGAAGCCGGAAAGATCGAATTTGAAAAAGTTGAGTTTGACCTGAATAATCTGATCCATGTCATTCTTGAAAGTTTTCGATCAACAGCAAAGAATAAGGAGATCGACCTGAAAGTGGATATTGCTGAACAGGTACCGGGAAGGTTAATCGGCGACCCTGCCCGGCTCACCCAGATCCTGAATAATCTGTTCAGTAATGCGCTGAAGTTTACGGAAGAAGGTGAGGTTAAACTGGAAGTCAATGTGCTTCAGCACGAACACGATAAAGCAAGCATTCAGTTTGCTATATCAGATACCGGAATAGGTATTGATGAAAAACGCATCAACACGATCTTTGATAGCTTTACACAAGCCAGTCAGAATACCAAGAGGCTGTTTGGAGGTACCGGGCTGGGTCTCACCATCAGTAAGCAACTTACGGAGCTTCAGGGCGGAACCATTAACGTGGAAAGTGAGGAGGGCGTAGGCAGTACCTTTACTGTGGAGCTTGAATTTGGTGTGGCCCAACAACCGGAAGTCAGTACAAACGGTTCGCAAGGTAAAATAGAAGGTTCAAGTTTACTTAAAGGAGTGAAGATTCTTCTGGCCGAAGATAATGTGGTGAATCAGAAAGTGATGACACGTTTTCTGGAGCGCTGGGAAGTGGAAATGAAAGTGGTTAACAACGGAAAAGAAGCCCTGGATGCCATTCAGGAATGTAATTTTGATGTGGTACTCATGGATCTCCAGATGCCTGAAATGGATGGATACGAAGCCACTGAAAAGATCAGGAAACTGGACGATCCGTATAAAAGAAAGGTTCCCATTATCGCCCTCACAGCAGCTGCCTTAAAAGAAGTCCGGGAACATGTATATGCGGCCGGCATGAATGATTTTGTAACCAAACCTTTCAATCCCGCAGATCTTGAGCAAAAGCTGGCTCAGATCGTAGGGGTTTAAAACCATTCAGTTAGTTTAAAAAAACTGACAGAAAAAATAAGAGCCGCTCCGTATCAGGAAGCGACTCTTGGGGTTTTTCGGGGTACAAATGAAATTCTTAACCGGTCATGTTCTCCGGTATATTGACATGGAATGTAGTGCCCATTCCTTCTATGCTCTCTACTTTGATCTCACCATTGTGAAGTTCCACATACTTTTTAACGATCGGTAAGCCCATACCGGTACTTATTTCACCTTTGGTACCCTGCCGTTGATGATCTTCATCTTTTTCAAAAATAGCAGGCAGGTGCGCCGCAGGAATCCCGATGCCGGTATCAGAGATGTAAAGAAAGAGGGTTTTGTCTTCAACGCCCGTAATTTTGACATCCAGTGTGATGCTGTCTCCTTCGTGGCAAAACTTTAATGCATTAGAGAGAAGGTTGCTGACAATGAGTTTGAATTTCTCGCTGTCAAGCTTGAATGTTCCGGGTGTGCTGAGGTGTGTGTTGATGTTGATGCCTTTTGCATTGGCAAGTGGGTTGTAAATATCGATCAGATCCTGGATCAGATCATCCATCACCACATCATCAATGATTAGTTTTGTTTCCCCTTGTTCCATGGAATTAGAGACTAGTTCGCTAGTATAGTTTATAAGTTTTCTCCCGCTTAGTTCAATCATATTCAGGATCTGGGTTAGTTCCTCGCGGTCACCTCCCCATAGATTCTGTAAATAATGAGTTGAACTGACAATCCCATTCAGCGGGCTCTTTATATCGTGGTTTACAGCTCTTAAAAACTGATCTTTTTCTTTATTGAGTCGCTGTAATTCCTGTTGTTGCTTTCTGAGATCAAGTCTCGCTATGATCTCATTGGCAATAGTTTGAAGTCCTTTCTTTTCCTTTTTGGTCAATGAACGAGGCTGGGTATCTAATACGCATAAAGCCCCCAGATTATACCCATCAGAAGTACGAAGAGGGTATCCGCTGTAAAATCGTAAATTTGGTGCATTCTTCACATAGGGCATGTCAAAAAATCGCTCATCTTCTGCAAGATCCTCAACCTCAAAATTTACCTGATCCAAAATGGTGTATTGGCATACCGATTCAGACCTTGGTGAAGATTCAACATCCAATCCGTAGGCCGCTTTGGTCCACTGCCTGTTGTATGACAGAAGGTTCATGAGTGAAATAGGAGCTCCGGTGATCATGGCTGCCAGTTCTACTAAAGAATCAAATTCATCTTCCGGTAGCGTATCAAGGATCGCGTACTCCTCCAATTTAGCTTGACGTTCCGCTTCATCGGCCGGTACAGTGGCATTTTCCGCAAAGTGCTGATAGTTTTGTTTATGCAAGTACATGGTTTTCATAGTTCCTTTCCTAATGATATAAGGCGTTATGCGGCCCTTTTGTTTCACGTTTTGGAAAGGAGATCGTTAATACACTCTGTTCTCCTTCAGTTATTTTGATATCTCCGTATATCTGAGTGAGTAACACCTCAATGAGATCGTTGCGTAAAGTATGTTGCAGTCCGGAATCAGATTTTTGAAAATCAAGGACCCGGTGAATCGGATCAACCAGGTCGATGATCACTTTGTTATCTTCTTCCCGTAAAATGAAGGAGATCTGACCGTCTTGTTCATCTTTTGAAGCCGTGCAGGCATCGTGCAGATATTCAAGGATCTCATTCAAAAGCATACCTGCAGGTATGGCCTGATTTACATTCAAATGCACATCAGAGAGCTCGAAATCAGAGATCAGAGGTACTTCGCCCTTCATAAGTTTACTGGTCTTTCCGAGAATGCTTTCTATGTATTCGTTAAAGCTGACGTGGGAAAGGCTGTCATTTTGGTATAACAGCTCATGTACCTTGGCAATGGTCTTAATACGGGATTGAGTAGAATCAAGGTGTTTGGTAATCTGCTCATTTTCAACACTCATGATCTCCAGTTCCAGTAACCCTGAGATAATAGCCAGATTGTTTTTTACCCGATGGTGAACTTCGGTCAATAATGTTTCTTTTTCCTGAAGTGATTTTTCGAGCATATTTCGGGCTTCAACCTGTTCTGTTACATCAATGGCCTGAACAAAGATACCGTAGATCTCTTCATTATCATCCCGTAGGGGTTTGTAAACGAAATTCAGATAATGGGTTTTACTTTCAAGGCTGTCTCTTTTACGGAAATAAACCGGATGCTCGTTGAAAGAAAAGGTTTTTCCTTCCCAGTAACAGGAATTCAATATATCGATCAGTCCCTGATCTTTTAATTCCGGTAAAATTTCAATGAGAGGTTTATTTAAAATATTCTGATGCCCGATCAACTGTTCATAATTTTCGTTGGCAAAAGTAAATTTATGGTCTTTACCTTCCAGTACTGCAATGGCCGAAGGGGCTTCCTCAAACATGTCCTGCATATGAATGCGAGCCTTTTGCTCAGTTTCCAGGAGTTCAAGGATCTGGTCTTCAAGTTTTTTACGTTCAGAGATATCCACGTACATACCGTAAATGGCAATGATTTCTCCTTCAACTTCAACTGGAACCCCACCAACAAGCACCGGAATCTCCTTGCCATTTTTGGTTCTTCTAACAGTTTCGGACTGGAACGTTTCTCCGGTAAAACCCTGTGCAGTAAATGACTGTGCCTGCTTATCCATGTATTCAGGCACAATAGCCTGAGTCAGAGTCAGATCCTGAAGTTCCTCTTTGGTGTATTCAAAGGTTTGTTCAAAGCTATTGTTTGAGCTTAGTATGTTTCCTTCATTATCGATGAGAACAATGCCAATAGGAGAGTTATCAAATAATTGATTTAGGAGTTCTGCATTTTTCTTGCGCTCATTTTCGATCTCAAGAAAATCGTTTCGGTTCAACCCACCGCCAACAATGAATGTTTTTCCATTTTGTTTAAAGCTTGAACCCCTGAGCAGGTAATTAATGATCTCTCCGTTTTTTGTGAGGCATTTAACCTCAAAACTCAGGCTTTTTCCTGTCAGTTCTCCTTTGAGTACTTCTTCAAGCTTATATCGATCATCGGGGTGGATCAATTCAAATACATTGATGCGGGCTAACTCCCTGGCAGAATACCCGAAATCATTCTCCAACATGTCGTTCCAGCGGATCATCTCTCCTTCAGTAGAAAAAACAAAAAAGGCTGATGGTAAACTTGAGATCGCTGATTCTGTGAATTCCTTTTCTTCAATAAGCTGCTGCTGAATCGACTTGCGTTCAGAGATATCTTTAATGTTTACAATAGTCTTTTCAGTGCCGTCTTCATCCGTAAATATGACACTGCTGACCTCAACAGGTATGAAATGTCCATTTTTATGTTTGAAATAAACCTCGCCAAAGAATTTTTTATCCTTACGTCTGTTTTGAAGGGCTTTTTTATTTAAAGGATGTTCAGCATCGAACACAATATCGCGGTGCTCTCCTTCCATCTCGTCTTTAGTATAGCCAAGTAGATCACAGGCAGCCGGGTTGACCTTTAATATGCGGCCATTCGGTCTGCCTATGATTACACCTTCCAGGGTATTGTAAAATTGTAGCTGATAAAGTTGTTCGGTCTGACGAAGGGCTTTTTGAGCCACCTTTTTATCGGAGATGTCAACAAATGCCCAGCTGGTAATGTATTTGCCATCCTCGTTTCTGAAAAGAGTCACGCTCATTTCAACAGGTACGGTGTTACCGTTGGCGGTCTGAATATCAACTTCTCCGATCAGGTTACCATCACGATTGATCTGCTTTTGGAGGCGATCAATATCCATCTCCAGGTCAAGAAAGTTTTCAATATTAGAAAAGGTGATATCATCGCCTGATGTTTCAAGCAGGTCGCAGGCCACTTTATTAGCCTCGATGATCACTTTATTTGAATCGGCTACAAGAATGCCGTATAAACTATTGTTAAAGTGGTTTTCAAATTTTTGCTGAGTCTCTTTCAGGTATCGCGTACTCTGTATCTGATCACTGATGTCGTCGTACATCACTATGGCTCCGCCCTGCGGACCAAGTTGGGATACCTTTACTTTAAACCAATGATGCTCGTCATCATCCTTGTTTTGGAACTTACAATTACCTTCA
>JAASTO010000017.1 GCA_021767245.1 Balneolaceae bacterium
CACGTAACCAAAGACATGGAAGAAAATCCAATTGTTCTGTTTGACTCACAATATGCCCTAAGTCAGGGTGAGGAAAAGGTTGGAAAAGAAAACCTCTTCAAATTTAAACAGGGCTAACGCTCGCACAGGATCCTGAAAAAGAGGCTAAAAAAAATTCTCTAAACCACTCATTTCATTTTCAAATGAGTGGTTTTTTTATGCCATTTCTGATCAAAGTTTACTCCGACTTCTCGACTATCTCTTCGGAAAATCGCTTCCATTTAAAATTACTCAGGTAGCAAATAACTTTATGATTTTATAACGCATAAAATTCTACACCGGGTACAAACACGCAGTATAGTTCCGTAATTTTTGAGGGTATAAATTACACCAAAGATCCTGACCATTTTCTTTTCCCCTAAGGCTCATCTATAACAGGATCTGATTCAACAATAAACTCACAACATTACCACGACTACATCTACATGAAAAAATATTTAGACCTGTTCGGTCTCAATGATAAGATTGACTATAAAATTGAAATTTTAGCCGGTGTTACGGTTTCCCTTGCTTTGATCCCGGAAGCCGTGGCCTTTGCGATGATCGCCGGGCTTTCTCCTTTAACCGGTTTGTACGCCGCCTTCATGGTAGGACTTGTAACATCCATCATTGGTGGCCGTCCGGGTATGATCTCAGGAGCTACAGGGGCCGTAGCTGTCATATTGGTAGCTTTAGCTGTTTCTCATGGCTCTGAGTATATCTTTGCCGCCGTTGTATTAGCCGGATTGATTCAGATTGCAGCCGGAATGCTGAAGCTTGGTAAACTTATGCGCCTTGTTCCTCACCCCGTGATCTTCGGATTTGTAAACGGATTGGCGGTGATCATCTTCATGTCTCAACTGGATCAATTCAAGACTCCATCCGGAGAATGGATGACCGGACAATCATTGTACATCTTGCTTGGGCTCGTACTATTAACCATGGCGATCATTTGGGCCCTTCCTAAATTCAGTAAAAAGATCCCGGCATCACTTGTCGCCATTTTAACCATTTTTGCCATTGTGGTTGTCTTTGGGATCGAAACAAAGACCGTGGGAGATATTGCTTCTATTCAGGGAGGATTCCCCCCATTTCACATTCCACAAATTCCATTTACCTGGGAAACCTTTTTGGTCATTCTCCCATATTCTGTGATCATGGCCGGAGTTGGCCTGATCGAAAGCCTGCTAACGCTCAATATCATTGATGAGATCACGGAAACCCGTGGAAATGGAAATCAGGAAGCCATGGCACAGGGAGCTGCAAATATCTTCTCAGGATTCTTTTCCGGAATGGGTGGTTGCGCCATGATCGGGCAAAGCCTAATCAACGTATCATCAGGTGCACGAACCCGAATTTCCGGTATTATAGCTGCTGTTATGCTGTTGGTCTTCATCATGTTCGGCTCAGGCTTGATAGAATTATTACCCATGGCTGCTCTCACCGGCTTGATGATCATGGTAGCGATTGGAACTTTTGAGTGGGCTAGTTTAAAGACCTTCAACCGTATGCCCGTTTCAGATATTTTTGTAATGATCATGGTAACCCTGGTAACCGCGGTTCTGCATAACCTGGCACTGGCTGTACTCATTGGTGTCATCATTGCAGCGCTTGTCTTTGCCTGGGATAACGCCAAACGCATCCGCGCCCGGAAACACATCGACGAAGATGGCATCAAACACTATGAGATCTATGGACCGCTTTTCTTCGGTTCTGTATCTGTGTTTAACTCCAAATTTGATGTTTTAAATGATCCGGATGAAGTCATCATAGATTTTGAGGAGAGCCGGGTGGTAGATATGTCCGCCATTGAGGCGCTGAATAAGATCACCGAACGCTACAGTAAGGTCGGTAAAACGGTTCATCTAAAACATTTGAGCAAAGACTGCCGCCACCTGCTCAAAAACGCCGATGCCATCATTGACGTGAACGTTATGGAAGACCCAACCTACAAACTGGCTTTGGATAAGATCTAAAACGTATTAAAAAGGCTCAGCATTGAGCCTTTTTTAATTTCTCTACTTACCACCATTTGCCTGAAGATCCGCAATACAATTTGCGTCGAGGGCCGGAATGGATTCATCATTGAAAAGCTGTTCTATAAGATCGGAGCGCTGCATGGCATAGTACATCAGGCAGCTTTCGTTGTCACAGTGGCTCCCGTTCTGCTCATCCTGATGATTCGTTTGCATATCCGTACCGGAATTTGGCACGTTCACCAAACCAAAAAGATGACCAAATTCGTGTCTGAGGGATATCGCCTCTACCTGATAGCGGGTCAGGGACCCAAATCCTGTTGAGGCATCATCATAAGCCGGTCCAAAAAAAGCGTTAGAGGTATTGAAGTAGGCTATTCCCAACACGTTTTGCTGTGAGTAATAGCCATCCGTGATCACCAAATAGGTTGATAGTACGCCTTCCTCTGAAAAATTATTCCGATACTCATTCTCAATATTTCGCACATCATTAGCTGAGTACGAATTCTGCTCACCGGAAGGGATCTGGGTTGGCTCAAGTATGGTAACCGTTGATTTATTTAGCCGCTGCTCAAGAAAAGTCTTCAGGCTGTCGAGGGCTCTTGTGTTGGGAGCGAAGCCCGGCATGTAATCGATCTCAACGATTAATTCAGAAAAGGATTCATCTGATAAAAGATCGTTGGCAGACAGTCCGGGGTTCTGTTGATGATCATATTCGAATCCATTGCCTCCGCCATTACTACTTTGCGTATCATTCACGCATCCATAACCCATAAACAGGATGGCAAAGAGTGCTACTATTCCAAGATATTTTGATCGTAACAAGGTTTTCATAGATATAGGTTTGTTTATGTTTCACCTAATTTAATGATCTGCTGATCTTAAATGTTCCAAAATTACTCACTCACCGACTTTCAAAACTTAAGGTATATGTGTAATTTATGTTATGAACCACAACTTCCCCATTAGAAAGATCATTCATGTTGATATGGATGCTTTTTATGCGTCTGTAGAGCAGAGGGATAATCCCTCTCTCCGTGGTAAACCGGTAGTGGTGGGAGGTTCGCCAAGTGGCCGGGGAGTGGTGGCTACTTGCAGTTACGAGGCTCGTAAATATGGAATCCACTCAGCCATGCCGGCTTCACAAGCTATTCGACTTTGTCCTCATGCCATATTTGTGAAAACGCGTTTTGATGCCTACCGGGAAGTCTCTAAGAAAATTCGTGAGATCTTTTTTGAATATACCGATTTGGTGGAACCACTTTCGCTGGATGAAGCTTTTCTGGATGTCACTGAAAATCACAAGAACATGCCTTCAGCTACCCTTATAGCCAAACAGATTAAGGAGCGCATCTTTGAAGAAACTGAACTGACCGCTTCAGCAGGCGTGGCTCATAATAAGTTTCTGGCAAAGGTGGCTTCTGATATTCATAAACCCAACGGCCTCACCCTCATCACGCCGGAAAAAGCTGAAGCCTTTTTGGAAGAACTCGATATCAAACGGTTTTTTGGTGTCGGGAAAGCCACCCAAAAGAAAATGCATGCTATTGGCATTAAAACCGGGGCCGACCTTAAACAATGGACCGAAATTGACCTGGTGAAGGCGTTTGGTAAATCAGGCCGGTTCTACTACCGGATCGTACGTGGGATCGATCATCGGGAGGTTAAGCCCCACCGCATACGAAAATCATACGGTAAGGAGAGAACCTTTTCGGAGGATATTGAGAGCATTGAGTGGATCCATAATTTTCTGGATGAACTGGCCCAAACCATCGCAGAGGGAATGAAAAAGATCAATGCTGCAGGAAAGACCATCACCCTCAAGGTTCGCTATAAGGACTTTGAAACGATCACTCGAAGTCACTCAATATCCCATTACACGAATCGCTATCAGGACATCATCGATGTGATCCGTAATCTCTTAAAAGAGACTGAAGTCGGAAAGCGTCCGGTTCGGTTGCTTGGCATCACACTATCAAACCTGAACCTGAACGAAAAGAAAGTCTGGGAACAACTGGAGCTTTCTTTAAAATATTAAAAGGTGATGGTACTACGGTGTTACAGTGGTCAGTATCAACCACTGTAACACCGTGGTTCTAAAACATCATCACACTGAATACAGACTATCATTTTATCAAGATTATCGTGAATTTCCCCTGATACCATTCAACAATAAGAAATTGACAAAAAATGAGTGACGGTTACGGATTATTAAAAGGAAAAAAAGGAATTATTTTTGGTGCTTTGGATGAGCGCAGCATTGCCTGGAGAATTGCCCTGGCTTGTAAACGTGAAGGAGCTGACTTCGTCCTCTCCAATGCACCGGTTGCGTTACGCCTGGGTGCCCTTGATGCATTGGGAGAAGAAACCGGAGCCCCGATCATCCCTTGTGATGTAACTAAGGATGATGAGATCGAAGACCTGATGAAACAAACCAAGGAACAATTGGGTGGGGTCGATTTCATTCTTCACGCCATTGGAATGTCTCCAAATGTTCGCAAAAAGAAAGAATACACCGATCTGAATTATAACTGGTTACAGCAAACCCTCGATATCTCAGCGATATCTCTTCACCGGGTTCTGCACCATGCTGAAAAAATGGATGTACTGAACGATGGCGGAAGTATTGTCGCGCTTTCTTACATTGGCGCACAACGCATCTTCTCAAAATATTCTGACATGAATGACGCCAAGGCACTGCTTGAGAGTATTGCCCGAAATTATGGCAGTCGTTTAGCAAAACGCGGCATTCGAGTTAATACGGTTTCTCAGGCACCGACAAAAACCTCTGCCGGAACCGGTATCAAAGGCTTTGATGGCATGTACACTTTTGCCGATATGATCGCCCCAATGGGCAATCCCTCAGCTGATGAATGTGCCGATTATTGTGTGACCTTATTCTCTGATCTGACACGAAAAGTGACCATGCAGAACCTGTATCATGATGGTGGTTTTGTGAATTCAGGTATCTCCGAAGAAATGATCAACGACCTCGCAAAGATTTACGCTGACAAAGACGACGAATAATATATGCCTGATATAATCCTCGGCATCGATCCCGGTTCGCGAAATACAGGGTATGCCCTGTTGACGGAAGAAAACGGAAAACTGATCGCTTTAAGGTGCGATGTGATCCGTATGGCCGATATTGATGATCATGCCGAGCGATTACAGGTGATCTTTGATAAGATCTCAGGGATCATTAAATCCAATCAACCTACGGCTTGTGCCGTTGAAACCCCCGTTTATGGTGTGGACCCCATGGCCATGCTCAAGCTTGGAAGGGCTCAGGCAGCCGCCATGCTGGCTATCACCAACAATGGTCTGCCGGCGGTTGAATACTTTCCTAAAGTGGTGAAGAAATCCATTACAGGTAACGGAAACGCCAGTAAGGAACAGGTGGCTTTCATGCTTAACAAGATGGTGAAACTGCCCGATGAAAAGCTATCCAATGACGCAACAGATGCCCTTGCAGTCGCCTGGTGCCATTTGATGAAAGGCAAGGGAATCCCCGGCTCCACCAAAAAGAAAACGCATCAGAATAATGCCAAAGGTGACTGGGCTAGTTTTCTAGCTGACAATCCGGATCGGGTGATTAAGTGAGCGTTGAAAGTCGATAGAGTAATTTTTGATGGAATTGGTTTTGAATATTGAATCTGCGTTCATTTTTTAAATATTAATTTATACTGCAGGGGCGAATCGCATTCGCCCTTAAGTTTGAATCAAACAACATTTGGCGTTTGCAATACGCCGGTACAAATAATATATAATCCATGATCGCATTTTTAAAAGGATACATTGAAGAGAAAAGAGAGGGCGAGGTCATTCTTGATGTTTCCGGAGTAGGCTATGAAGTTGAGATCTCATCCATCACTCAGGAGCAACTGGAAAGT
Source organism: Balneolaceae bacterium (assembly GCA_021767245.1). Taxonomy (GTDB): domain Bacteria; phylum Bacteroidota; class Rhodothermia; order Balneolales; family Balneolaceae; genus Gracilimonas. The sequence goes on from JAASTO010000017.1 coordinate 5,888, forward strand.
GCCGGTTCAGAGGTGAAGCTTCTTATCTATCACCATATCACTGACAGCGACCAGCGTTTGTTCGGTTTCTTTTCAACGGATGAAAAAGCTCTTTTTGAAAAACTGATCACTGTTAAAGGGGTTGGGCCTAAATTGGGGCTGACCATCCTATCCGGGTTACCTGCCAACCAACTGATCGGAGCGATCACCAATGCTGAAGCAGCCACCCTCTCTAAAGTACCCGGCATTGGTAAGAAGACTGCGGAACGTATCATTGTTGAGTTAAAAGATAAGCTGGCGGAGTATGCCGCATCAGCAGGCGTTACGCCTACCACCTCATCTGAATCCGGCGTTATGGGCGAAGCTATTTCTGCCCTGGAAGCACTTGGGTTCAAGAAGAAAGAGTCTGAACAAGCGGTGTTGAAAGCCATGAAAAACTCCGGTAGTGAGGATGCCTCTGTGCTCATCAAGAAAGCTTTGGCGAGTTTAAATAAGTAGTCCCGCCTTTAGCAGACTACTACTGTTGGTGTGAATTTATCTTTCCTTCACATCTGTACCACATATTCACGTACATTTAAATTTTTTCCGCTAACAAAAAAGCGCTTCCAATGATAGATAATATCAAGATTGCCCAACAAGCTCCTATGAAACACATGCGCCATTTTATGGCCGAACTTGAACTGGATGAAGATAATTTTGAGTTCTATGGAAAATACACCGGTAAGATTCGGCTCAATGTTTTAGAGAAATTTAAAGACCGACCAAATGGAAAGCTGATCCTGGTGACAGCCATCACTCCTACCCCTGCCGGAGAGGGAAAAACCCTTACCTCCATCGGATTGAGTCAGGGGTTGCAAAAATTAGGCAAGAAGCCATTAGTTGCCCTTCGGGAACCTTCTTTGGGCCCGGTTTTTGGGATAAAAGGGGGAGCTGCCGGAGGAGGATACTCTCAGGTCATACCCATGGAGCGAATTAATCTTCATTTTAATGGTGACATCCATGCTATCGGCACAGCTCACAACCTGTTAACGGCCATGCTGGACAATCACATCTTTAAAGGCAACGAACTGGATATCGATGTCACAAGTCCGCTATGGAATCGAGCCATGGATATGAACGACCGAGCACTTCGGCAGATCGTGGTCGGTTTGGGGGGGCGTGTGAACGGCATTCCAAGAGAATCGGCCTTTATGATCACCGCTGCTTCCGAGGTGATGGCCATTTTGGCCCTGGCAACTTCAAGGAGTGACCTCAAACGTCGTCTTGGAGATATCGTGGTTGGATACAATCGTTCAGGAGAAGCCGTAAAAGCTAAAGACCTTGGAGCTCATGAGGCCATGGCGGTAGTACTTAACGAAGCCATAATGCCAAACCTGGTGCAAACCCTCGAGCATGTACCTGCACTGATCCACGGCGGACCTTTTGCTAATATTGCTCACGGTACCAGCAGTATCATCGCTAACAAGATCGGCTTGAAACTTGCTGATTATGTTGTGACCGAGGCTGGTTTTGGTGCCGACCTGGGGGCAGAAAAATTCTTTGATATCGTTGCAAGAACCTCGGATATCTGGCCCTCTGCTGTGGTTCTGGTTGCCACTGTTAAGGCGCTAAAATATCACGGCGGACTCACTGTGGAAGAAGCGAAGGAAAGCGGTAAGCACTTCAAGGAACTTCAAAAAGGATTAGAGAACCTGGCAGCTCATGTCAACAACATGAAAAAATTCAAAACTCCTGTTGTGGTTGGTATCAATAAATTTGTGGGAGATACCGATGAAGAGATACAGATGATCAAGGATTTCTGTGTTAAAATGGGGGTTCCATGCGAAGCTCATAACGGGTTTGAAAAAGGCGGGGAGGGCGTCACTGACCTCGCAAACGAAGTGGTTAAGCAGGCCGAAATGAATAAAGACCCTGAGAAAGTCACTTTATACGATACACAGGAACCCATTGAGCAGAAGATCGAAACGGTAGCACGCGAGATCTACAATGCTGATGGCGTTTACTTTGAGAAAAAAGCCCTAAAGAACTTAGCAACCTTTAAAAAACTGGGCTATAGTAAACTCCCGATCTGTATTGCCAAGACCCAATCCTCCATTTCTGATAACCCGGCTCTAAAGGGAGCCCCAAAAGACTTCACTCTCACCGTTACGGATGTTCAGCTTTCAGCCGGCGCCGGCTTTTTGGTGATCATCTGCGGAAATATGATGCTGATGCCCGGTTTACCCAAGGAACCTGCAGCCATCAACATGACCGTTGATGACGATGGGGTAATATCCGGATTGTTTTAAACACAAAAGGCTCCGTTTTTACACGGAGCCTTTTGTTAATTTCACGCTTCAATATGGATCAACTCTTAGTCGATCTCAAGGTTACTGTGATCTCCCACATCCACCTTACCCTTAACATTCTTAAGGGTGGTAAATGCACCAACGGTTGAACCTGAGATCTCGGATGCAGTGATCTCTGAATGATCCCTGATAATGGTATTTTCGATCTTGGAATCTTCGATCACCGTATCATTTTCAATACTCACTTTAGGCCCGATCGTACTGTTCTTGATCTGTACGCCTTCACCAATATAAACCGGAGGTATGATCGTTGAACCGGGATATTTATCTTCATCCACACCATCAAATTCTTTTTCCGTGATGATGCCGGTCGTTTCCAGCCACGCGGGTAAGGTTCCGCAATCCAGCCATTCATCTACTGTGGCTGTTTTAAAGATCTTTCCGTCTCTGATCATCTTATCGAGAGCATCGGTCAGGAAGTACTCCCCACCAGGCCCTTTCATATCGTTATCGATCACCCATTCGATCTGTTTCTTGAAATATCCACCGTCCTTAAAGTAGTACACCCCAATAATAGCCAGGTCTGAAATAAACTCTTTAGGCTTCTCTACAAACCCGGTAATGGTATCGCCTTCATGGGTGGCCACACCAAAACGAGATGGATCTTCCACTTTTTTCAGCCAGATCACGCTGTCGGCATCTCCCAGGTCGAATGCCTTTTCACTGTCAAAAATGGTGTCGGCGAACGCGATGATCACTTCTCCATCCAGATGTTCTTTTGCACAGGCAACGGCATGGGCAGTTCCAAGGGCCTCTTCCTGAACTTCAAAAATCGCTTTCGCATTATGGCGCTTGCTCATGTCACGCAGTGGCTGCTTGATATCCTCTCCGAAATCAGGCCCCAGGATATAAACGATCTCATTGATATCACGATCCAGTGTTCGGTTAAAGGTTTCCACAATGCGCTCAACGATCATGGTTCCCGCTACTGGAAGCAGGGGCTTTGGTACGGTATGTGAATGGGGACGAACTCTGGTACCCCGTCCGGCCATTGGGATAATTAATTTCATATATTTCTCTTCGTTTTTTTGAAACATTTACTTTGAATGCGCGGTGAATATAGCAAGCTTATAAACCGATTTCGAATATTGGTTTATTTCATAACTTGTAAGAGCATTACACGGCTATTAATCCTAAATCAACCCACATACATTGAACTGGTACTACACGACGCTTAATGTCGGCGCCATACTGATCTCCTTTATCTTTTTACGGTACACCATTTACAGAATGCGTTTCTTTTTGCATACCTATCAGCAGGTTGGCTATAAAAACAACGAATTCTGGCAGTGGATGAAAGAACACTGGGAAGAAAAGGTACTTCCTCCCTCTCTTTCCATGTCAATGATCATTTTGTTCATTCTTGTTATAGGTGGAAACTGGGTGCTTGAATACCTCACCTATACTTCTTTGACCCTGATCGTATTTGTACTCATTCTTTTCTGGTTCGGGTCTGTAAAAAATTATACCTCAGAAAAAGTTAAAAAGCCTCTCGTATTTACACCCCGGGTTTATAGGTTGTCTGTTCCTTTTGTCATTCTAACTTCCTTGTTTCCCCTTTATTCTTCATATATGGCTTTTACCGGTTTTATGCCTTTTACTGAAGAAGTGGTTCCGGCTTATTTTGCAGGTGTGCTGAATTTTGATCTCACAATTTTATTTGCCGGATGGGCTTTCGGGATAGCATTTATTCCCTTTTTAATTCTGTTTTCCGGATTATTCACCCGCCCCGTGGAAACCTATATCCAGAATGGATTCAAAAAGCAGGCCCGTAAAAAACTTGCCTCCTTGCCCGACCTAAAAGTCATTGCCATAACGGGCAGTTACGGTAAAACGAGTACCAAATTTATGATCCGCGATCTTCTTAAAGAGCGCTTCAGTGTGTGCTCTACACCGGGAAGCTATAATACCCCCATGGGTATCTGTAAAGTGATAAACAATGACCTTCAGGCCAGCCACCAGATTCTCATTCTCGAAATGGGTGCCCGCTATGAAGGTAACATTCAGGAACTTTGTGATATTGCAAAACCTGATATTTCCGTAGTTACAAATGTTGGTGTTGCCCACCTCGAAACCTTCGGGTCTCAGGATATCATTGCTCAGGAAAAGGGAACTTTGGTTGATAATCTGGGATCAGGTGATGTAGCGGTTCTTAATGCCGATGATCCACGGGTTTCTAAAATGGGTTCAGATCGATCCGAAATAAAACGCATAATGGTTGGGCTTAGAAACGGCGAGATCCGGGCTAACGATATCCAATACAATACGTCCGGAATGACCTTTAATGTGACCCTTGGCGATGAAACCGAAGCCTTCCAAACTAAACTTCTTGGAGCACACAATGCTCAGAATTTATTACTGGCTGTCGGTGTGGGGCATCATTTTGGTCTTCGATTGAAAACCATGGCCATAGCAGCCCGCAAGATCGAACCCGTTGAGCACAGGCTTGAGCTGAAACAAAACGGGGAACTCACGATCATAGATGACGCGTTCAACTCAAATCCTGTAGGGGCTAAAAATGCCGTTGAAATCTTAAGTCAATTCAACAGTGGTAAACGCATTATCGTCACTCCAGGCATGGTGGAATTAGGTGATATCGAAGAAGATGAAAACTTTAAATTTGGACAGGCTATCGGTCAGGCCAACCTGGATCTGGTGATCCTTGTTGGAGGGCAAAGAGCCAAACCTATTCAGGAAGGTATCCGTACAGAAGATTCAGCTTCCCTTAATGTCAGGGTGGTCAACAGCCTGTTTGAGGCAAACGATTTGATCCGAAAAGTAGCGCAGGCCGGTGATGTGATCCTTTACGAAAACGACCTCCCGGATGTTTACAATGAGTCATAACATTTCAATGGTTAACCCATCGAATTACTCATAACGCACCGCATCGGCCGGTTGAATTTGTGAGGCCCGGTGCGCCGGATACCAGCTGGCCAGAATACTCAGTATCAAACTGACCACCAGAATAAGCACAACGTCCAAAGGGTTGATCTGAACCGGGTATGCGTCGATGATAAATGCAGACGATAATTTTACCAGTCCAAATTTCATCTGCAGCCAACTGATCAGTAATCCCAGCGAACCGCCTATACCACAGCCGATCAGCCCAATATACAATCCCTGTTTCCTGAAAATGGATTTGATCCCGGACTTACTATACCCCATTGACATCAGGATCCCAATATCCCTTTGTTTTTGAATGACGATCATGGTCAGTGATCCGATAATGTTCAACACAGCTACGATCACGATCAGTATGAGCACTACAAATGAGCCCCACTTTTCGAGATACATGACATCATACAACGGCTTCTGAAGGTCATACCAGGTGGAGATCTTGAATTCAGGCCCAAGTGCCCGGGTCAGTTCAGATTTTACCTCCTCAGCCATTTCATTATCCGTGAGTTTGAGGTCCAGCCCGGTTATCTCATTCCTTACCTTGAACAAGCGTTTTGCCGCCTCTATATCCACAAATACTTTGGGGCCGCCCGCAATCTGCTGAAGATAGTAAGCTCCTCGCAGATCAAAGCGGTAGGTCTGAGGAACCGTGATCTGGGTCAGTGCATTTTTCATACCGGCCGCGCTTAACAATGCAAGATCATCCCCAACATTGATACGGAGCCGATTCTTTAGCTCCTCATGCACGATGATCCCGGGGGTTCTGTCACGCACGGTTACATCGAACACCCCGGTGGTGACGCTGTTTTCAATATCTACTAACTGAAAAAACACATCCCGTTCCACTCCTTTCACATCCACAACTTCATTTTGTGCATCATCCTTGGCAAGCAGGGCTTTCCCTTCTACATACGGCGATATGATCTGCACCTCAGGGACCGAACGTATCTTTTCCATCATCTCTTCATTTTGTGCGAAGGTAGCGGTACCCGAAGCTTCAATTCTCACATCCGGGTCGTAGGAGAGAAGGAAGTTTTTTATCACATCAAAAAAACCATTGAAAACGGACAAAACGACGATCAGCAAAGCCGTGCCAATGGTTATACCCGTAATACTTATAAATGTGAGGGTTGAGATCAGCGATATATGTTTACGTGAGAACAGATACCGCCTTGCAATAAATCCGGAGTTTTTCATAATTGCAAAATATATAAACAAGCAATTGAAAGCACTTTAAATGGACTCATACATTTGATAAACTTTTAGTATCTTTTATGCCCTTTCGAACCTAATAACGGTGATGAGTTCAACACTTACAAAAGAAATTATTTCTACCATATCAGACGGCTCTCATGGTGATCCTTTCTCTGTTTTAGGATTGCATGAAGTTGAGATCGAAGGCAAAACCAAACTCGTGCTTCGTACATTCCGGCCCGAGGCCAAATCCGTAACTGTTCTCATAGATAAAAAATCTTACGACCTTGATCGAATCTCTGATGAGGGACTCTTTGAACGTGTGTTTACTAGGAGGAAGAACCGATTCAGTTATGAACTTAAGATCCAGCCTCACAACGGAAAGGCCTTTACCATCACCGATGCTTACCAGTTCGACTCTCTGATCAGTGATTTTGACCTTCAGCTTTGGGGGGAAGGAAATCACAATCAGGCCTATGAGTTTATGGGAGCTCACCCTCGTAAAATCGATGGGGTGAAAGGGACCCATTTTGTTGTTACTGCCCCCAGTGCAACACGCGTAAGTGTGATAGGGGAATTCAACAACTGGGATGGTCGTGTACACCGAATGCGAAAATTCCACGATCAGGGGATCTGGGAGATATTCATCCCACATGTGCAAGCCGGCGACTATTACAAGTACGAAATTAAAAGTCCTGTTCAGGATCCCCCGCTTAAAAAAGCCGATCCCTTTGCCTTTTATTCTGAGCTTCGACCGGGAACCGCCTCCATTGTTTCAGAAATAGATAATTACGAGTGGAATGATGATGAGTGGATTGAATCAAGGCCGGACAAACAGGCGCTTGATCAGCCAATTTCCATTTATGAAATGCACCTTGGCTCTTGGAAACGAAAGGTTGGGGAAGACCCCGGTTTTCTAAACTACAGAGAAACTGCCGATCAGCTGGTTCCCTACCTGAAAGAACTTGGGTACACCCATGTTGAACTGATGCCGGTCGCCGAACATCCGTACGATCCATCCTGGGGATATCAGATTACAGGATATTTTGCTCCAACAAGCCGGTTTGGCACTCCAGAAGACTTTATGTATTTCGTGGATAAATGTCATCAGGAAGGCATTGGGGTGATCGTAGATTGGGTGCCTGCTCACTTTGCCAAAGATGACCACGGCCTTCGCCGATTTGACGGCACCGGACTTTTTGAGCATGACGATCCCCGTAAAGGAGAGCATAAAGATTGGGGAACCTGCATCTTTAATTATGGACGCACGGAGGTTCAAAACTTTCTCATTTCTAACGCGGTGTATTGGTGCGATAAATTTCACATCGACGGCCTAAGAGTAGATGCTGTAGCTTCCATGCTTTACCTGGATTATTCCAAGAACGAAGGGGAATGGGTCCCTAACAAATACGGTGGCAGAGAAAATATTGAGGCTATCGACTTTTTAAGGAAATTCAACGATACAGTTCACCACCACTTTCCCGGCGTCATCACTTTTGCTGAAGAATCCACATCATGGGGGGGGGTTTCACGCCCTACTGAAACCGGTGGACTTGGCTTCGATTTCAAATGGAATATGGGTTGGATGAATGACACCCTGACCTACATTGAAAAGGATCCGATCTTCAGAAAATATCATCAGGATCAACTGACCTTTTCCCTGATCTATGCCTTTTCGGAACACTTCACCCTGCCTTTTTCGCATGATGAAGTCGTTCACATGAAGCAATCCATGCTGTCTAAAATGCCCGGTGATGATTGGCAGAAATTCGCTAACCTGCGGCTGCTATACACCTATATGTATGCCCACCCCGGAAAAAATCTACTGTTCATGGGATGTGAATTTGGACAGTGGTCTGAGTGGAGTGAGTCCCGGTCTCTCGACTGGCACCTGCTGGAATGGGAAAAGCACAAGGGATTACAACTCCTTGTTAAAGATCTTAACAAATTAAATACAGAAGAAAAGCCACTTCACGAACTCGACTTTGACTGGCGTGGGTTTGAATGGATCGACGTGAGTGATGCAGACAACAGTATTATTTCATTTATACGCCGTGCAGAAGACCCTGATGATTTTCTGGTGATCATTCTGAACTTCACCCCTACGGTACACTACGGTTATAAGGTAGGCGTACCCCATGCCGGAGAATATGAAGTGCTTATGAACAGTGACTCAGAATATTACGGTGGCAGCAATGCCGGAGATAATAACATTCATGGTGAGTGGGGAGAATGGCATGGACAAAAAGCAAACATTTCAATTACAATACCACCTCTCGCAGGTGTAATTTTAAAACCTAAGAGTTAGATATTTCATGAGGTTTCCACGCTCTTGCGGTACTTTGGTACACCCAACATCTTTTCCCGGCAAATACGGAATGGGTGATTTTGGATTTGAAGCCCGCAATTTTATTGATTTTTTAGAACGAACCGATCAAACCATTTGGCAGGTCCTGCCCTTAACACCTACCGGTTATGGAAATTCGCCCTACGCCAGCTATTCGGCTTTTGCAGGCAATGTATATCTGATCAGCCCAGACCTGTTACAGAAAAAAGGACTTCTGACCAAAGAAGAGATCAAAGAGATAGAGTTGCCTTCCAAAACAGAAGCCGATTACGACACTTCCTTCAATAATAAGGACAAGGTTTATAAGCTTGCCTCCGATCGGTTTTACGAAAACATGAGTAAGGAGGAAGAAAAGGCCTTTAATGCTTTTAAAAAACAAAATAAGCACTGGCTGGACGATTACGTTCTTTTCATGGCCTGTTCTCTCCATTACGATAAACAACCATGGAATACCTGGGATAAGGATCTTGCTCAAAGAAAACCCAAAGCACTGAAAAGCTATCGGGAAAAGTTCAGTGAGCAGATCGATTTTCAGTACTGGTTACAGTTCGAATTTTATAATCAATGGATCGCCCTGAAAGAATACGCTAATGAACGCAGAATTCGGGTTGTCGGTGATATCCCGATCTTTGTGGACCATAACAGCGCTGATGTGTGGGCAAATCCACACTACTTTGAAGTGGATAAAAATGGAGACCGGCAATTGGTTGCCGGCGTTCCACCAGATTATTTCAGTAAAACCGGGCAGCTTTGGGGAAATCCACTTTATAAATGGGATGAGCTTGAAAAAGACGGCTTTTCGTGGTGGGTTGACCGCTTCAAGCATATGTTTGAAGCTTGCGACGCCATTCGTGTGGACCACTTCCGTGGCTTTGATGCCTATTGGGAAGTAAAAGCCACCGAAAAAACGGCCGAAAAAGGCCGCTGGGTTGAAGGCCCTGGCGAAAAGCTCTTTGATACCATTTTAGAAAAATGTGGGGAACTCCCGATCATTGCTGAAGATCTTGGATTTGTAACAGAAGGTGTCGAAAAATTGAGGGATAAATATCATTTCCCCGGAATGAAGATCATTCAGTTTGCCTTCGATTCAGACTCCACAAACAGCTTTTTACCCCATAATTATTCTCAAAACAGTGTAGTCTATTCAGGCACTCACGATAATGATACAGCTATTGGCTGGTATCGATCAGCAAACGAGACGGAACAGCACCGGGCACGAACATATACGCGCTCTGATGGAAAGAATATTCATTGGGAATTTATTCGGTTGGGGATGTTATCTGTCTCTGACCAGGCTATTTTTCCATTACAGGACTATATGGGGCTGGATGCTGAACACCGGATGAACATACCGGGCACATCGTCCAATAACTGGCTTTGGAGGTACACAACCGACATGCTAGAATCCATAGATGAAGATCATATCCGCCATCTCATCGAGCTCAGTAACAGGAACATAAACCGCGATAAATAACTATAGTGTTAGTCGATTTCATATACAGGTAGTGTTTTTGTATATTTCAGGCTTACATATTTCAACTAATTTATGGCATTTACACTCAAAAATTTACCCTACAGAACTGATAAACCCAGAACTAAAGGCCTCACACTGGCCCTGGATAAAGGTTATAGCGTAAGGCAAGCCGAAGATCTTGTTGAATCCAGCTCTAACTACATTGATGTAGTTAAACTGGGATGGGGCACATCATATGTAACCCAAAACCTTGAAGAAAAGATCGCTGTTTATCAAAATGCTGACATTCCGGTCTATTTTGGTGGCACTCTTTTCGAAGCTTATCTGCTCAGAGATCAACTGGATGCTTATGTAAACCTCATGGAAAGGTATAATATCAGTCATGTTGAGGTTTCTAACGGCACGATCTGGCTATCAGACGACAGAAAACAGGCCATCATAAAAGAGTTAAGTAAAGACTTTACGGTATACTCGGAAGTAGGAAGTAAAAATCCCAATGAGATCATACCACCTTACAAATGGGTTAAAGTGATAAATGAAGAGTTGAATGCCGGAGCAGAAAAAGTAATTTGTGAAGCTCGTGAGAGTGGAACAGTGGGTGTTTTTCGGCCAAACGGGGAAGTTCGTTCAGGACTGATCGAAGAGATAACCGATCAAATATCTCAGGATAAACTGATTTTTGAGGCCCCTCAAAAAGAACAACAAGTTTGGTTCATCCGTAAATTTGGAAGCAATGTTAACCTCGGAAACATCGTTCCTGCTGATGTAATTGCAGTAGAAACACTCCGACTTGGATTACGAGGCGATACCCTTCTGGATTTCTATTCACTGGATGATGACGAAGATTTAAATCAAGTAATAAAAGACAGTAAAACAATCTCTAACAAAGAGTAATCACTGAGAGCATACATTTATGAAAATTCTATACGTTGCAGCAGAAATTTCTCCATTTGCACGCATGACCTACACAGCAGATCTGTTAAGGTTCTTGCCTGCTTCACTACAAGACAAAGGATTTGAAATTCGAATCCTGCTACCCAAATACGGTACCATCAACGATAGAAGAAACCGACTTCACGAGGTGATAAGGCTTTCCGGTATTGAAGTAGAAGTTGGAGAGAATGTTGAGACCATGAAAATTAAAGTGGCTAGTATTCCCAACGCTAAACTACAGGTTTACTTTTTAGATAACGACACCTACTTCAAGCGTAAGGGACTATTCAGAAAGCCCGATTCTGAAGAGTTTTACGAAGATAATGATGAACGTTTAGCCTTTTACAATAAAGGTGTATTGGAAACAGTTATTAAGCTCGGTTGGAAGCCTGATATTATTCACTGTCATGACTGGCCTGCAGGTTTGACCCCATTATTGGTGAAAACCCTATACAAAGATGAGAAGATCTTCAAAGACACTAAGATCGTTTATAATCTGCATCACCCAATTAATGAAGGTGATTCTGATTCAGCGCGTGTTCTTGAGCTTCTCGGTTTACCGGCCGATACCGATATTGATAACCTTACTGAAGAAGGAAAGGTTGATCTTTTAAAACTTGGTTTAAAGTACAGTGATCACGTCGTGACAGGAAATTACCTGAAGGACGAATTTGATGACGTATTTGATGAACTTGGCATCAAGCCGGAAAAAATTCAGGGTTCACCTGAAGATGTTTCTGATAAGTTCGCTGAATATTATCGCAAAATATCTGACGCAGAATAACCGAAAGAAAACTTTTTAAATACTTTCTTAATGACAATACACAATAAGGGTTTTGTTTCCTTATACATTACGCTGTTAGCTTTAATTATTTTTCTAAGTGGATGCGAAGACCCCGGCAGTGTGGGCAGTGGCTTTATTGATGAACCATCAATAGTTACAGACACGCTGACACTGGACAATACCGCAACCGAGAACTTTGTTGGTTATACCGGAAATTTTGGTCTGTTTAGCATCGGTAAATATTCTGATCAGCTATTTGGAGAGGTATCAACGGTTGGACTTTTAAAACCGATTCGCAGTGTACAAATCCCTGACAGTCTCGATATTGTTGGCGATAACTTCTCCATGAAGCTGCAGATCCAGTTGGATAGCCTTAACACTTATGGTGACACGCTTTCCACTTCAGAATTCTCCATTTATGAGGTTACCGAAACCTGGAGAGGCAACGAGATTAAGTCTAATTCAGAAGTTGCCTATAATTCCGCAAACCCGGTTGGTAGCTTCACCATCGGTCAGGAAAAAAACATTACCGTTGACCTCTCTGAAGCCTGGAAAGACCAGTATTATCCATATTTCAGCAGTACTGAGGATGATGCCGATTCAACCTACCGCTATGAGTTTCATGGCCTGGCTATTGTACCCGAAAGTAATACCAATAAGATTTCATTTATGAGCTCTTCAGCCAGTCAGTTTTTGATATTGAGTCCGGATGAATCTGACACCGTCAGGGTAGGGCTAAATAACTGGGCTTATTTTATGGATAGAACAGGTGCGGTACAGAGCCCTGAAACGACCTCACTTTTTACGACCCTCGAAGAAGTGATGCGTATCGATCTTCCCCTGGAAATGCTGAGAGAAGAATACCGTTCCAAAAATATATTAAACGCCCGTTTAGTGATCCAGGAAAATGCAGAAGACCTGAACAGTACGCTAGCGGCCAATCACAGCAGGCCTAACCTAAATCTTCTGAACCTTCACCTTGGCACAGATTATGATGAGGCTTTTGAATATCAGCTCACACAACCTGAATTTACTGCCTCAAGAGATTCTCTATCCACTGAAACATACAACAGCAATATCACTTTACTTTTAAATAACCTGTTTTACGGTGGAGCTGAAACAGATGAAATATATGTTGGCATAGGATCTTTATCCGGAGTTCTCCGTTCCACACAGATCTTTAATGGAAATGCGCAGGCTGATAGAAGGCCCAAACTTATTATCTCTTACATTGAATGAATAAACTGAACTCAAATACAATTTTTACTACGGTTTTTGCCTTACTGTTCATTTTCAGCAACAACGTTCTTGCACAAAGCGATGAAAGCAGTATTGGCAAAAGTGGATCTTTTTATTCTCTTTTTGGCATGGGCTTCCCGGTTGAAACTAACACTTCGCGAGAGCTCAGCATGGGAATCTCCGGTATCTCTTTAGATAATGCCCAATCAAACGGACTGCATAATCCGGCACTTTGGGGAACTAACACGTTTTCAACAGCCTCTACCGGATTTAGTCTCTCAAAATTTCTTTCTGAAGATAATACTACAGAAAGTAAGAACACGGCTCTTCAGGCAGGCTATCTGCAACTTACATTCCCTGTTTACAGAGAAAAACTTGGGATCTCTGCCTCATTGCACCCGGTTACACGATCTAACTATAGATTTTTTAACACCAGCAGTATCCTGAACGAGCAAAACCAAACGATTGAATATGCCTCTGATGCCTATGGTACCGGCGGGATCAGTAAATTTGAGATCGGTTTTGGCTGGAGCATCAACAAAAATATATCTGTCGGTTATGCTCCCTCTCTGGTATTTCTTTCACAAAATAACTCCCGTGAGTTGTTTTTTGACGACGGCTCTTTCACAACAAATGTTATCGATTCTAAGATCACCGGTTCAGATTTCAGTCACAAATTTGGGCTCCTGGCTTCATTCCCAACCATTTTCAGCGACAAAGATCGTGTAAGTTTTGGAGCAACAGCTATACTGCCTGTGGAAATTGAAACCAAAGAATCGATCTTGAGTTCTCGTCAGGTTAATAATCAAGTGCAAGAAGTCACGCTTGATGAAAATGTTGGAGGGAAGGCGGAACTACCATTGGAGTTAAACAGTGGATTCACCTATTACCCAAGTACACTGTTCAATGTATCGCTGGAAGGTAAGTTTCAACAATGGAGTGAAACAAATTTTAACCTGAACACTACAAACGATACGTTTGAACTTTCAGACCGTTATAAGCTTGGTTTGGGTGCTGAATATCATGCCTACAGAACTAATTCAAACAGTTTTTTTTCGAATTTTCGGTATAACGCCGGAATGGCCTACGACTCAGGTCACCTTAAGACCGCTCAAGAAAACATTAATACACTTTGGTTTTCTGCCGGTTTAGGAATAATTTCACCCCTCTCCAATTCAACTATAGATCTCAGTGCCCGATATGGTTTAAGAGGAACCACGGCTAATGATCTTATTCAGGAAAGAATTTGGTCGTTCAATATTTCTGTTAATCTGACTGAGCTCATGTTTTTCAGACCTAAATTGAACTAATTATTCCATACTTATAATAAATAAACACTCTGATTAGTTTATTTAACTAACAGCTTTAATTACAGTTAAGAACAATGAAACAATTAATTACGCTTTTAGGGATTCTATTTGTTAGCTCTCCTATTATAAATGCACAGGCTGAGTGTCAGCAAGAACCACCAAGTGGTTTATCTCCTTTGGCAGCCTATTCTATTTTTTATGAAAACTATAAATCCGGTGATTATGAATTCGCCCTGGACTATGGCCGATGGATGGTTTGTGCTAAACCAGAAACGATTGAGGGTAATCCTCGCTTCAGCTTATTAACTCAATACGAGCGTCTCGTTAAGATTTACGACGAAGTTGGACGAAGTAAGGATGATCCTACTATCAAAGCGGCTTACATTGATACCGCTGAGACTCTGCTGAATGAAGCCATCGAAATGTTTGGAGATAATCCAGAAAACAAATTTGATCTCGTATTCGACAGAGGCCGTTTCTACCAGCAAAACTATAATATAATAGACGGTGGGTTAAATAAAGCTTACAATGACTACGTAATGCTTTTTGAGATAGATCCTGAAAGAGCATCGAGCATGGGTAACGGTTATTACCTAAGACAAGCTTTAAACCACCTTGTTGACGAAGATCGTAAGGAAGATGCTCAAAACCTGATCGATACTGTAAAACCACTTGTTAGCGGTGAGTTAGCAGACTTTTTGAGTGAAAAACAGCAAGAAATCCTTGGTTCCCCGCAAGAACGTGTGGCCTATTTTGAGCCTCTGTTAGAGAAAGATCCGAATAACCTGGATGCCCTGAAAGCCCTTGAAGGTGCCTATGAAAGCCTTGATCAACGAGAAAAGCTCAATGAAGTTAAAGTTAAGATCAATGAGCTGGAACCTACTTACGAAAGTGCATACAGCCTTGCTGAATTTGATAGAAGTAACGCCAATTACACCGATGCGATCACGTACTACGAGCAGGCATTAGAAAGAGCTGAAACAGATGATCAACGAAAGACTGTTTATCTACGACTGGCTGATATGAATATCAACATTGAGAATCTGCAGACTGCCAAACGTTACGTACAACAGGCCTTGCAAATTGACCCTAATGATGGTAACACTATTATTAAAATGGCTACCATTTACGGAGCTGCTGTTACCAAATGTACCGAGGGCAGAAAGCTTGAAGCAGCCGACAAAGTGGTTTACTGGGTCGTCATTGACTATCTGAACAAAGCCAAACGTGTAGATCCTTCAGTAGCCGGTACGGTTAATCAACAACTATCAACCTATGAAGATGTGTCTCCAAACTCTGAAGACAAATTCTTCACATTAAACCTTGAAGATGGAGATACGATCAGAGTAGACGGTTCACTCAGAGATTGCTACAGCTGGATCAACGAATCAACAACCGTTCGTTAATTTGGTATCAATAAAAACATTTGTATCTTTTCTCATCCACTAAGATTTAAGGTGCGGGTCTGAGATCCGCACCTATTTTTTCTCTCCCTCCTATCTAATTACAAAAACATTTCTGGTTTACACTTCGATATCGGGAGAAGTTCATAACAATTCGCATCAACTATATGGCACGGAAAAAAAATTATAAGAACCGTAACAAAAACCGTGGAAACCGCGGCAAGAATAACAACAATGTTTTCATTCCAAAATTCAACTGGAAGAACAACCATGGAGTAGCCGGTCGTTATGCCGGCGTTTTGGAGATCAACTCCAAGGGATGGGGATTTATCAGAAAACTTGACTACGAATTTTCGTACCAGCCTCAGGATCCGTTTATGAAACCGGATGAAGTTAAAGAACTTGAATTACGTCCGGGTTTAGTATTGGAAGGGGAGTTTGAAGAAGACAATCAGGGAAGAAAACATGTATCATCGGTAGATGTGATCAACGGCAGGCCGGTAGAGGCATGGAAGAAATCAAGCCGTTTTGAGCGGCAAACACCCATCATGCCTGTTGACTGGATCAAGCTTGGTTTTCAGCCTGATGACGTTGAAATGCGTGTTATTGATCTGGTGGCTCCCATTGGAAAAGGCCAAAGGTCACTTATTGTTGCTCCTCCAAGAACCGGTAAAACCGTTTTATTAAAAAAGATCGCCAAATCATTGACTGATAATTACGATGATATTCATGTCAGTGTTCTGTTGGTTGATGAGCGACCGGAAGAAGTTACCGACTTTATCCGAACCACACAGGCAGAGGTCTTTGCTTCCTCAAACGATAAGAATACAGATAGCCACATTCGCATTACCGAAATGGCTCTCGGCTATGCTAAACGAAAGGCAGAAATGGGAGAGGATGCTGTTCTGCTGATAGACTCACTCACACGCCTTGGCCGAGCTTACAACGCGGTTCAAACCAACAGTGGCCGAACGCTCTCCGGGGGGCTTGATATCAGAGCTCTCGAAATACCCAAAAAGATCTTCGGTTCAGCCCGAAAAATTGAAGGTGGCGGCTCACTGACCATTATCGCAACCTGTTTGATCGAAACTAATTCCCGTATGGATGACCTGATCTTTGAGGAGTTCAAGGGAAC
>JAASTO010000152.1 GCA_021767245.1 Balneolaceae bacterium
GAGTAAGACTTAAGAGGCTAACCATTTCTTCCACCTGTCAGCGGGCAGAAGAAATGGGACATCTCAAACGCTGACTAAGCATGTAGCCGCCTTAAATTGAAACTTAACCGGACGCGGGTTCGATTCCCGCCACCTCCATTTCAACAGACCCCGAGACAATCCGAAACATTTTTAAAAAACTCTATTTTACAACAAGTTAATCATTTGCTTGCTTAATTTTTTATCCATTATTTTTATACCACATCACTTGGCGCCTTCCAGTAAACTCGGTCATATAACTTTGAAACAGTTTGACCTAGATGCTATGTTATAGGAAAGAAAAGGTAAATATAATGCAAAAAAATATTAACTTAGAAGAGTTTTCGAGAGATGAAAAAATCAGATTGATGGAAGCAATTTGGGAAGATCTCTCGAAGAACGAAGAAAATTTATCGTCCCCGAATTGGCACAAAAATGCTCTTTCTGAGACTGAAAACAGACTAAAAAATAATAAAGAAAGTGTAAAGAACTGGCATACAGCAAAAAAAAGAACTTTTGAACATGTTTGAATGAAATTAAAAATACTTTCTTCAGCCATCGAAGATTTATGCTATCAGATAAATAACTGGGCACTGTAGTAAAAATCTGTTAAACTCATGACAGAAATGATATATTGTTCAAATTTTAATAAAAGTGACAGGGACATATGACAAGAGATACCATAAAAAACAAAACAATCCGGATACACAGAATGCGGAGCTACTTTGTGGAAGCTACCAAAGAAATTATTCAGAAAGAGGGAGTCGACGGTGTTACGCTGCGTAAGGTTGCTAAAGGAGCCGGATACAACGGCGCCACCCTGTACAATTATTTCAGAAATGTTGATCACGTTATATCATTGGCACTGCATGAACATATGGGACACTATGTTGATACAATATTGAAAACCCTTAAGGGCAGCGAAACTCCGTTTGAACTATACATGTTGAACTGGTATATCTATGCTGAGAAATCTTTCAAGTTGCCGAAAGAGTATTACTATCTCTTTTACAAGCATCCAAATATCAATCTGTCGGAAGTGTATAATGAGTTCTTTCAGAATCATCCGGATATTTTTGAAAAACTGCCCGCATCTTTCCAGGAGATGGCCAGAGAGAAAAACCAGTATTCCAGAGACCTGGCTTTTTTAACGACCATTTATAGTCACTTCGATCGGAAGGTACTGGCTCGGATCAGCGAAATGAATATCCTTATTCATAAGTCTATGTTGTTCGACCTATGTGAAAACGAAAAATCAATAACAAAAGATATTTCAAATCGTTACACAGAAAAGTTCAAGACCTACTTCAGAGTCATTACTCAAGATATTCAAAGAACATAGCTGCCCGTACAACATTTAAGAAAAACCCATTTTTTGCCCGTCTATATGATAGATCTCTTTTTTGTTGACGGCTAAAAGAAAACACTGCTACAATATATAATCATGATTATATAATAATCGTGATTACGAACAATTACAAAATACCCCTACCCTAACGGGAAAGGCAGCATATTATGAGTGTTCCTGTAGAAAAATTTCTAAAACCGCTCGAATCAGATTTGATTGGGTTTGCACAAGAGCTCATACGTATCAGGAGCGTTACAGGAGAAGAAGGTGCGGCAGCCCGATTTGTCAGGAACAAGATGATCGAGCTGGATTACGATCAGGTCTATATTGATGATTTGGGTAATGTCATTGGAATTATCGGCAACGGTCCTCTTACAATCTTATTCGATTCCCATATCGATACGGTTCAGGTGGATGCAAATTCCGCTTGGACGGTAGACCCCTTCGGCGGCGAAGTTCTGGACGGATTGCTATACGGACGGGGTGCGGTCGATATGAAGGGTGCGGTAGCAGCAACCGTTTATGCCGGTTATGCCATCAAAAAACTCGGCACCGGCCGCGGAAAAACAGTAGTGGTCTCTGTCACTGTGATGGAAGAGGATTTTGACGGTGAGGCATTGTATCACATCTGCACCAAAGGCGGGATTCATCCCGATTTTGCCGTAATCTGCGAACCAAGCAATCTGAGACTTGCACTTGGTCATAATGGCAGAACGATGCTTGTAGTCACTACTCATGGCATCTCCGCCCATACCAGCTCTCCCCAAAACGGGGATAATGCCGTATACAAAATGGCGGAAATTATTAAGTCATTGCAAACCATGCAAGCGGAGTTCGAAAAAAGTGAAAGGCGCTCCGGCTCGTTTGCCCTCAGTAGAATCGAAAGCGTTTCAGACTCTCTAAACGCCGTCCCCGCAGAATGCCGCATCTATCTGGATCGTCGAACTGTGAAAGGAGAAGATGAGCAAACACTTATAAATGAAATGGCAATACTTACTTCAGGAGTAAGTGCATCCTGGCATATATACGAAAATCAGGCTCGCAGCTGGACCGGAGAGGAAATTCGCACCCGTTCCTATTACCCGGCCTGGGAAATCGACGATAAACATCAGCTTGTACGGGCCTGTGAAAACACCTTTAGGAACCTTTTCGGAATTGCTCCTGAGAAAATCATATGGGATTTTTGCACAAACGGAGTTTCCACTGCCGGAAAGCTTGGAATTCCAACTATCGGCATAGGGCCGGGAGATCCCATCATGGCACATATGGTGGATGAGTGCTGTGCCACCGGTCAGATTTTCGATGCATGTATGTTTTATACTTTGCTACCGGCGGGGCTATAAGTCGAATAGTTTTTTTATAAGAGGTAAATAATAATGAATAGAGATTTAGAACAAATTCTATTTACAAAAAAAGAAATCCAGGAAAGAATTGCAACATGCCAGAGAACTATGATTCAAGCCGGTCTGGATGGAATGATACTGACTATGGAAAGCAATCTGAGATACTTTGTTGATTTTCACACCCATGCTCCGTGGTCAACCTATACCCGTCCGAATTTTCTGTTTATTCCAAGCAGAGGAAAACCTCTTCTGATGGTACAAAACTTTCTTGCTTCGGAAGCCAAAGCTATTGCCAAGGGGTGCACGGTACAAGGATTTGAGAGCCTACGCGGACCTACTGCAGCAGAACTCAAAGAGATTATGGAAACACTGGGGCTGCTGTCCGGGCGGGTCGGATTTGAATTGGGCTATGAACAACGTTTGGGCTTCGAGATCAACTTGTTCAATCAGTTGAAAGAGATCTGCAGGGAAACGGAATTTATCGATGGTTCTGAAATTATCTGGGCTCAGAGAATTATCAAGTCACCCAAAGAGATCGAATGTATTCGCAGAGCCTGTCAGGCTACCAGTTACACCCATGACCACATTTTTAAAAAGATAACCGAGGGAATGAGCGAAATCGAGATATCCCGAATTGCACAGCAATTGATGCTGGAAGGCGGAGCCGAGTACCCTGGTTTTGTTATGATCACGTCGGGAAAAGGAAACTACAGCCGAATAAGCAAAACCCATACCAACAGAAAACTGCAGAAAGGCGACTACATGTGGCTGGATCTCGGGGCACGATACAACGGGTATTGGTCAGATTTTTGCCGCTCAGGTGAAGTTGGAGCACTTAGTGATGACCGTAAAAATCTGCAAGAAACCATTAGTTCGGTGACTGCCCGGGCTGCTGAAGTTATGGGTCCGGGAGTTGCTGTGGCCGAAGTGGCCAGAGCCTGTACAATTGAGTTGGAACGAGCGGGTCTTGAGGCTTCTTTCGACTGTGGCCGAATGGGACACGGTATGGGCCTTATGAGTACCGAACCGCCATCAGTGACCATACACGACGATACCGTCTTACAGGAAGGGATGATAATAAATTTGGAACCGGGAATCGTTACCGATAGAGGGGTATTCAACCTGGAAGAAAACTATGTCATAACGAATGCTGGATATGAAATCCTGTCCGGCGGAAGTCGAAATCTGCACTTAATCAAGTAAAGATGACTATGTGCTTACAAGGAGCCTAAAATGAAGAATAAAATTCCTGATTTAAAATGGGTCATAAAAAGAAGGGTATCAAAAAACATAGATGCCGCCAAGGAGATGTTCCCGACAGAAATCTCCCGAGTCAGCCGTAATTTCCACCGTCAAATACCAGGCTACTCAATGAGCCCTTTGCGGGCGCTTCCGAATCTGGCACAAATATTCGGAGTCGGAGGGCTATGGGTGAAAGATGAGTCTGCACGCCTGAAGTTGAACAGCTTCAAAGTGCTTGGAGGTTCTTTTGCCCTGTACCGTTTTATTCAAGACAAACTCGGTCTCAGTGACGAGAATATGAACTACGACTACCTTGCTTCGACAGAGGTAAAACATAAATTGGGCAACATCACTTTTGCCAGCGCCACCGACGGAAATCACGGATTGGGAATAGCTTGGGCTACTCAAAAGTTGGGCTTTGCATGTGTAATTTATGTTCACTCTGAAACAAGCCTCCGTCGCATAGATGCCATCAGGAATTACGGTGCCCGTGTAGAGGTGATCGCAGGCAACTACGATGATGCGGTGAGGCAAATAGCTGTGGATGCCGAAAAGTACGGTTGGGAGATCATCAGCGACACCAGTTGGGAAGGCTACACCCGCGTACCGACCTGGATCATGCAGGGTTATACCACTATGACCTCCGAAATCCAGGAGCAGATGAGCGGACAAGGGTTGATAAAGCCGACTCATATTTTTGTACAGGCCGGTGTAGGGGCACTGGCGGCGGCTGTGATCGGCTACTACCACAGTCTGTTTGGTCAAGACGCCCCCAAGTGCATAGTGGTCGAACCGGAAAATGCAGCTTGCCTGTTTCACTCCGCTCAGGTAGACGACGGGGAGGCCCATTCGATTAATGGTGATCTCGATACAGTTATGGCTGGTTTGGCCTGTGGCGAACCTAGCCAGATTGCCTGGAATGTACTGAAAGATACTGCAGATGCATTCGTAACAGTTCCTGATTACATCGCCGCCCGGGGAATGCGGATGTACGCAACGCCTCTGATAGGTGATCCTTCTATCGTGAGTGGCGAAAGCGGTGCAGTTACTCTGGGAGCCTTTGTCTCCATTTTGAAAGAAAACAAAGTAGATGAACTACGCGACTTCCTCGGGATCAATGAGAATAGTCAGATCCTGTTCCTCAACACCGAAGGCAACACCGATCCTGTACAATTCCACAGGATTATTTGGGAAGGCAGCCTACCGGTACCACAGGAATACTGGTTAGAAACATAATAGCTGCATATAAATCCGATATGAGTACCGAGGCACTCAAATTGTATTTTGGTCAATAAAATAAAACATGGGCATATATTGACCATTTAACCGGGTTCAGCTACAACGGGTACAAGATTTTGTGAATGCAGGTATAGACGCGGGTAGAAATACTGTTTGTTTCTGAAACACAGCATATTATGCAAACCTATAATGTTCAATTTTCACTGTTAACAAATATTGACATGAAGCGCTGTTATTGCAAGGGAATCGAATCCAAATACTGAATTTGTTCCTGAGTATATAACTTAGTACATACAGAACTGGCGTCACCCCATTTTATTATAAAAGATATTGAATGACATGTATTTAGAGTTGAGAAGCCCTCCAGGATCGTGTATAGTTATTTTCGAGAAAAAAGCAACAAATACAACGACCTGGAGGAATTTTATGATAAGTGAAACCGTGGAAAATGTGAAGGGAAAAATTAGAAAAATTGTGCACAATCTCAATGAACATATTTCAAAGCCTCAGCAAAAATATTTACTGGAAATGATTTCCGGGATGTTTTCCAGCAAGCTTTGAACAGAAACATCGGGATATAATAATGCCCGATGTTTTGCAACAAGCAGTCTAAATCTTACAGCCATATCGGGCTATCTGAGTGAAAAGACTAAAGTAAAACATACACTAAAAAGGCTGCAAAGGAATACATAGAACTATTCGTCCCTGCTTAAAATTTCAAATTTATATAATATTCACAGCAGTTATGAAGAAACGATAAAAGATGAGAGAGTACTAATATCAGTGGATGAGGGTGATCTGGTTCATGATTATGGCAAGTCATTTGAGCTCATATCGAAGGTTCGTGACGGCAGCAGCAAAAAGAAACGGATAAATAATGGTTATTTTCTGAATCATGCAGTTTGTTACAGTCTTTCCATCAAAAGAGTGTTACCGCTTTATCTTGATATTCACAGTAGCATCTTCCCTGATTTCAAGAGTGCCAACAATGAGACAATAAAATTATTGGATACAATAGAGAAAAAATTCAAAGATAAGGGTATTTTTGTAATGGACAGGGGCTATGATGCCGGAGTTATACTGGAATATCTTTATAAAAAGGATCTGAGTTTTATAATAAGAAGCGTTGGTAACCGTCATGTAACTCACAGAGGCAAGAACGTACTGGTTTCCAAGTTGTGCAAATCTGTTATAAACAAACGTTACAAAAAGAACAGTTTTTCTTATGGTTATGCGAAATGTTATTATAAGGGGCGTCCTATGACGGTAATAAGTGCTAAGGGGGCAGAAAAGGATAATTATGTCTATCTTCTTTGCGAGGGTCATATAAGAAAGAGCAAGGAA
>JAASTO010000153.1 GCA_021767245.1 Balneolaceae bacterium
CCTTCAATATCAGCCCCCATAGCCACCAGGTGATCACACAGTTGAACCACATCCGGTTCCTTGGCAGCATTTTCGATCGTAAATTCTTTGGCTTTTAAAACAGATGCCAGAAGAAGATTTACAGTAGCTCCAACCGAACTCGGTTCAAGTCTGAAGGTGCCACCGGCTATTTTTTCAGGGGCTTTGGCGATCACATATCCTTTTTCGAGGGAGATATCTATCCCCATGGCTTCCATACCTTTGAGGTGTAGATCTACCGGGCGGGGACCCCATGCACATCCTCCGGGTAGCGATACTTTAGCATATCCGTGTTTCCCAACCAGTGCACCCAGCATATAAAAAGAAGCTCGCATCTTACGAACCAGGTCATAGGGAGCCTCCAGGTGATTTACATTTTCAGGGTCTATGGTCAATGTGTTCTCTTTCTCACGGAATGTGACCTGGGCACCAACCACACGGATCACATTATTAAAGGTGTATATATCCTTAAGTCGCGGAATATTTTTTAATGTGGATGCCGTATTACCTAACAATGAAGCGGCCATCAAAGGAAGTGCGGCATTTTTTGAACCGCTGATAGGAATAGTGCCTTTGAGAGGGGAGCCGCCCTTAATAACAAATTTATCCAATGGTTTCTATCTCCAGTATGGGTGAATTTTTTTCGAGTGACTGACCAACATCAGCTGAGATGGAAGCAATCTTGCCGCTGATCGGAGCTTTGAGTTCGTTCTCCATTTTCATGGCTTCAAGGATTGCCAGAGGTTGGTCTTTTTCAACTTCTTCTCCTTCCTCAACCATGATCTCAAGGATCTTACCGGGCATCGGGGCATTAAGTATGCCTTCTGCAGCTGCAGCACTGGTTTTAAAGCCCAGGCGGTCTAAAAGTAATTCCTGTTCATCTTTAACTGAGATGCTGTGCCAAACACTATTCATGGAAAATTCGATATTAGAACCTTCCTTACTGATATTATCGATCTTATAGGTTTTTGTTCCGGTTCGTAAAAAATAGCGGCCATTAACATGTTCAAAGGTATAGGAACCCTGTAATTCACCTGATTTGAAGGTCCCTTCTTTGGGGGATAATTCAACATCAAGTTCATTTTCTCCGATGGTTGCCTGAAATTTCATGATTGTCTTTTCATTAAGTTAATGCCTGAATTGGTGATCCTGTATGTTGAATCTTTAACATTGTCAGAATCGAATGGCCCGGTTGTGTTGGAATTGGGATTATCCGGATCAACCGCTTCGATAAGGCGTGAATTCATCAAATTGATCAGGTCATCCCTGATCTCGCCGTATGCCAACTGCGTTTCTTCCTGAATTACCTCAAAAGGTTCTGGGTAGATCAACCGGTCCAGTATTTTTTTCTCTGATGGTGATAGTTTTCGCATAGATCAACAAGATAGAGCCGATGATAAATTAACACAAATAATTAGAGCTTTTATTTATTCCTATTCAATTCCTGAAAAGCAATATCAGAAATTGTTAAGGTTTCATCGAAAATAGTTCTGTTGATTGTTATCTTGACCTATGTTTAAAGTAAGAAACACTATTCTATCAGATGATATAGCAACTGCACAGTTTGCCTGCGATCTTCCCAGGTGTAAGGGGGCATGTTGTGTAGTTGGTGATGCAGGAGCTCCGGTCTCAAAGGATGAGATTCCGGTTCTTCATAAAGCTTATCGGGTTTTGAAAGATGAATTACTGCCCGAGTCAGTTGAAGTTGCTGAACGAGAAGGGGTGGTTATCGGTTCTGAAAGGGCAGGTTATGAGATCTCTACGGTCAAATCCGAAGAATGTATATTCGTTCAATATGACGAGAATGAAGTGGCCTATTGTGCCATACAGAAGGCTTATTTTGAGGGGCGATTCAACTGGGAAAAACCCATCAGTTGCCATTTATTTCCTGTTCGCCTTAAACATATTGCCGGGTTCGATTACGCAAATTTTGAGTATGTTCCCAGATTGTGTTCCGTAGCCTGTGAGAAAGGCGAAAATGAAAAC
Source organism: Balneolaceae bacterium (assembly GCA_021767245.1). Taxonomy (GTDB): domain Bacteria; phylum Bacteroidota; class Rhodothermia; order Balneolales; family Balneolaceae; genus Gracilimonas. The sequence continues at coordinate 2,005 of JAASTO010000153.1, forward strand.
ACGTACCTGGCTGAGTTTTTAGAAAAACCATTGGTGAGAAGATATGGTAAAGAATGGTACAACGAATTCATTGAATCCTGTAAATCTTTGAGAGATAATAAATAGTGCTTCGCAACAAGCAAAATATCGGTCAAAAGCAGCAGCAGAATCTGCAGCAAAAGCTATCTCCACAGCAGCTGCAGTATATCAAGCTGTTACAGCTTCCAACAATCGCTCTTGAACAGCGGATCAAGGAGGAGATGGAAGAAAATCCGGTGCTCGAAGAAGTGGATCCTATTGAAACGGAAACTGTAAGCCTTGAAGAACAGGAAACTTCCGAAGACGAAAACGAGGAAGCCCTTGAAAGCCTGGATGAACACGAGGTGGATTGGGATGAATTTGATAAGAATACCGAATATGACGGTGAAAATTTCAGCACTTCCTATAATCCTGATATTGAAGAGTGGAAAGAACTTCCCAACCCCTACCATGCTTCCTTACTTGAAGAACTTGAAGATCAGGTCGCTTTACTTGACCTGTCTGATGAGGAGGAATTGATTGCCGATCAGATCCTTGGGTCCCTGGACGAAGACGGGTACTTTCGGAGAGAATTGGAAGCAGTGGTAGATAATATTGCCTTCAATCACGGAATTCTTCTGAGTGAGGAAAAGGTAGAAAAGGTGCGGAAAATGATACAGCAACTGGAGCCAACTGGCATTGCTTCCCGTGACCTGCAGGACTGTTTACTGGTACAACTTAGATCATCAGAGAAAAAATTACCAGCAAGGGACCTTGCTATACGTATAGTCAGAGATGCCTGGAAACATTTCGAAAAAAAGCATTATTCCAAATTGCTTCAAAAGTTCAATATCGACCGGGAAGAGTTACAGGAAGCTGTCGAGACCATCAGGCACATGGACCCGAGACCCGGGGCTGTGTCAACGGGTATGGAACAGTCTCAGAATTATATCGAACCTGATTTCGAAGTTTACTGGAAGGGTAAATCCAATGGTGAAACAGAACGGGGCGAATTCCTGATCACTTTGAACCAGCGTAACGCACCATCTTTGAGGATCTCGCCTGAGTATAAAGAGATGTGGGAAGACATCAAGGCAAAAAAGAAGAAGAATACGGATGCCGAGACCCGCACCTTCATGAAGCGTAAGATAGACTCGGCACAGTGGTTCATTGAGTCGATCAAGCAGCGTCAGAATACTCTCATGAACATAATGAAGACCATTGTGGCCCTGCAGGAAGATTTCTTTAAGTTTGGAGAGGGCTTGAAACCTATGATACTAAAGGATGTGGCTGAACGCATTGGAATGGATATTTCAACGGTTTCTCGGGTAGTGAATGGAAAATATGTGCAAACACATTTTGGAGTATTCGAACTCAAATATTTCTTCAACGAAGGATTGGAAACCGAAAGCGGGGAAGAGGTATCAAATCGTGAAGTGAAGAATGTACTCGAAAAGATCATTGAGAACGAGAACAAACGAAGTCCCTACAGCGACCAAAAACTGACCGACATGCTGAATGAGAAGGGATATAAAGTGGCCCGCCGAACGGTGAGTAAATATCGGGAGCAACTTAATCTGCCCGTAGCCAGAATGCGTAAACAGGTTATTTAAGAAAACCCACTTCTATGGGTTTTTCTTTTCAACCATCAGGATAACAGGTTCCTCAGAAATACCTGAGTAAATGACGCGGTTCATAAGCTCATTTATTCTGGACCAGCCTTCCATTAACAAAGTTGTGACCAGGTACGAGTCTCTGTCTTCATCCAACAGAACCTTGGTATTCAAGCCATACTCACTTTCAATTTCATTGCCGTATTCCAAAGCCTGTTCTTGTGAGCTAAAGTCTTTCAGAAGCAGTAAGAATTCGAAACTCAGATCCGTCATCTTAACAGGGGGAGCATATCTTCGTATGCTGGCATTGGCATAGTTGTCAAGATCGCCTCTGAGTGATCTTAATCTTTCTGCCGCCAGTCTTTCTGACCTGAATGGGCCGATGCCAATCCTGACACCAAATCTATCTCCCGGAATTTGAATCGCCTCAATGTCACTGACATCTTTGAGATCCCTGATGTATCTCTGAGCATTTTCTTCCGTAGCAAACTCTGCAATTTGTATGTAATAAGTGGTTGTCTCAGGGTTCAGGTCAAGGTCTGCATAACACTGACTTACCACAGCCGCATTGAAATCGTATACACGGTTAAGTTCTTTAGTGGCTGATGTAACTCTTCCTAAACTTTGGTACTGGATCTCTCTAAGTCCAAATAGCTGATAAGCTTTATTATAGATGGTGAAGGTCAGATGATCTTCTTCAAGAAGCCTTGAAAGGTCACTGGCCTGACTTTCCTGTGAATACGAAGCGAACTGAATTCCGTAAATACAACGTCCCGGTGTTAGTTGCTCAACATCCTCACTTGAACTGAAAGCTGATGGTATTGCATCATTCATAGATGGGTAAGTAGAGACTGTATCACCCCTTATTGATCGTAGGGAGTCGGGGGTTGCCGGGGTAGTTTGTAAAGGTGGCTGAGCAATAGCAATATCATCAATTGCATCGCCCTCCTGATTTTTAGCTGTCGAGTCTGCAGGTTGTTCCACATCAGATTCCAGATCCGCCAATGTAGAATCAGCAGGGGAAATGTTGGTTGAATCGCCGTAAGCTACATCAGGTCGTGTTAGGTCCGGTAATTCGACTTCATCTGCTCCGTCATCAATTTGATCATCCAAACCATCTTCTGCCGCAAGTGTACTGTCCGGTAATTCTTCGGTGGTTTCTTCAGATACAATGATGGTTGAGTCCGGTTCCTGGGTGGACTCGTCCGATATAGTTTCAGCGACCTTATCTGACAGGTTGGTATCGGTTAAAGAGTCGGATTGTACAGAATCGGCCGTTTGGTCTGTAATATCTGTCAGGGGTGGACCGGTAGGGGTTATGACCGGGGGTAATCCGGTGTTTAGATCGATATTAGTCTCACCATCATTCTCAGTGTCCTCTTGTTGCTCTGATGAGATATCTTCTGTTTCTTCATTTAACGACTCCTGTGAGACACTATCTGCTTCAGCCGTATCATTGATACTTTCATTAAATACGATCACACCTGATGAATCGGGCAAGATAAGGTCCTCAGGGTTTAAGTCAGGCTGATCTATTTTCGTTGAATCTTGAATACCGGTAGTATCTATAGTATCCGGGCTGGTGATCGTCTGTTCTGTGGTTTCAGTAACATCGGCAATTCGTTCCTGTTCGTCCTGGATCATACCGGACGGGATGAGTTCAAATGATAGCCCCTCCACAAAATCTCCGTCAGATAACCGCTCCACTTCAAAGTCGATCATTTCCGGAACGGATATGACATTCAATATACTTAGCTGGGCTGAGTCAACCTCCAGTGTGTAGTTGCCAGGGGGGACTTCATAATCGTAAAAACTACCATCACTGAATGTGCGGAGTTCTTTGTTATACGATCCGTCTTCATTAGAAAGCAATAGTTTAAGTCCGGCAACTCCGGTGGTATTACCGCTTTCCAGTAATCGTTGAACCGCCCCTTCGATCACTCCGGACATATAGAACGGGACCTCAACTTTCTTAAAACGGTTCGGATCCGTGATCAAACCAAATTTTTCAAACTCAGGAACCAGCATCGGATTCTGGATCAGGGATTTATTCAACTCCATATTGTAATAGAAATAGGGCTGCATTTGGGTGTAGTATATCACGCCATTCTTAACTGTACTGGTAGCTCCTGAACGCTGAATTCTTAAGGCATTGCCGGCAATGGGGTCGTCATCGTCCCCGAAATCACCGTCTGCGTTATTATCCACAAATAATTTAACGGCCGTACCGGATCGACCAACCTGATCACGGCTGGTAAATATGAAGTTATCGTAGTTGGTATCATATCCAATCGACCCACGAATATTCTGGGTGAGGTTGCCTGAACCGCGAATATTGCTATAAGTGGTACTGGTTCTGATCTTATCAAAATCGACCACCAGATTGAAGCGTAAACTATTATAATCACCGGCAAAATTACGGCCATACGAAAGCTGAAGACGGCCCTGGTCGAACACATTTTGTGATAATAGGACTTCAGCTGATTCAAGCTGATTCAGGCTTGGCTGATACCTGAATTGTCCCCTTAAAAAGACACCCCTCAGGTATACCGGTAGGTTTCGGTTTCTTGAGACATTATACGTGGCTGAAGTCTCAAGAAAGGCGGTGTTGGACGGATTGAGAATGTCAAAACCACCGGAAAAACGATCAGTATACCCAACCCTGAGGTTCAGTTTACTGATCCTGGAATTCAGGTCCAGCCTGAAATTCGTTGAGCTCGTTGAGGTCCTGTATCTCGAAAAAACGGAAGTTCTGACGTTAAATGGAATGCCGCCAAAATTGAAGGGGTAGAAAGCACTGGCCACCAATCTCCGTTCATCGTTGGAAGGGTTATAAATGCTGAAGCCTTCAGTATAGTTTGTATAGTCAAGCGTAAAACTGGCAGAATTGGGATATATAACATTCAGCAAGCCCCGATA
>JAASTO010000154.1 GCA_021767245.1 Balneolaceae bacterium
GGCTACATCCTAACCGAAATGACAGAGCGGGCAAAAGGGATGTTTTGGGTGGCGGATGTTGAAAAAGCTGCAGCACAGATGATCAAGGGAATAGAAAAGAAAAAGAATATATTTTATGTAACCAAACGGTGGAGGCTCCTTGCGTGGGTGGCTAAGTGTGTGCCTGAATTTATTTGGAACCGTATCTGATTACTTATTTCTGCGGCACCTCTCACTGCAATATGTCACCATGTGCCAGTTCTTTTTCCATTTTTTTCTCCAGCTGAATGTTCGGTGACAAACCGGACAGACTTTTTCGGGCAGGTTAGGATTCCGGTAGGTTTGTGTCTGCTAGTTACTCATCCGAAGTGTAGAGTGACAGCCGGATGGGTCCCCTGGCTTTATCGATGGTTATATCCTCGCCGTTCTGGGTGATACGGATAAGCTTATTTTTCTGCATTCCGACGGCAACGTCTTTGACCTCATCAAGATGGTCTCTCCAAACGTCAGAAAACAGATCTCTGGTAACCTCAGAAGGGCACACCGATTTTTTAGGACCTCTACTCTTAGTGAAGGTCAGTATCCGGTTTTTAATTTCTTGCTTTGATTTCTTCATAACTTTCTTCCAAATTGATCATAGGCTCAGGGTAGATTTTGCCAATTTCTATGTTGTACAACGCTTGTTGTTCGGGAAACATTTTGTGGGGTTCATGAATAAACTCATTTGGTACTTTTTTAAGCTCCGGGATCCAGGTTCGAATATATGTCCCGTCACTGTCGTAGGTTTTGGATTGATGCACTATATTGAAATACCGATTTCTTGGGTCATGTCCAACCGTAGCGTTATACGCCCAATTACCATAGTTACTGCATGGATCATAATCTACCAGTTGCGATTCAAAATATTCAGCTCCCATTCTCCAGTCTAAATTAAGATTCTGAGCCAGAAAACTAGCCACGTTTTGCCGGCCCCGATTACTCATATACCCGGTTGCTTTCAATTCCCTCATGTTAGCATCAATAAAAGGAATTCCTATGTTACCTTCAGCCCACCGGGTAAATTTATCTCTGTTTGTGTGCCAGTTTCTGTTTTTACCCTGAATACCAGATGAACGGAAGATCTTATCTCCATACTTCCAGGCCGAAAACCGGAAATAATCCCTCCACATCAGTTCAAAGATCAGCCAGTAGGTTGAAGAATTCTGAGTTCGTTCATTCTCGTATTTCTTCACCTCGTAATATACTTTTCGGGGTGAAAGAGAACCATTAGCTAGCCAGGGGGAGAACTTTGAGGAGTAATCGGCTCCAAGAAGTTCATTCCGTGTTTGTTTATAATGTCTGAGATGGTCACCCTGCCAAATGTATTCATTCAGGCGCTTCAAAGCCATCTCTTCACCTCCTGAAAAATTTAATACGGCAGGTTTGTCGGTTTGCTTTTCAATTGCAAAAGGGAATAGAGAGTCGGGATCAGGTAGATCAAATGACCCTTCAAAAGTAACGAGATTCAAACCAACCGGGGAAATAAACATTTTCCTGACCTCAGAGTCTTTTTCTATCTTTTTACGATATTTGGTGAAAACATCCGGGATCTGATCTTTTGAGAAAGGAATGTCATTGATATGAAAGAGGGTACTTTGCCATACAAATGATAGTTTATTTTCTAATTTTGCCTTAAGTGCCTGCTCAATCTCTGTTTCTTCACGGGTGATCTCCTTTGATGTGAAGACCAGATCGATGGTGTAATCATCAACCAATTCAGGAATAACCTCTTCCGGTTTACCTTTCTTGATGAGAAGATCGGCCCCCAGTGTTTGCAGGTTTTTCTTAAGGTTCAGAACCGATTCATATAAGAATTGTGCACGGAGTGAACCGGTCTTGGGAAAGCCAAAACCTGTGGTTCCAAATGAACGGGGATCAAAACAAAATACAGGGAGTATTTCGTTACCTTGCGCTGCTTTGACTAAGGCTTCGTTATCATGAACCCGGAGATCATTTTTAAACCAAATGATAGAACGTTTCATGTGCTTTTCTCAGGATAATTGATTTCGAAAAAATATCATTCCTGATCCACTATTAGCGTTTTGGCAAGATGCATCTTAAAAAGTTTATAAAGAAAGCCTTAAGACGGTTAAAGGCATCACATTTGGATATTATTATCAATATATTTGAAGCCGAAATTTTGAAGAAAAAAGAACTAAATGAAAAACGTTGTATTGATTTCCGGAGACGGAATCGGACCAGAGATCACGAATTCGGTAACTACCATCCTTGAAAAGGCGGGCGCTGATGTTAATTGGGTGAGAGCCAAAGCCGGCCTGACTGCTCATGAGGAACTGGGAACACCACTACCTGATGAAACGATTGAAGCGATTGAGGAGTACAGAATTGCTTTAAAGGGTCCCCTTACAACACCGGTTGGTGCTGGATTTAGGTCTGTGAACGTGGCCTTACGTCAAAAATTCAATTTGTACAGTAATATTCGTCCGGCCCATACCTTGCCAAGTATCGAATCTCCGTTCAGGGATGTCGACCTGGTACTGTTCCGTGAAAATACACAGGGACTGTATATTGGAAAAGAGCAGTGGATAGAAGAGGGAGAGAATAAAAGGCACTCCGAAGCCATAGCTGTTGTGACAGAAGAAGCCAGCCGTAAAATTATTACAGCTGCTTTTGAATATGCTAAACAGCACGAACGTAAAAAAGTAACGCTTGTTCATAAGGCAAACATCCTTAAGCTAACAACCGGTTTATTTCTTGAAGTTGGGCGCAAAGTTGCGAAAGAGTATCCTGAGATCGAATTTGAAGATCTCATTGTTGACAATATGGCCATGCAAATGGTGATGCGTCCCCGACAGTTTGATGTGGTGGTGACCACAAACCTTTTTGGTGATATCCTTTCTGACCTGGCTTCCGGATTAGTAGGTGGACTTGGAGTGACCGGTGCAGCAAATATTGGAGACGACGCTGCTATGTTTGAAGCTGTACATGGTTCGGCTCCGGATATTGTAGGCAAGAATGTGGCAAATCCACTGGCCCTGTTGTTTTCTTCATTGATGATGCTTGAGCATATCGATCAAAAAGCCGTGGCAGAAAATATCAGAAAGGCTATTTATAAAACGTTGGTTGAGAAAAAAGTGTACTGTACTCCGGATATTGGAGGAGAGGGAACCACTTCAACCTTTACTCAGGCTGTGTGTGATAATATTTAACACCGGTCCAAAAATTTGTTAACAAAAGAAAGGCTACTAATTCAGGTAGCCTTTTTTGTTTGAGGTATTTATGAAACATAATTATTAACCAAAGATCTTGAATAAAACCCAGCTGATGACAGACATCACTAAGCCAAATATCAAGGCCCAGCTGAAGCTGCGCACTTTAAAACCCGATACCATTTTATCTACCAGCATGATGAGTAAAGCGTTGATCACCCATACGAAAAGACCAAACGTCAAGATGGTTATAGGCAGGCTGAGTATGATCAAAATAGGTTTAATAAATACATTGACGATGGCAAGCAGTGCCGCAACAAACACGGCACTCCAGAAATTTTTAATTTCGACTCCTTCCAGCAGGGAGGCCGTTGCATAAACAGAGATGCTATTTAAAATCCAAGCCCAGATCATAATATTTCCTATTAGTTAAAAATCGCTTTTCTTTACGAACAGATACCTAAAATAGTTTCAAGATATATGAACGCCGTAATTAAATCCTATAAGGACCTTTTGAACCATGAACTTGAAGATCTTTTCAGGTTAAGGCAACAGGTTTTTATAATAGAACAGCAATGCTTTTATGAAGATATCGATGGATATGATGAAAAAGCTGAACATTTACTGATCTACGATCAGGATATTCTTGCTGCCTATTTGAGGATCTTTAAACCCGGATTTAAATATAATGAAGCCAGTTTAGGAAGGATCGTTGTGGCTCCAAAATACCGGGGAACCGGACTTGGTGAAAAGCTTATCAGAAAAGGAATCATGTTGTGTGAGGGAGAGAGTGTCAGAATTGAAGCGCAATCTGCACTTTTACAATATTACAACAAGCTTGGTTTTAAAGAGGAAGGGGAGATCTATCCGGTTGATGGGATAGATCATATTCAAATGGTACTATCGTAACTCCTCGATCTTTGTCTCTAGGTCTCCGGCAACATCATTATAACCGGACTCAAGTTGCTTTATAAGTTCTTTACTTAGTTCCGAATCCTGATCTCCCTTGGCATTATCCTCAATCTTCTTGCAAACGAGATTAAGATCAGACAACCCCACATAAAGCATGATAGGTTTAATCTTATGAGCTTCTGAAGCCACTTTGCTCCACAGTGCGTTCTGGTCAGCCTCTTTCAGGTTATTAAGATGTTGAGGAGTTTCCTGCAGAAATAGTTCGATCATCTCCACGATCATCGTATTATCTCCACCGCTCATGTTTTCAAGGTAACTTAGATCAATTTTCCCCATTTCGGTTCAGATATTATTTAAGAAGTTTTTAAAGAGAGAGAAGATAAATAGAATAAAAGGACGGAGCTAAAGGAATCTGAAAAATGGATGCAACAATCCCACGGTCTATAGTTAGATAAGAATGTTAATCAAAACCAACAGGTGGTCACCCGGTAAATATTACGATACTTACCAGCACTAAAACCACCACTTTAAAGAGTATTGCCTTCCAGTTTTTCATTGTATGTGGGTGTAACGATGCTGTGATGAGTTGGATAGAACGAATTATCCACATTAAAATCAAGTTATCCACATTCAAAATTTGAAAAAATTTTAACTGATTCCCCTTAATTTCATTTCAAAACAGGGAAATCAGTTATGAGCTAACTCAAAAACCTAAAATTATTCACAATTAAGGTGTGAATTATTCCACAGTCACGCTTTTAGCCAGGTTTCTGGGTTGATCCACATTGGCTCCCCGATTCACAGCAACATAATAGGACAGGAGCTGAAGCGGTATGACGGTCAGAAGTGGAGTCAAAACATCCATTGTTTCCGGTACCACGGTTTTAAATTCCGCAAGATCAACCACCTCATCATTATCGGGTGTGGTGATAGCAATAATGCGGCCTTTGCGGGCTTTAACTTCTTCAATGTTGCTGATCATTTTGTCGTTGGTATGCTGTGTTGCAGCAATTACGACCACCGGCATCATTTCATCGATCAGGGCAATTGGGCCATGTTTCATTTCTGCTGCCGGATAACCTTCCGCGTGGATATAGGAGATCTCCTTGAGTTTAAGGGCGCCTTCCAGGGCAACCGGGAAGCTGTAAGATCTTCCCAAATAAAGAAAATTTGGTGCATAGGAAAACAGGTTAGAAATATTTTTGATCTCATCGGTGTTATCGAGGATCTCCTGAACCTTAGCCGGGATCTTAGCAAGTTCACCGATCAGTTTCTTAGCTTCAGTTTTTTTCAGTGTTCCTTTAGCCAAACCAAGCTTGATCGCCATCATGGTTAAAACGGTTACCTGACCGGTAAAAGCCTTGGTTGAGGCAACGCCAATTTCAGGTCCGGCATGAATGTAAACGCCGGCTTCCGTTTCCCTCGCTATGGTTGAGCCGACTACGTTGACAACTCCAATAACGGTGGCACCTCTTTCTTTAGCTTCCCTCAGGGCAGCCAGGGTATCTGCGGTTTCCCCGCTTTGTGAAATAACGATCATGACATCGCCGGGCCCAACCAGGGGCTCCTTATATCTGAATTCAGAAGCGTACTCAACTTCAACCGGTACTTTGGCAAGATATTCGAAGAGGTATTCACCGACCAGACCGGAGTGCCAGCTGGTTCCACAGGCAGCAATGATCAAACGGTTAGCATTAACAAGCTTGTCCATGATCTCTTCAATACCACCTAAGGTGACAGTTCCTTTATCTGTATCTATACGTCCACGAAGGCAATCAGCCAAAGCACGAGGCTGTTCAAATATCTCTTTGAGCATAAAATGGTCGTAACCGCCTTTTTCAATTTCTTCAAGGCTGAGAGACAACTCATGGATCTCTTTGGTGAGCTCAATATTATCGGCTGTTTCTACCGTAAAGTTATCTTTTGTGATAACAGCTAATTCACCATCATCAAGGTAAACCACCTTATCTGTATAGGCGGCAACTGCAGAAGCGTCTGATGCAATGAGCATTTCGCCATCACCCACGCCAAGTAAAAGGGGAGAACCTTTTCTTGCCACAATGATCTGATCTGGGAAATCGGAATGAACCACGGCAATACCGTAGGTTCCGTGAACCTGATGGAGAGCTAATTGAACCGCTTTTTTCAGGGAGGAAGCATCTTTTTTAAGAAAGCTTTCGATCAGTTTGGCAAGAACTTCAGTATCTGTTTCAGAGTAAAAAGAAAAACCTTCATTCTTTAATTGTTTTTTAAGCGTGCTGTAATTTTCAATAATACCGTTATGAACAAGCGCCAGTTTACCACTCTCAACCGTATGTGGATGAGAATTGATATCGTTTGGTTCACCGTGGGTTGCCCATCGCGTATGCCCGATACCTAAGGTCCCTTTTTCATCTTTCCCGACTAATTTTTCCAGATTGGAAAC
>JAASTO010000155.1 GCA_021767245.1 Balneolaceae bacterium
AACAATGTCCGATCAACTCATGCCGCGGTAACGGCCGGGCTTGTGATTAATGGCCAAGATAATATTAAGAGCTACAGCCGCCAGTACCGAAAAAGCCAGGGCTTTCCAGTCGACCACAAAGAAAGCAGCCAGAATGATGAGAGTATCAGCTACCATCTGAAATTTTCCGGCACTGATCTGAAAATATTCCTGAACATAAATGGACAGGATATTCAATCCTCCGAGACTTGCTTTATGCCTGAACAGCATCAACAATCCACTGCCGATCAGAAATCCCCCAAAAATTGCGGCAAACCACGGATTGATCTCCCCAAACTCAAAGATTGTCGGGATGAATTCCGTCAGGAAGGAAACGCCTGAAACGGCAATGAAGGTCTTGATCGTGAAATCCCAACCGAGTTTTTTGATGGCAAGAACATAGAACGGCAGGTTGATCACAAAGAAGATCGGACCGAAGGTTAAAGAGGTGGTGTATTGGGTCAGAAATGCCACACCAGCAGTTCCCCCGATCAAAAAGTTCATGTGCGAGAAGATCGCGATACCAAACGCTGCCATCAGGGAGCCTATGATGATCCCTTGAATATCATCGACCACGGAATGCTTTTCCATGTCATTCGTTTTCTCTTGTTCTGTTGTTTCTGAAACGGCTTCGTTTGTACTGATCTCTTTCTCTTTAACTGTTTTCATTTAGGTTAATTGATCGTCTCTGATCAAAAGCAGAATGGCTGCATGCGGCACGATCAGATACGTTTCGTTTTCAAATTCTATTTCATAGGCTTGTTTCTTCAGGAAGATAGCCAAATCTCCCTCCATAGCCTGCATACCGATGTATTTGGTATCGGTACTGCCTTTCCAGGTTTCTTCAATATCTGTATTTGGAATGGGGTATCCGGGTCCGGTTCTCAAAATGTAACCGCTTTGTATCTCTTCTTTTTCCTTCACAGAGGCCGGAAGGACAAGACCACTGCGGGTGTGCGTTTCCATATCTCTCGGTTTGATGAGAACTCGATCTCCCACCACCACAAATTTGTCAATTGAGTTCAGATATTCCTGTATCATTGAGCAATTAATTTTTGTCTGAAGATACGGAATTTGAGACTTATGAAAACCGTTAGAAATCCCGTATCAATATTTAAAAAACGACGTATTACCTTTCAAAATTCAACAAGCTGACCAGTCAATCATGCATAACAAATTAGTGGTGATCACCGGGGCTAACTCCGGAATCGGATTTGAAACTTCTAAAGCCTTGGCTAGGAAAGGTGCGTACCTTGTTATGGTATGCCGAAATGAAGAAAAAGCCCTAAAAGCACGACAGGAGATCATCGAAGCAACGGGTAATCCCGGCATTGAAGTCGTTTTATGTGACTTTGCCATTCAGTCCGATATTCACTCAGCTGCTAAACAGATCACTGATTCTTACGATAAAATCGACGTACTCATCAATAACCATGGTTTTCTGGCTTCAGAAAAAGAAGAAACCATTGACGGACTCGAAATGACCTTTGCGGTCAATCACATAGGGTATTTCCTTTTCACCAATTTGTTGCTCGAACACATCAAAGCTGCGGAAAGTGGCCGAATTATCAATGTGTCCTCTGACGCCCATAAAGCCGGTACCTTTGATCCTGAGAATATTCAATTGAAAGATGGGTATTCGCCCTGGAAAGCCTATGGAAATTCCAAACTCTACAACATACTATTTACTAAAGAGCTGGCTGACCGCCTGGTGGGCACCAATGTTACTGCGAATTGCCTTCACCCGGGAGTCGTGGCCTCAAATTTTGCCCAAAGTGGAGGTTTCTTTTCGAAACTGTTTTTTACTCTGGGTAAACCCTTTTTGACCTCACCTGAAAAAGGAGCGGAAACTTCCATTTATCTCGCCAGTTCACCGGAGGTGGAAACGACCAACGGGGCTTATTTCAAAAACAAAAAAGCAGCCACACCTTCCAAAACGGCCCGGGATCCTGAAGCCGCTAAAATATTATGGGATATCAGCGAAAAGCTATGCTGATCGCATAAGTACGGGTAGGTTATTTGAAATTTACCTTAGTGATAATGATACCGACCAGCATCACAACCGCTGAAATAATAATAGGATTGTAATCACCGGTACTGATCGCGAAGTCGGCCCCAAAGGCTTCAAATGATTCAGATTCTTCATAATATTGCCAGCCGTAGTAGATGATGCCTAATACACCCCCAATGGTCAGTATTCTTCCTATTGTATCCTTCATGTTACTCCGAATTTGTTTCCGATTTCTTTATTAAACCCGGAACACAATACTTTGTTTCGCCAATAATTTCCATTAGAGCTTTTTATACAAAACAACAGCTTACAAAAAAAACCCTTATCCAATGAATAAGGGTTTGATGCTAAATGTCTTTTTTAAAGACGGTTCTGTATGTGATCAATAGGAAGAATATACGCTTGTGGAACCGTCATTATGAACCAGGAGCACATCATAGCTTTCAGGTGCGCGGCCCGGCGTTTCCATGCCCGGTGAACCGATCGGCATTCCCGGTACGGCCAAGCCAATGGCATCGGGTTTTTCTCTGAGCATCCGCTCCACATCGGCTCGTGGCACATGACCTTCTACCACATATCCTTCCACAATCGCAGTATGGCAGGAGGCCAGCTCTCGTGTAATTCCATTGTCACGCTTCACCTGCATCAGAACCGGAACCGGAACTTCCTCCACGGAAAAATCACCTTCATGCATGTGATCACCCCATTTGGTACAGCACTCACATCCTGCGTTTTTATACATTACCACTTCAGTTCCGCTTTTAAACAGGTCGCTGGGTGACTCATTGCCCGGCCAGAATAAAAAGGCGGCTACAGCGGCGGTTATCAGTAAACCAAGGATCAGGATCTTGTTATTGCTCATAGCTCTAATAAATAAAATTTTTGAATAGGATTTCGCCAAAGATAACCTTCTTACAGGAAATTTGTTTTATGATGAATTATGAAAGTTTGTTAGGGTGATTTTCGTTCGATATGGGTGGAAAGTTAGGCTGGAATTGGATAGCATGAGGCAGAGCCTCCAATTGGCATTCCGGAGCGGAGCACCGGAACAAGGATTATCCTGATCAAACGTCAGACGAGCTTGGAGTCGTCGAATGAAGTCCCACATTCCCTAATCCAGCTTCGCTTTTCCCAACCGTTTTGAGTTGAGTACGACGTTTATGGAACTGAAGGCCATGGCTGCCTCAGCGAGTAAGGGATGCAGCATACCCACCACAGCCAGAGGTATCATGATCAGGTTATAGAAGAAGGCCCAGAACAGGTTCTGCTTGATCTTGGTAAAGGTAGCCTTGCTGAGATTGATCGCCCGCAATACACCCGAAAGATCTCCCTTCACCAATACGATATCGCCTGACTCTATGGCTACATCCGTTCCCGTTCCAATGGCAATGCCGACATCTGCCAGGGTCAGCGCCGGGGCATCATTAATGCCATCACCAACCATGGCTACCACTTTGCCTGATTGCTGCAATTTCCTGATCTCATCTGATTTCTGATCCGGCAATACTTCAGCGATCACTTCATCAATACCGACCTTTTCGGCGATGGCCTGACCGGTTTTGGCATTATCGCCCGTCAGCATGATGGTCTTTAATCCCAGCTTTCGAAACTCGCTTATAGCCTCCAGGCTGTCCGGTTTCACTTCATCAGCAATACCCAGAATGCCCAGCAGGTCTCCGGATCGGCATACATAAACGGCTGTTTTGGCCTCTTCTTCAAGTTGTTGTTTTTGACGGGCTCTCTCATCGGTGATCTCTGCACCCAGTTCTTCCATCAGTGATGCCGTACCCACTCCCACGGCTCCGTCACCAATGATGGCTTTCACCCCTTTTCCGGTAATACTTTCAAAGCCGACTGAATTTAATAGTTCCATACCTTTTTCTGAGGTTGCATTCACCACAGCGCGAGCTAGCGGGTGCTCTGAGTTGTTTTCAACAGAAGCAGCCAGGTTAAGCAGCTCATTCTTACTCAGTTCCCCAAAAGTGATCACATCCGTCACTTCCGGCTTCCCTTTGGTGATGGTTCCGGTCTTATCCAGCACTATGGTATCCACATCTTTCATACGCTGAATGGCTTCTCCTTTACGGATCAAAATCCCGTTTTCAGCGCCCAATCCGGACCCAACCATAAGTGCTGTTGGCGTGGCCAATCCCAGGGCACACGGACAGGCAATGACCAACACCGCGATCATCGCATAAAAAGCGAGGGCTGTGGAACCCAGATCAGGGTTTACCCATGGGATAAAGTCTGATGCCCAGATCACCAATCCGCCAAAAAGATCCGGAAAGACCAGCCAGGCGGTTAACGTTGAAAGGGCAAGCAAAAGGACTACCGGCACAAAGACGTTGGTCACCCGGTCGGCAAAATCCTGAATCGGGATCCTGGAGCCCTGAGCCTCTTCCACCATTTTGATTACCTGATTCAGAAAGGTATCCTTACCGATCTTGGTGGCTTTCACTTTTAAAACGCCATTGGTATTCAGGGTAGCGCCAATGACCTCATCTCCTATGGTTTTCTCTACCGGCATAGACTCGCCGGTGGCAATGGACTCATCCACACTGCTTTCCCCTTCTATCACCTCTCCATCGGTGGGGATCTTTTCTCCGGGGCGAACAAGCATCACATCTCCAATCTTCAGTTGGCTGACAGGGATCTTGACCTCTTCCCCACTTCTTAAAACGGAGGCTTCCTTGGCCCCCAGGGTCAATAACTTCCGAATGGCCTGTGAGGCACTCCCCTTGGCTTTGGTCTCAATGTACCGGCCGGTAAGGTGGAAGGCCATGATCATGCCCCCTATCATGGCAAAGCTGTGAAAATCAGCCCCGATCCCAAAGGCATGCAGCAGCTTAACAAACCCGGTTGAAAGGGCCGCCAGTGAACCCATGGCGATCAGCACATCCATATTCGGACTCAGATTTTTGGTTGATCGCCAGGCACTCTTCAGAGTCTCCCATCCCGGCACAAAAATGGCAAAACCTGCTAGCAGTATCATTCCGGTTTCCATCCCGATCATGCCAAATAACATGAGATCGGCGAACCACATGGGCAGCATCCATGCCAGCATGATGATCGTCGGGACCCACGACCACACCATGTTTCTGCGGGCCGTATCCAGTTTTTTTTGCTCCCGTTCCTCAGCCTGTTTGGCTTTATCTTCTGTTTCTTCTGATTGCTGACGGACCAACGTAAATCCTGCTTTAGTAACAGCCTCATCAAAGGCCTCAATGGAGATCTCTCCCTCATACTCAACCGTGGCTGATTCCGTGGCAAGATTTACCTGAGCCGATCGCACGCCCTCCAAGGCTTCAAGCTGTTTATCTACGGCATTGACGCAACCGGCACAATGCATGCCATCAATTTGGAACGTGGTTTTTTTCATGGGTACTGTGGTTTGTAGTATAAGTATAACATTCTAGTTCAGCACTCGGACCGGAGGTCCGTACAGGCGTTCCCAACCGGGAGGTTGGGAACGAGCTTAGATCATACATCTAAATCCAAAAATAAGTTGAGATCCTTCGCGATCATCATTAAATCCTTTGTTACTGTAACAGCGCTCAGGATGACAACCATCGGGAATGGTTCTGAAAAGAAGTTGTCATCCCGAATACCAAGTTCCTAAAAGTGATAATGTCTAACACGAGGGAAAAGCAACCTCGCAGCGTGCGAAGCTCCTGCGAGCGTTGCGGATCCAGGCTTAGGCTGCACATAGCCGAACGCCGCGAGGTCTTGGGACGCTCGCAGGTTCTATAATCTTTTATTTGGCTACACCCGTCATCTGGTAACCGGCCTCTTCCACGGCCTTCTTGAAGTCTTCTTCTTTTACTTCATTCTCATCGTAGTCCACTTCGGCGATGCCCTTTTCCAAATTGGCGATCGCAGTTTTGACTCCGGGCAGAGCGGCAAGGGTATTTTCAACCGTGTTCACACATCCGGAACATCCCATTCCGTCGATATTCAAAGTTATGGATCTCATTGTGTTTCTCGTTTTTTAGTTAAATTTTCTAATCAAAGATACTGAAGCTACTGTACCCATAAATGCCGAATCCGTACTGAGGTTTATCAAATTTTGCGGAACCGATTAAACCAACTTTTTCAATATTTCTCCCCCAAAGTTTTTATCCTCTTTTCCTCAATTAGTCAATTTTTGAACCATCAAGATCCTATGAAGTATTTATTTACTGCCCTTGTAATGCTATTGTTCATTGGTGCCGACCACAGTGCACAGGCCCAACAGTTTCCGGAGAAATTAACCCTGAAGGATATTTTCCATGAGCCGTTCATCCCGGGAACACGACCTTCTTTTTCACATTATTCACCCGACGGCAGGACCATTTATTTTAGCTGGAGTGATTCGGCTACCTCAGATCGGGAATTGTTTCAGGTTGGCCTGAGCGGCAAGAATCAAAAAGAAGCACCTGAGGATGTAGTTCGGAGTTACGAGTTATCACCTAATGGCAGGCACGTTCTCTTTACGGAAGGCGG
>JAASTO010000156.1 GCA_021767245.1 Balneolaceae bacterium
GAAGCATAAGCGGGAATGGCAGATTCGTTAATGTACGAGTAGATCCTCAGGTCATCTAAGCCGGCAACATGGTCCATGTGCTCATGAGTGATCAATAAGTGATCCAACACCTGTAGTTTTGCTTTGATGCTTTGAATTCTGAATTCCGGCCCGGCATCTATTAATATAGACTGTCCTTTATGCTGTATCCAGGCTGAACATCTGGTTCTAAAATTCCTCGGATCGTGAAAAAGTTTTTCTCCCCTAAACCCACCGGAAACCGGTACGCCCATTGAAGTTCCGGTACCTAAAAATGTTACTTTCATTCTAAATCAAAATCTTCTGAAATATTCTCCGGTGTTACCTGTAACTGATCCCAAAGGGCTTCCAGATTCTTTCTGACAGCCGGTTTTATATACACACCGGTTAGATCGATTTCCCCTAACACTCTACCCATTGTTCCCAATTGCGACTCAATGGGTTTATTCTTATTAACGACCACTAACTTTTGTCCCTCTATAATACATTCATCTCCTCTGAAAGAACCTCGTTCTTTACGAAGGGTATATCCAGCTTGTTCTAATATTTGTTCGAGTTCGAGAAGAAGCTTTTCAGGTTTCAAAATGATACTCCTAAAGTGATTGTATGGCCGACCAAATCATAATCTAATCGTTCCTCATCTATGTCATATGAATCGTTAATATAATCATAACCAATACTTAGGTTCTTTCCGAATAACAGATTATAAATATTGATCCTTGCACTGCCGCTTATTCCAAAGACACTGCCTCCCAAAAACCCACCGCTTGCCGTACTGAATCCGTAGGAAGTTAAAAATTCACCTGTAATATTAAATTTTGTTTGATTGATTATGGCAGCTGTTACGCCGGCCCCTGCACTTAAAGATGTTTGTGAAAATTCTTCATTATTCTGATCATTTCTGACGGAAACTAATCGACTATCAAGTTTAACCGGAATTCCTGCTCTGAATTTCTGTTGATTGATCAGGTAAAATGGATTTTTAAAATTTAAGTTTAAGCTAAAGTATTTCGTGTCATTTAATCCTGTGATAGAATTTCCAAGAGCTGCATTCAAATTAAGACCAAATGATTCATAGGCAATGTATGCGGCTTCTCCACTAAAGGTTAATGGGGAGAAAAATTGATCATTTATCACTCCGGAGCCTTTAAATTGAAAATCTACAAATTGTACTCCGGCTCGAACATAAGGAGAATAGATGGAGCCAAAACTTGTTCTACTTTCTGTGCCCACTGAAAACATTTGGGCGTTCGACGAAAGAGGAACCACTAAAAGGCTTAGTAATGCAAAAATTGATAACGTATATTTTTTCATCTTGGAATGATTTAGATTGAACCAATAGTTTAGTCATTACCCAACTCAATAATAAAACGGATATGAAAATATTAACAATCTTAATTACCCTGATCCTAGGAATTGGTATGAATACAACAAATGATAGCATCTTTAATTATACAATGAAGGATATTGACGGCAAAGAAGTTTCACTTGAATCTTATAAAGGTAAAGTTATCATGGTTGTTAATGTAGCTTCTAAATGTGGATACACTCCTCAGTATGAAGGGTTACAGAGTTTGTATGAAACCTATAAAGATGATGGACTTGTTATTCTGGGTTTCCCGGCAAATAATTTCAAAGGACAAGAACCGGGTTCTGATGAGGAGATAAAACAATTTTGTACGCTTAACTATGGTGTGGAATTTCCAATGTTCTCAAAAGTATCTGTAAAAGGTGATGATCAGGATGAACTCTTTAAGTATTTAACTCACGAACAAAACCCTGACTTTACCGGCGAAATTAAATGGAACTTTGAAAAATTTCTTATCGATAAAGAAGGTAAACTGATCAGAAGGTTTAGAAGTAATGTAGAACCGGAAAGCAAGGAGATCCTTGATGCGATTAAAAGCGCACTTTAAATACAGGTTTCTGACTTTCTGCTTTATCTAAAATTACCGCTTGATGAGTAGGCATCATTTTTTTGAATTGTTTTTAAAAAACCTTGACATCGAAGCATAATGGTCCGTATATTTAGTGCTCTCTCAAAAAGGTCCGGTAGTTCAGTTGGTTAGAACGCCTGCCTGTCACGCAGGAGGTCGAGGGTTCGAGTCCCTTCCGGATCGCAAAACAAAGCTTTCAACATTAGTTGGAAGCTTTTTTTGTTTACAGAAGATTCTAAATACAGTTAATCAATACCTGTCGGTAAGCCGTTATAATAGTAGAGAGAGCGCTATTTTCTTATCTTGGTTTTCATAGCGGTATTCATTGATGCTATAAATAAATAAAAAACAGTAAGTAATGGATCATATTAATCCTAAGTACGATGTCATTGTAGTAGGTGGAGGTCATGCGGGCAGTGAAGCTGCAGGTGCCGCAGCCGAAATGGGTGCTAAAACTCTTTTAATTACAATGAACCTGGAGGCCATCGCAAAGATGTCTTGTAACCCTGCCATGGGTGGTGTTGCCAAAGGACAGTTGGTTAGGGAGATCGATGCTCTTGGGGGACTCTCAGGAATTGTTAGTGATGAGACGGGTGTACAGTTCAGAATGTTGAACCTGAGTAAAGGGCCGGCCATGTGGAGTCCAAGATGCCAAAGTGATCGAATGTTGTATGCTCAAAAAATGAGGGAGAAACTTGAACAAAAGGATAACCTTTATTTCCGGCAAGATAATGTTGTAGATCTAATTGTCTCAGAAGATGGAAAAAAGATCGATGGTGTTATCACCCAAACCGGTCAGCGATTTTATTCACACAGTGTTATTCTCACTAGCGGAACCTTTTTAAATGGATTGATACACATTGGGGAAACCCAATTTGGAGGGGGAAGGTCTGGAGAAAGAGCTTCTGTCGGGATCTCAGCCGCGCTTGAAGATCTTGGATTTGAAGTGGGAAGATTAAAAACAGGAACACCTCCAAGGATAGACGGCCGTACGATTGATTATTCGAAATTAGAAGTTCAATATGGAGATGAAGACCCATCCGGGTTTTCATTTTTGACGAAGTCTCTTCCTTCATTGGATGAACAGTTAACCTGTTGGATCGGTTACACTAATGATAAAGTCCATAATGTACTTAGAACCGGCTTTGATCGCAGCCCGATGTTTAATGGGCGCATTAAATCCATCGGACCTCGGTACTGCCCCAGTATTGAAGACAAAATCGATCGATTTGCTGATAAAGATCGTCATCAACTTTTTTTGGAACCGGAAGGATGGAATACCTATGAGATGTATTTGAATGGTTTTTCAACTTCGTTACCCGAAGATGTGCAATATCAAGCACTTCGTACTATACAGGGATTTGAGGATGTAATTATGATCCGCCCGGGATATGCTATTGAATACGATTATTTCCCTCCGCATCAAATACGACGTTCTTTAGAAACTAAACTTGTGGATGGGCTTTACTTTGCCGGTCAGATCAACGGTACCACAGGGTATGAAGAAGCCGCTTGCCAAGGGTTGATGGCGGGAATCAATGCGGCTCTGAATGTACAAGGTAAAGACCCTTTGATTCTTCAAAGATCAGAGGCTTACATTGGAGTTTTGATCGATGATCTTATCAATAAAGGTACAGAAGAGCCTTACAGAATGTTTACTTCCAGGGCAGAGCACCGAATATTGTTAAGGCAGGATAACGCAGATCTTCGTTTGACAGAGATCGGGCATAAAATAGGTCTGGCATCCGAAGAGAGATATACCAGGATGCTAAAGAAAAAAGAAGCAGTTGATGAATTGGAGTCATTGATCAAAGATTATACGGTTCGGCCAGAGCAAATGGACCCAATGCTTGAAAGTAAAGATAGCTCAACGATGTCACAGCCTATGAAGGCTGAAAAGATCCTGCTCAGGCCCGAAATTAAGTTAAATGATATGTTGGAGCATGATTCTGATCTTAAAGATAAGGTATATGCTATTTCATCTGATAAAAAGGTACTGGAGCAGATTGAGATACGGATCAAGTATGCCGGGTATATTGAAAAAGAATTTGAGATGGTCAAAGAGCTTGAAAAGCAGGAGCACATGGAGATCCCTGAACAGATCGAATACTCTAATATTAAAAGTCTTTCGACTGAAGGATCCCAAAAACTATCTAAAATAAAACCTGAGACAATAGGTCAGGCCAGTAGAATAAGCGGTGTATCGGCAAGTGATGTTTCGGTGCTGATGGTTTATCTTAAAAACTAAAACCGGTGTTTCACGTGAAACATAAGATTCATTACAAAAAATTTGATCAATTTGATTCAACTCAAGACTTATTTCAAAAACACTCATCTATAATTCGAGAATATGTAGATCAATTAATGTGGTGGAATGATAGGGTTAACCTGATTAGTAGAGATGTTTCACGTGAAACAATTGTCGAGCACGTTCGCCATTCGTTAATGTTGAGTAGCTCAAAATTGATAGATCAGGCCGAAACAATAATTGATGCCGGAACCGGCGGCGGGTTGCCGGGCATCCCATTGGCCATCGCACGAGTTGATAAACAGGTCGTGTTGAATGATATCGTGAGCAAAAAAGTAATAGCATGTAAGCAATTGATCTTGAAATTAAAGCTGGATAATTGCAGAGCGGTAGGTGGATCGATCGCTAACATTGAAATGAACGGGGATACTTGTGTTGTGTCAAAACATGCCTTTAAAATTAATGACCTGTTATCAATGATAGGTGATAAGCCGTGGTTGGGCATTCTTCTGCTAAAGGGAGAGGGAGAAGTAGAGAGGGAATTAGATGGGGTCACGCAGCCTTTAAATATAAATGTGTTAACCCTTGAGCAAAAGAATAATCCTTTTTATGATGGTAAGGCATTAGTTGAAATCACAAGACAATAAGTATGAATAGCTCTGAACGAAGACTGAAATTAATGCTGTTGCTACAACAGCCGGGAAATAATAAAACAGTAAACGAACTGGCAGAGCATTTTGGGGTTAGTAGGCGCACTATATTTAGAGATTTCAATGCTTTACAGGAAATTAATGTACCGGTAACCTGGGACAGATATTCCGGTTATGGATTGATCGATGGGTATAAGATCCCCCCACTTATGTTTACATCCAAAGAGCTCGCAACCATCATGGTTGGCCTTAATTTTGTGAAGTCACAGGTAGATGCAGGACTTGTTGAGGATGCTAAAGGGGTGGAGGTTAAAATAAAGAATGTGCTTCCTGATGATCTGAAAGAGTTCATGGTTTCTCTTGAGGGAAGAACGATCGTGGATCCTTATCTCAAGTTTGGTGGAGAAAAAAAGAAAGGCGGAAACTGGTATTTGATAAGCAGCGCGATCGCCCAGAAAAAAAGAATGCAATTCAGGTATACGACTAAATCAGGGGAAACCGATATAAGGAAAATTGATCCTTACGTTTTGGTCTTTTACGATGATCATTGGAATGTGATCGGTCGATCACACCTCAGGGGAGATAACAGGAATTTTATACTCGAAAATATAGAGGAAGTAAAAATTCTGGAAGAAAAATATACAGTAAAAGAAGAAATCGACATAGAGCGCCTTATTTACGATTCTGACGAGAGATCGGATTTGATAATACTAGCAGTTGAAATGGATGAGGTAAGGCGCTTAGAAACGAATCTTCCGGCTAAAATAATTAAGAAGACACCGTTAAATAATGAAATAATTAAAGTAGAGTTTAAATTCGATAATTTGGACTTTATAAACGAGTGGTTGCTCCAGTTCGGAAAAAAAATTAAAATCGAGAGTCCGAAGTCTTTAATTGATAAAAGACAAGCATTACTAAAGGAGATGTTGAAACAGTAAATTTAAAATCGGGGTAATGAATTTAGATGATCTTAAAAATGCCGGTGAAGATCCGGATCTGATCCCGGGTATTTATAACTATTGTGATCGGTGGTGCGAGCGTTGTTATTTATCATCACGTTGCCTGGTATTTAAAATGGAAATGCAGGAAAACCAAAGTTCAGATTCCAGGGATAAAAGTAATCAGGAGTTTTGGGAAACACTGTCTGATATGTTTTCTTTGACCCGGGAGATGATAAATGAAATGGCAGAAGAAGAGGGGATTGATGTCGAAGACACTAATGAACAAATAGAACCTGGTAGTGACGATGTACAAGATCATCCTGTAAGTAGAGCAGCTGACCTGTATTTCGAATCATCCCATCAATGGCTTCATAATAATAGTGAGATGTTTTCTGAAGTACTGAGTGAATATGAAAAACTCATAACCCTAAATATAAATCGACAGGATAGTACCTATAGTACATTAATAATAAAAGATTTAATAGATATTATAAGCTGGTATCACACAATGATTCCTGTAAAATCCAAAAGAGCAGTTATGAGTTCCATGGATGGATTTTGGGGTGAACATGAAATTCAAAATGATATGAATGGAACGGCAAAAGTAGTGA
>JAASTO010000018.1 GCA_021767245.1 Balneolaceae bacterium
TGTTCACCAACAAACTCAGCTAGTCCTTTAAGGGAATAAGTGCTTTCAATGTATTCACTGCCTTCAGCCATGCCTTCTTCATTCTGAAACAGTGTTTTGAAACCGGAATAGTTTAACCCAATGACCATCGCAAAGACAAAGGCAGCTGCTGCTAAAAAGACGAATAGAAACTTAAGTGCTCTCTTCAAAAAGTATAAATTTGGAACTGAGATTAAAATCAGCCCAAAGATACAAATAAGAAAAGAGCTTATCCCGATTTGTTAGTGGTAAAATTCTATGAGTTCTATTGTAGAAAGCACTCGTTAATCAACTCAAAAGCCGGATACGATCCTCATCATTTCAGCACTTAACCAGGCTCCATAGGTTCCGAGTGCGTAACCCAGTACCGCCAGCAGAACGCCCACGGGGGCCAGGGCAGAATGGAAGGCAGAAGCAACTATTGGAGCTGAAGCCGCACCGCCCACGTTGGCCTGACTTCCAACAGCGACGAAGAAGAACGGGGCTTTGATGAGCTTTCCAACCAGCAATAAAATGATCACGTGAATGATGATCCACACCGCACCGATCACAAAATAACCGGGGGCATCGAGCATGGAAGCAATATTCATCTTCATCCCAATGGTCATCACAAGAATGTAAAGAAACAGGCTACCCATTTTTGAAGCACCTGCTCCTTCAAGATTGCGCACTTTGGTAAAGGAAAGGATCAAACCACCGGTTGTGGCAACTACGATGATCCAGAAGAATGAGGAGTTCAGACTTAATTGGGAAAGAGTAGGGGCATTTTCTGTGATCCAGGGTGCAATGGTGTCGCCTGCCAGGTGACCTAAGGCAACAAGGGAGAAAGCGACGGCAATGATCTTGGTAAAATCAACCAAAGTGGGGACACGGGCAATACTTGCCTGATAATCGGCGATCTTGTGTTTTAATTCGTCGATGGCAGAGGAATCGGCTTTGAACCAGGTATCCACCCGATCCGAGATGCCTGCACCATAGAGCAGGAATGCCATCCAGATATTGGCCACAATGATATCAACAGTCACCATGGCACCAAACAGATCGGTGCTGGGTTCATAGATCTCGAGCATGGCGGTCTGATTGGCACCACCCCCGATCCAGCTACCGGCAATGGTTGCGAGACCTCTCCAGACTTCTTCAGGACCTGTTCCCCCAATGATCTCAGGATTAATGGTTCCTACGATCAAAATTGCGATCGGTCCTCCGAGCATAATGCTGAACGTTCCGGCAAGGAACATGATCACGGCTTTTGGTCCCAGGTTGAGAATTCCTTTCAGGTCGATACTAAGAGTCAGCAACACCAAACTTGCAGGGAGTAAATAGCGTGAGGCAACATAGTAGAGATTGGAATCGGCCTCTGAGACGATACCAAAGGTGGTTAGCAGTGAAGGGATGAAATAACACAGTAGCAGCGAAGGAATAAACCGGTAAAACTTTTTCCATTTAGGGCTGTCACTGTGAGAGGTAATGAAGATCCCGGCTAAAATAGCCATCAGGAGTCCAAAGGTTACGGCATCACTGGTAATAAGTGGAGTTGATTCCATGCTGCTTTTGTAAGATTCACGTTTTATTAACGAAAGAGGATACAAAAAACTGAGCAATCCATCACAGTCGTTTTGATTGAAAAAAAGTCATTAAAAACATTTAAATAGAGCTTTTCTATAAGGGATTGGTCTTAAGTGTGCTTATTTTCATCCCCTCACTTAACTCAAATATGATAAACTATTCACAGATGATCGTATCTAAATTTGGAGGTACAAGCGTTGGCACCTACCAGGCCATGCAACGCAGCGCGAGAATTGTGGCGTCTGATAGCGACCGGCGGCTGATCGTGATCAGTGCAACCTCTGGCACCACCAACGACCTTGTGGATCTTTCTGAATCCACTCTTGATTCTACATCCAGGGAAGAGATCCTGAAGAGAATTGAAGAAAGGCATCTCAATATCATCAAGGAATGCTCTGAAAAAGAGAAACTTGAAAAGGAATTCTACGGTCAACTCTCTGAACTTAGGGAACACCTCGATTTTGTTGGGCGTGATAAACGCTGGAAGGATCGGTTGTACGCATTTGGCGAGTTGATGTCCACTAAGTTGTTTGTGGAAGTTTTAAAAGAAAATGGGGTGCAGGCTGAATGGCTGGATGCCCGTGAAGTGATCAAAACGGACTCGACCTTTGGGAATGCGGAACCGGATCGTGAGGTGATCGCCAAAAAGGCTAAAAAATGGATCGATCCAAAAAAGATCTATCTTACACAGGGTTTTATTGGATCCGATATATTCGGAAATACGACCACCTTAGGGCGTGGTGGGAGCGATTTTTCAGCTTCCCTTTTTGCTGAAGCCGTAAAAGCGGATACCCTTGAGATATGGACAGATGTAGCCGGAGTGTACACTACAGATCCGCGCATCGTGCCTGGTGCTTTCCCCATTCATGAAATATCATTTAATGAAGCGGCTGAGCTTTCTGTATTTGGAGGAAAGGTGCTTCATCCTGCAACCCTGAAGCCCGCCATCAGAGGAGGGGTTAACGTAAGGGTGGCCTCAAGCAGTGAGCCGGATGAACCCGGAACCCTGATCGTTAAAGAGACTAAGAATAAACCAGCGATCCGGGCGATCTCTTTGAGAAAAGACCAAACGTTACTTACGGTAAATAGTTTGCAGATGCTTCATCAGCATGGTTTTCTGGCCCAATTATTTAAAGTACTGGCCGAGCATAAGATTTCCGTTGATCTGGTTAGTACCTCAGAGGTAAGTGTGGCTCTTACTTTAGATACCGCTGTCAATGCAGCTAATAAAGTGGAACTGACTAATCAGGTGCTGGATGAGTTACGGGAGTTTGCAGAGGTCTCAGTTGAAAAAGAGTTGGCTCTCGTTGCACTCATCGGAAATGAGATGCAGAAAACTTCCGGACTGGGTGGACCATTGTTTACAGCTTTGGAATCATATAATATTCGTTTGATCTGTCATGGAGCAAGTTCAAATAATTTGTGTTTTCTGGTAGATCAGGATGAAGCCGAACAGATCGTAAAAATGCTGCACGAGAAATTTATAACCGAATAAAAAAATAACTATGAAGATCTCAGTAATAGGAACCGGTAAAACAGGCGGGCGAGTGGTTGAACTTCTTGGAAATGACCTTGGAGAGGCTTTTGATGAAGGAAATCCCCCAACCGTTGAAAAACTAAAGAAATCGGATGCGGTCATCATCTTTGTGCCTGGCGATGCAGTACCTGAAGTCATTGACACAGTGATCGAATCCGGAGTGCCGGCTGCATGGGGAAGTACCGGATACGATTGGCCTGAAGACCTGGATAGTAAGGTAAAAGCTCATCATTCCAAGTGGGTGATCGCCTCAAATTTCAGTTTAGGCATGAACCTGATCCGAAAAAGTATTGAAGTTATATCTGCCGGTTCAGAAATTCTAATAGACCCGGAGTTTCATATTCATGAAGTGCATCATATACATAAAAAGGATGCACCCAGTGGAACCGCATTATCCTGGAAAGAATGGTTGAACCGTGAAGCCGAGGTGACGTCAGCCCGTGAAGGTGATGTGAAGGGAATCCATGAATTAACGCTGAAGACGGCAACAGAAGAGATCACACTAAAACACAAAGCACTCGATCGGTCTTTGTTTGCTGAAGGGGCGATCTGGGCCGCAAAGCAGTTGATCAATAATTCGAGTATCGAAACAGGAATTTGTACCTTTGGTCAGTTATTTGATCAAGTAATGGAGGAACAGTAACTATGAAAACATTTCCACTATGGACCGCAATGGTCACCCCGATGAATACAGACGGGAGTATTGATTTTGACAGTTTTGAAACCCTGCTGAGAAAACAGGAATCGGCCGAAAATGGTGTGCTGGTACTGGGCAGTACCGGCGAAGGCTTAAACCTGAATGAGGAAGAAAAACGCGAAGTCGTTACGTTCACTAAAGGTCTGGATCTGAATGTACCTATGATGGTTGGGGTAGGAGGATTCGATCTTCCGGCTCAGGCCGATTTCATTCATTTTTGTAATGAAGTTGAACCGGATGCCTTATTGCTGGTAACGCCACTTTATGCGAAACCGGGGGCAGAAGGACAATTTGAATGGTTCAGTGAACTGATGGGCGAGACTGAGATACCATGTATGTTGTATAACGTTCCATCAAGAACCGGTGTGAAGATGCACCCGAGTGTCCCTGCCCGTTTAAGTGAAGAATTTGAGCACCTGATGGGAGTGAAGGAGGCAAGCGGAAGCGTAGAGGAGTTTAAGGAATTTAGACGTCAGGCCCCTAAAGTTGAATTTTACAGTGGAGATGACGGACTGACCCCGGCTTTTTCAAAAGAAGGGGGAGTGGGGCTGGTTTCAGTGGCATCCAATGTTTGGCCTGAAGCCACTCACAAATACACGGAACGATGTCTTCAGGGTAATACTGATGACCTTTTCCCATTGTGGAAAAATGCCACCGATGCTTTATTCAAAGCCCCAAATCCGGTGCCGGCCAAAGTATTGCTCAACCGAAAGGGATGGATCGAAAATGACACGGTCAGGTTACCTCTTTCACTTGGAGATATCTCTGAATCCGTAGAGCAGGAGCTCCTTAAAGCCGATCAGGAGATCACAAACTGGCTTGCCAAACCATAACGATTATTAATTGAATACAGAACAAAACAGATCTATGAATTACGAAGAAGTTTTAGACAAACTGGAAGAAGGTACGCTCAGAGCGGCCAACCACACAGAAAACGGCTGGGAAGCGAATGTTGAGGTTAAAGAGGCAATTCTTGAATCCTTTAAAAATGGAGAAAACACCTCTTATGAAGGTATTTACGAAGGCTTTGTGGACAAGCACAACCTGCCGCCGCGCTATTTTGCCCCTGAAGATGGTGTAAGATTAGTTCCCGGTGGTTCCTCTGTTCGAAGAGGGGCTTATGTTGCTCCAAGCGTCATCATCATGCCACCGGCATACATCAATGTTGGGGCTTTTGTAGATGAAGGCTCTATGGTGGATAGCCATGCACTTGTAGGTTCTTGCGCTCAGATCGGTAAGAATGTACACCTTTCAGCCGGTGTGCAGATCGGTGGTGTTCTGGAACCGGTAGGCATGAATCCGGTGATCATTGAAGATGATTGTTTTATTGGAGCCGGATCTGTGGTTGTGGAAGGAATTCTGGTCAAGAAAGGAGCGGTGATCGCACCCGGTGTGACCTTATCTAAAGCTGTACCGGTCTATGATATTGTTAATGAGAAAATGCTGGAAAGAGGTGCGGATATCCCGGAAAATGCCGTGGTGATTCCCGGAACCCGTCCTGTTAACAATGAATGGGCCAAAGAAAACGGCTTAAGTATGGCATGCCCCATCATCGTTAAATACAGAGATGAAGGCAGTAATGCTTCCCTCGAATTAGAGAATGCTTTGAGGTGAGTGGATAAGGAATAAGGGATATGGTGAAAAGGTTGATTAAATAGAAATTGGGGGAGAAATAGAATTACTTTTTATAGTTTTTCTTCTGTCTCTTTTGGTAATTGATAAATCCGTTCACTAGTTTTTTTGCTTCTTCAATTAGCGGCAATCCCTTATCCAAAACTTCTCTACCCACATAGTTAAAATCATAGCATGATATTAGATGATCCTTTAGTTCATAAAGAGATCCTCGGGATATTCTGTAATATTGAATTCCTTCCTGAAAATGGAATCGGCCATAACCTTCTGCTATGTTTGCAGTTGTACTTATAGATGCTTTTCGAATTTGTATGTCCAAATTGAATTTTTCTTCAGAAGGTAAATTTGGAAGAACATCCTTAAAGAAGAATAATTTAACTTCTTTACACTTTATCCAAGCCTTTAAAGTGGTAAAGTCTTTATCAGCTGAATATCCCTCACCAGATTCATTCACTGAAATAAATATATCATCCATAATATTTAAGCGTGTAGTTTTAGATACTTAAAACAAGAGTATGGCCTAACCCCTTATCTCCATATTCCCTATACAGCCAAGGCCTTATTTGCTACGGCAAGTCCTTTCACAAATGCTTGAATTACGGCTTCCAGGGTATCTGGAGAGGCGCCCTTGGAGGTAAACTTGTGGCCTTCTTTTTCGAGAGTCAGAGTCACAACCACCAGGGAGTCTGTATCCGGACTCAGGATCTCTACTTCATGATTGATCACTTCAAGTGGCAGGAAGGCATCGGTTTCAGCTTTGATAGCGGTTAGGATAGCATCAATGGGGCCCACACCCTGATCCAGCGAGATAACCTCGTCTTTGTCCTGAATTTTAAGTTTGACGGCAGCACTGACCAATCCATGTTTACGCATGGTCAATTTGTAATCAAGAACTTCCACAGGGTGCGTAAGGTCAGTGTCTTCATTGTAAACAAGAGACCTTAATACCTTGATCTCCTCTTCCTTCAGTGTTTTACCTTTTCGGTTGATGTTATGGACGTATTCATCATACAGCTTGGTATGACCTTCATCCATATTCACGTTCTCAAAACCATTGTTTCGGGTCTGCCCCCAGCTGTTCTTCTGCATATCAGTGAAGCCGGATTCGATGTACTGCTGAATCCTGTCAAGATTCGGAGGCAGGACGGGTGAGGAAAGGGAGTATTTCGCCACTATATGGGCACTCTTCAAACCGGTTCCGGTCAATACAAACAAGCATTTTTTGCCTTTAAAGGTATCCAGATTATTCTTGAAGGTAGCCAACGGAATAGCACAAGCGGGTTCGGTGAAGTAACCTTCTTCAACCGTCATTTCCTTCATCGATTCAAGCAGTTCATTTTCGGTAGCAGTAAAAGCCAGTCCGTCCGTTTCCTCGATCCCACGAAATACCTTGTGGAAGTCAAGAGGATCTGCAACTGCTACCGCATCCGCCATCGTATTGACGTGATCTTTGACGATCTTATCCTTTTTGAAGATACCTTCCACCACCGGTGAACTTTGTTCGGGTTGAACCGCCACAAAATGGGGGATCTTATCAATGAGTCCGGCAGCTTTAAGTTCTTTGTAACCCTTGTAGATCGCGGCAAAATTGGTACCGGCTCCAATAGGTACAAAAACGTAATCGAAGTCGGTCATTCCCTGCTCATATAACTCGTAGGAGAATGACTTTTGTCCTTCCTGACGAAATACATAATCCCCAGCCAGGTAATAGTTTCCTGATTTGGCAAACTCACGGCAAAGCTTTTCACACACCATGAAATCACCTTTGATCTTGATGATAGTGGCGTCATAGATGGTAGCTTGCGCCAGTTTGACCTCTGGCGTTTTTTCCGGAACAAACACAAAACAAGGGATCTTGAAATAGCAGGCATAGGCGGCAACTGAGGCAGCCATATTTCCGGTAGAAGCAAGGCAAATAGCATCAGCCCCTAATTCGAGAGCTTTCTGAACTTCTATATAACTGCCACGATCTTTAAAGCATCCGGTCGGGTGTTCAAACTCAAGTTTTCCGTACAGCTCTGCATCATATTTCTCAGAAAGACGCTCAAGCTTTTTTAAAGCAGTAAAGTGGTTCTTTAGCGGATCCGGTTTGATCTCTTCAAGCGGGTACTGAATTTCTTTTCGCGCTTCCTTGTACTCGATCTCAAGAACGCCTCCACATTCCGTACAGTAGGTACTCGTTTCTTTCTCATCGTTGATCTTGCCGCACATAATGCAGCTCATAGTATATCCGGAATTGGTCGCTTTCATTAACAAGTGGGTTGTGGATTTGCTCTGTTATTAGGGGTCAAATGTATCAAAAAATTAGGAAAAAAGCGCTTTTTTAAGGATTCAGATCACAATGGAAGGAGTATGATCTCCTCAAAATCAAGGTCAAGTTCAGAAAGAATGGGAGAAGCAATTTCTTCGATCTCTTCTTCTGAATAATCATTCAGTCCTTCCAGTTTTACATACAAGATCTCATTTTGCTCGTCTATGAAAAACTGCGCATCGGTAGACTCAAAACTCTCCTTCAGGGTGTTGATCAAAAACTCAACATCTTCTACAAATGCTTTGATTTCGTCTTCGGTAGGTTCGCTCATTTTTAGTAGGTTCTTACTTAAAAGTTATACCTTAAACTATGAATAAATACATCACAAAACTGAGTGAAATTTCATCTAAACCGAAGCGATTGATCGTAGGCTTGATGTCGGGTACGTCATTGGATGGACTCGATATAGCTCTGTGTGCATGTGATACAGATGGTATAAAGGTGAAGCAGTTCCGTTCTATTCCTTATTCAGGGGAGTTAAGGGAGCGTTTATCAGCCATACAGTCGCGTGAGGTTATAAATACCCGGGAGCTGACTCTTCTACATACAGAGCTGGCGATTTATTATGCAGAAGCCGTTAGAAAAGCGTTAATGGACTGGACGGTTCCATTGGAAGAAGTTGACCTGATCGCGAGCCACGGGCAAACGGTCTATCATGCCCCGGCTCAAACCAAGACCGATATAAACGCTACCATGCAGATCGTTGATGGGGATCATATAGCTCAGAAAACGGGCATTATCACGATCTCGGATTTCCGGCAAAAACATACCGCAGCCGGAGGAGAGGGAGCTCCGTTGGCGGGTATTTTTGATGAAGAGGTCTTCAGGCACGAAAACCGGCATCGACTATTTATAAACCTTGGAGGGATTGCCAACCTCACCTGGTTGCCTTCCAGGGAAAGTGGAAAAAAAGTTGTAACAGGGGATACCGGTCCGGCAAATACGCTCATAAATGAAGCCATGCAAAAGTACTTTGATCAGCCTTTTGACGAAGACGGAAAAGTGGCTGCTTCCGGGAAGGTGCATTCAGAACTGATTCGCTATATTTTGCTGGAACCGTATTTCAGGAAGCCGTTACCTAAGTCGACCGGGCAGGAAGAGTTTCGGCTTAAGTATATTGAGGAACTGATGCAGGGGCATGGAATTCAGTGTTCGGAAGAAGACTTGATGGCCTCACTCACCTCATTGACAGCCCAAAGTATCTCAAGAGCTGTGGATGAGATTACAAACGAGGAGAAGTTTGAGTGTTATGTAAGCGGAGGAGGGGTCCACAATAAAACCCTAATGAAAGAATTGAGGGAGCGGTTAACAAAAGGCGAATTCAAAAACGTCGACGAATTAGGTATTCCTCCAGATGCCAAGGAAGCTGCCATGATGGCCTATTTAGCCAATGATCTTGTAGCCGGAAAAGGATCTGTCATTCCCGGCGTTACGGACCAAAACATTCATTTTGGAAAGATCAGTTTACCGTGGTAACGGTGCCTTTGGAATCTTACTTTGAGGTCTGCTCTAAAGCCATTACAAGTACATCCACGACTCTTTCTATCTGTTCTTTGGTGATAACCAGTGGTGGTAAGAATCGCACCACAGTGCCATGGGCTGCATTACCTAACACCTGATATTCAAACATCTTATCAACCACGGGGCGGGCCGGACGATTCAGTTCCACCCCGATCATCAGTCCTTTACCGCGTATATCCTTGACCTCGGCAAACTCCTTCAGTCTTTCCTCAAGCAGTTCCATCATGAATAAACCCTTTTCTGCTGCTTGTTCCAGGATGCTTTCCTCCTCGATGGCATCAAGGGCAGCGCATGCCACGTGTGTTGCAAAAGGGTTCCCTCCGAAAGTGGTACCGTGATCACCAAAACCGAATGCCGAAGCCACGTCTTCCTTTGCTATAATGGCTCCTATGGGGACCCCTCCGGCAAGGGCTTTGGCCGTTGCAACCACATCCGGAGTTACATCAAAGTGCTGATAGCCATAAAACTTGCCGGTGCGACCAACACCACTCTGAACCTCATCAATGATCATCAGAATATTGAGTTCATCGCATAATGCCCTCGTTTTACGCATAAATTCTGCATCGATCACATTCACCCCACCGGACCCCTGAATGGTTTCAAAGGCAATGGCGATGGTATCTTCATCAGCAGCCTTCTTCAGGGCTTCAAAATCATTGAATGGCACTTGCTCAAATCCTTCAGGAAGGGGGGCATAACCTTCGGTATATCCCGGCATGCCCATAGTAATGGTAGCCAGAGAACGCCCGTGGAATCCTTCACTCAGCGTGATCAAATTTCCGGATTTGCCATGTTTCTTACCCCACTTGCGAGCCAGTTTTATTGCGGCTTCCATGGCTTCCACACCGCTGTTGCAGAAAAATACACGATCCAATCCTGAAACCTTAGCCAGTTTTTCAGCCAATAGGCTTTGCGGTTCATTATAAAAGAAATTGGAGGCATGCAGTAGTTTCTCAGACTGCTCCTTAATTGCTGCTACGATTTTGGGGTGGCAATGTCCCAGGTTATTCACGGCCAGTCCGCCAAACGCATCCAGGTATTCGTTACCATCGGTATCCCAGACGAGGGCCCCCTTACCATGTGATAGAGTGACCGGAAGTCGGTTATAGACCTGAAAGTGATACTGCTTTTCGAGTTGCTGCGCTTTGTTCATGCGTGAGGTGATAATTTATTTGTTATTAATGTCAACAGAATGGAACCGGTGGTTCCGCTATGCGTTCCGAACGGGCTGTTCGGAACGAGCCTTTTTAAATTATAATTTGAGAATGCTCGTTACCAACCACCAAGATGAATCGGGAGTAATGCATGCGTGAACCACTGGTTCAACATGGTTCTATCCGCCAATCAACTTCAACCCGATCCTTCCACGTTCCAGATCCAAGGAGATGATCTCCAGGCTCAGGATATCCCCCACGCTCACCACATCATGCGGATCCTCAACTTTCTTTTTGTCGCTCATATTGGAAATATGGAGCAGGCCATCCTGCTTTACGCCAATATCCACAAAAGCACCGAAATCCACCACGTTGCGGACGGTGCCTTCCAGCTGTTGACCTTCTTTGAGGTCTTCCATTTTCATCACATCCGTACGAAGTAGGGGCTTCGGAAGCGACTCCCGCGGATCACGCCCCGGCTTTTGCAGGTTCTCAATGATGAGTTCCAAAGTTGGAACACCTACACCAATCTGTTCAGCGGTTTCTTCCAGATTCACATTATTGAATTTGGAAGCGATCTTATCTTTTTCTTCCGATAAATTCTCCAGATTAATGCCAAAAAGGTTGCACAGCTTTTCAGCTGCTTCGTAACTCTCTGGATGAATGGCGGTGTTATCCAGTGGGTTTTTAGATTCTGGAATACGCATGAAACCGGCCGCCTGCTGGAAACGGAAATCACCGACCCCGTCGATCTCTCGGATTTGCTCACGGTCAACGAAAATGCCTTTTTCCTCGCGGTGCTTAACAATGTTTTGAGCTACACGCTTACTCAATCCGGAGATATGAGCAAGAAGCGGAGCTGAGGCGGTATTCAAATTCACTCCAACCTCATTCACACAGCTTTCCACCACATCATCCAGTTTTCCGGAAAGCTGGTTTTGGTTCACATCATGTTGATATAGGCCAACCCCAATGGACTTGGGGTCGATCTTCACCAACTCAGCCAGGGGATCCTGAACACGCCGGGCAATGGAGATATTTCCACGCTGTGCAGCCTCCAGTTCCGGAAATTCCTCGCGGGCAACTTTGGAAGCAGAATACACCGAAGCTCCGGCTTCATTAACAATTAAATAGTGAAGCTGCTGATCCGGGTGCTTCTCTTTTCGTTTTTGAAGGAATTCAGCTACGATCTGCTCCGTTTCACGACTTGCTGTACCATTTCCAATAGCGATCAATTCAACCCCGTATTTACTGATATATTCCTCAAAAACGGCTTCAGCCTCTGCAACTTTGTTTTGAGGTGGAGTAGGGTAGGTGGTCGTTCCCTCAAGGTATTTTCCATGCTGATCAACAACGGCAACCTTACAACCGGTGCGGTAAGCCGGATCGAGCCCCATGACTACTTTTTTATCCAGTGGTGGTTGCATGAGCAGATTTCCGAGATTGGTGGCAAAAGTCTCGATAGCGTGCGCATCAGCTTTGTCGGTGAGTTCACTGCGAAGTTCACGCTCGAGGGAAGGAAAGAGGAGTCGTTTGTAAGCATCTTCTACCGCATCCTGCAGGTATTCAGTGAAGATACTGAGGTCGTTTGTGATCACTTTGTCATCAATATTCTCCAGTGTGCGTTCTTCCCATAGATCCACATTCACAAATAGAACATTCTCCCGCTCTCCGCGATTGATGGCCAGGATCTGATACGGCTTTAGTCTGTCCACCTTGGACGAAAACTCGTAATAATCCTCAAAATTTGTACGCTCTTTAACGGTAGGATTTTTCTTGGTCACAATATTGGCATGCTTAGAAAATACATCCCGGAGCATTTCCCGTACTTCCAGGTTTTCATTGATCCATTCCGCAACAATGTCAGTGGCTCCGTCAAATGCGTCCTCCACGGATTCTACTTCCTTTTCAGGGTTGATGTACTCCTTAGCATATTCTATTGGGTCACCGGACGTGATCTCCTGCTCCCAAATGAGTTTTGCCAGGGGCTCGAGTCCTTTTTCCTTGGCTTTGTCGCCCCGGGTTTTGCGCTTTTGTTTATAAGGGAGGTAAATATCCTCAAGCGTTTTCAGATCAGTACAGTTTAGGATCTGCTTCTCAAGTTCTTCGGTCAGCTTATCCTGTTCCTTAATAGACTTGAGGATGGTTTCCTTACGGGCCTCCAGGGTACGCTGGGTTTCAAGTCCATCACGAATGGCACGGATCTGTTCTTCATCCAGTCCGTCAGTGGCTTCCTTTCGATATCGCGCCAGGAATGGAACGGTAGCCCCTTCATCCAGAAATTTGGCTACAGTGCTGATCTGTTTACTGCTGAAATTGAGTTGAGATGCTAAAAAACTAAAAATCTTGGTATCGCTCATTGATGATATTTGGTTCTGAAAATTTCGAACGGTGAAAATAAGAAGGGTATTGGGAAATAATGAATTATAAATAAGGAAATTTTTGAAGCATTTGTCATCGATCAGTTGCTGCAACCGCTCATTCTTTACGATGATCTATCACCGGTTCAGAAAAAAGTGTAACCTTTTCTCATAAGATCAGTGTATAAGGGTGAAAACACTAAACCCGGGATCAGCGGTGAATTCAAACTCTGATAAAGCATTGATGTTAAAGGTAAAGAAAGGTGAGCTTGATAAGCTGGGCCTGCTGTTTGAGCGGTATCACCGTGGACTTTATCGCTATTTTTACAGAATGTGCAGGGATAAGAATACCTCCGAGGATCTTGTTCAGTCTGTATTTGAACGGTTGCTAAAGTACAGGCAGAGTTATACCGGTGACGGAAAATTCTCGACCTGGCTGTTTAGCATTGCCCGTAATCAATTCAACGATCATCACAGGAGATCCGAAAGAATTGGAAATCCGGTTCAGTTTGACGATGACAGATTTGAGATGCCTGAGGGAACGACGGGACCGGTTCACCAAGCAAAAGAGAAGAAAGAGATACTTGAAGAAGCCCTCTATGCATTACCTGAAGATTACCGGGAAGTGATCATTTTGAGCAGATATGAGGGACTACGATATAATGAGATCGCAGAGATTCTTGAATCAACCGAAGGGGCGATCAAAGTAAAAATGTTTAGGGCCATGAAAGAATTGAAGGATATCGCATTATCCTTCGAAAAGGAATACAATTATGAATAAGAAGTATGAACAACTGATAGCTGACTACCTTGCCGGTGAATTGGACGCAGCCGGAAAAGAAGAGCTGGAACTATTACTGGCCGAAGGTAAGATCGATTTCATGGAATTCAGGAGCATAGAAGCAACCTATGAGGGGCTTGGAGACCTGTCAGTCCCTAAACCGGATGCGGCCACAAGTACTCGTTTCTATGCTATGCTGGATCAGGAGACTCAAAAAAATACTCAGGCGGGTTTGTTTGAAAGAATCTATGAGTCATTTCGAAAGATGATCTCCCAACTTTCGGTTCCTAAAATGGCATACGCAATGGCATTGTTGATCATCGGTGGGTTTATAGGTTCCTGGATGAATGAGGATAGCAACGAGATCGAAAAGCTGAGTCAGGAAATGCAATCACTGAAAGAAATGATGATGGTTAACATGCTGGAAGGTTCATCAGCCGCAGACCGGTTAAAGGCGGTAAACATCAGTTCGGAATTACCCAATGCCGATCTGGAGGCCATCAATGCGTTACTTTTTACCCTGAATAATGATCCAAGTGTAAATGTGAGGGTGCAAACGATTGAAGCCTTGAAGCGCTGGGGAGATAATGAACGGGTGAGGCAGGGATTGGTTCGTTCGATAGCCACACAGGAATCGCCGATCGTTTTAATAGAACTAGCGGACGCCATGACGGAACTTGAGGTGAGATCCTCAGCGCGGGAATTCGAAAAAGTTTTACAGGAACGTGAACTCGATTACAACGTTCAACAAAAATTACAAAGCAGTATTGCTGTATTAATGTGAGGAATAAGATCATGAAAAGAATTTACTTGCTATCGTTGTTAT
Organism: Balneolaceae bacterium; assembly: GCA_021767245.1. Classification (GTDB taxonomy): domain Bacteria; phylum Bacteroidota; class Rhodothermia; order Balneolales; family Balneolaceae; genus Gracilimonas. The sequence continues at coordinate 14,404 of JAASTO010000018.1, forward strand.
TAGGCATACTAAGTTTGAGTGCTTTGGCTCAGTCTAATGTCATCAGTGAAAGGGTGGAAGAAGAGGTGGAGATGAGGATCCCGGCTTCTGAATTGACCCGTGAAACAATGTTTCATTTCAACAATATAAACGGGGATCTGAATGTGGAGGGCTATGACGGGGATGAGATCCTGATCACCGGTAAAAAGATCATAACAGGGAAACCCAACGTAAGACGCAGCTTTGATCCGGATGATTTTTACCTGGATAAAATATCCACTAACGGTCATTTATTTGTATTTGTGCGTCACCCGGGGCTGGAGGTCGAAATAGAAGAAAATGACCTTAGCTATCGGTCAAACAAAGACAATTATTGGGATGAGAATATTCAGGGGTTTGAGTTCAATCTGCAGATGAAAGTGCCTCGTTACCTGATGTCAGAGATCTCAACCATCAATGCCGGCGAGGTAGTTGTGGAAAATATGGACCACGGTGTGGATGCAGCAAATATCAACGGAAGTGTAATCATTAGGAATGTAACAGGCGGGATTATAAATGCTGAAACTGTAAATGGTAACGTGATAGCAGAATTCAGAGATAATCCATCGGATGATGTGGAGCTTCATACCGTAAATGGAAAAATTGAGGTTTTGGCTTCTAAAAACTTTTCAGCACATGTAACTTTTAAAAGTTTACACGGTGAACTATATACCGATTTCGACAACAGAAGTTATCGTTCGGATCGGTCAAATAAAAAGGATGGGATGAGCCGGTTCAGCATTGGGAGTTCTGATACCATTCAGTTCGGACAAGGCGGACCAAATATGCTGCTTCGGTTACTCAACGGAAACGCATACATCAAACAACTGTAATCAAATTTTATAAAACCATGAGAAGTATGAAGATCCATTTATTTACAGCCTTATTCATCAGTTTCCTTTCAGTTCCATTATTGGCTCAAAATACGATCGAGGTACCGCTAAGTGATCCTGGAGAACCGGGTAAGCTAAGCATCAGTGCCATGTTTTCAGATGAGATCACGGTCAGAAGTCATGACCAGCAAAATGTGGTAATCAACTACAGCGGTGATGGAATTGAGGAAGAAAACAGTGAACCCATGAAAAACGGAATGAAACGCATTTCCGGAGGGGGAATGGGTCTGGAAGTGGTTGAGAATAACAACGAAGTGGAGATCTCTACCGGACCATTTCCAACCAATGATCTTGAAATGACCGTTTTTGTCCCCCGAAATTTTTCTATCAAACTAAGTACGGTGCAGGGAGATGTGCAGGTCTTTGGGGTGGAAGGAGAACTTGAGATCAGCGCCGTAAATGGTGATATCGAACTGGGAGATATAAGCGGAACCGTGCTTGTAAATTCTGTGAATGGGGATATGAATGTGGACTTCAACGAAGTGACTCCCGATTCACCCATGTCATTTACCGGGGTGAACGGAGATATGGAAATTGCTTTTCCGGCGGACGCCCGATTCACCGCTAAAATGAAAACCGAATGGGGTGATGTGTACACCAACTTTGATATGGATATTGATCGTGAAGGCAGCAAATCAGAATCAGACAGTGACGAAGGTTTTAAGATCGCGATCAACAAATGGATCATCGGAAAAGTGAATGGCGGTGGTCCCGAATTTTTGTTTAAGACATTGCATGGGGATATCTCCATTCGAAAAAAATAAAAAAAGTGTAACCATTCTTTGAGCGGTTCGTGTAAGACATAAACCAAACTGAGGAGCCGTAACATTAAGCTACATAATGTGTTGCGGGGATAGGACTCCTTATCAATTAAATAAAAAAACTATGAGATTCGTATGTCTAACCCTGGGATTGCTGTGTCTTGCAGCCGGAGCAAACGCCCAGAATTCTTATCAAAGTAATAAAGTAATGGATGCACTAAAGGAGCAAAATATCCGCTCAGGCAGAGTGGCTTCTCCATCGCTAACCGCTTTTAGATTAGCAGATCACAGTGATCTTCAACTGGATGGATTGGTCAATGAAAGTGTTTGGAATGAGATTCCTACAGCCACACAATTCACCCAGAGGTCTCCCAATGACGGGGCAACCGCCACACAGCGTACGGAAGGCCGGATCCTGTACACAAATTCACATATCTATGTGGGTATCAAAGCTTTTGATTCTGCACCGGATTCCATAGTGGCCCCTCTCTTCAGACGCGATGGAACTGAAATGAGCGATTGGGTTACTGTTGGATTTGACAGTTATAATGATAAGCGAACAGCCTTCATTTTTGCGGTGAACCCGCGGGGGGTGCAAAGAGATTTCATGATCATCAACGATACCAACGAAGATGATACCTGGGATGCTGTTTGGGAGGCAAAAGCTCAAATTACAGACTATGGCTGGTCTGTAGAAATGAAGATCCCGTTGTCTCAGCTAAGGTTCAACTCAAAAGCTGATGAGCAGACCTGGGGAATTAATTTTCAGCGCAGTATCGCAAGAACCGGTGAAGAATTATTCTGGAAACCTACTTCACAGAATGCCTCTGGTATCGTATCAAATTTTGGTGATCTGAAAGGTATCAAACAACTTTCAGAACCAAGACGACTTGAGATCATGCCTTATGTGTCAGCTGATTTTACGCGCGTGCCGGATCAAACAACCTTAGATCCTTATTATCAGCGAAATGACTTTTCGGGAAGGGTAGGTGCCGACGTTAAATACGGTATTACTTCCGATCTGACACTTTCTGCGACGATTAACCCTGATTTTGGTCAGGTAGAGGCAGATCCGGCTGTCATCAATTTAACTGCCAATGAAAATTTCTATTCCGAACGTCGACCATTCTTTTTAGAGGGGAGGGATATCTTTCAGTTTGGTGAAACCAAAACCTTTATCAGATATAATTCACCGACACCATTTTACTCCAGAAGGATCGGTCGTTCTCCACAAGGGTCGCCAAATAGGGCAGGTGTGGATTCTGAGTACAGTACCATGCCGGACCTGACGACCATTGCCACGGCTGCAAAACTAAGCGGGAAGACCAAGAACGGTTGGTCCATCGGATTGATGGATGCCTACACGCTTCAGGAGAATGCAGAATTTACCTTGCAAAACGGGAATGACGGATCACTGGCAGTTGAACCGGCAACTAACTATCTGGTAGGACGGGCTAAGAAAGATTTCAACAATGGTAACACGTATTTAGGTGGATTTGCCACAGCCGTGAACCGATCTCTGGATGGTCGCTATTTTGAGGATTTTCTGCATAGTTCCGCTTATGTCGGTGGCCTGGATTATGAACACCAATTTGCTGACCAGAATTGGGTGGCGAGTGGAGCGTTTTCAATGAGCAGCGTTCACGGTAGCAGTGAAGCAATAGCAAGGACGCAACAGTCTCCGGTAAGGTATTTTAACAGAATTGATTCTGACGTGCTTACAGTAGATCCGGCGAAAACCTCTTTACAAGGATTCTCAACGGAAATGAGTATCAAAAAGCAGGGGGGTGATGATAATTGGCTGGCAGCTTTGACCTACTCCCAAACCTCACCGGGTTACGAGATCAATGATCTTGGGTTCCAGACACGTGCCGACCTGAAGTGGGCTGGTGGAGTATTAGTATATCGTGAGATCGATCCAAAATATGTCAGGTATTACGAGTTCTTTGCAGGCTACGATTCAGGATGGAATTACGATGGTGATCAGATTCGCAACAGTGTGTTGAATGGGGGTTATATCTCGTTCAATAATCAGTGGTCATTCAATTATAACTTCGGGTATAATTTCAAGCAATATTACGACCGCTTAAGCCGTGGTGGACCGGTTTTGGAACGCCCTAAAGATTGGAACCTGATCGCAAACATTAACACCGATCGTAGCAAAGATATCAGTTTCAATGTGGGAGGAAATCTGCGCAGAGAAGTAGCCGGAGAATTTGATAATGCCGTTTGGTTGAATGTAAGATACCGTCCCACCAGTAATATTCAGCTTAGTTTTGGTCCGGAGTACAGAAATCAGGTGGATATCGATCAGTACATAACAGCGGTTGAGGATGTTAATGCAACGCATACCTATGGAAGCCGATACGTGTTCTCAGACATAGAGCAACACACGGTAAGTGCTAACCTGCGCTTGAACTGGACCTTTAGCCCAACCATGAGTCTTCAGACCTACATCAGGCCGTTTGTATCCACCGGTGATTTTTCACGATTCAAGGAGGTAGCCGAACCTTATACCTACCATTATGATGTATATGGAGAAGATCTGGGAACTATTTCTGAACAAAATGGAAATTACACGGTTGATCCTGATGGAGGCGGAAGTTCATCCCCGTTTACTTTTTCTGACCCGGACTTCAATTTCAGGTCACTTCAGGGTAATGCCGTATTCAGATGGGAATATATGCCCGGTTCAACCCTCTATTTTGTATGGCAGCAACAGCGAGAAGACTATTCAAGGATCGGCGCTTTTGATCTTGGCGATCAGCTGAACGATATCTTTGATGCCAAGCCAACCAATATTTTCCTCATCAAGCTGAGTTATTGGTTTGGAAGCTGATGGATTCGACTGAAAAAATAAAGAAATTAAAAAAGGGCATGTATAAGCATGCCCTTTTTAATGTGATCAAATTTAGATGCTTTGTTTAGGCGTCCGTTTTGCAGGTACTTAATCCAAAAGGCGCATAAAGCGGACAGAAGTTGATCAGACTTGTCAGTACAAATACACCGGCCAGTACCAGCAATACAATACCGAGAGTTCCGGTTACGGTTCCTGTAAAGTAGAGTATTACAAAAATTGCTGCGAGAATAAATCGAATGATCTTGTCAGTAGAGCCCATGTTCTTTTTCATAGTAACCTCATCTTATTTTAGGATTAAAAGAGCCATTCAAATAAATAAACCAAACCGGTAATTATCAGAATACACAGTACACAAACGCCGATGAATTTTAGTATTTTATCCATGCAATAAATACGTTTTGCAGCAGTTTAGTAAATTTCACTCGAATACGCTCAATTTTAAATAATTATTTATCATTAAGAAATAATGAATACACATCAGTTAACAGCAGAACAGGTAAAATCGATTCAGGCTACCTTTATTAATAAAGTGTATGGCTGGATGGCTCTTGCATTGGCCATAACAGGCTTTGTAGCCCTTAGAGTAGCGAGTACGGAGTCGTTGGTTAATGCGATCGCAAGTAATCAGATCTTGTTTTTTGGTATCATTTTAGCAGAACTTGGATTAGTGATCTGGCTTTCCAGCGCCATTGAGAGTATGAATGCCACACGGGCAATCACCTTGTTTTTACTATATTCGGCTTTGAATGGGCTCACCTTTTCTGTTCTTTTTCTGATCTATACTCAGGCTTCCATTGCTTCCACCTTTTTTGTGACTGCCGGAACCTTTGGAGTGATGAGTGCCTATGGGTACTTCACAAAAACGGATCTTTCCAGCTGGGGTAACATTCTGTTTATGGGATTGATCGGTATCATCATTGCCAGCGTAGTCAATATTTTCTGGCACAGTGAGATCCTGTACTGGGCGGTTACCTACATTGGAGTACTGGTATTTGTGGGACTTACAGCCTACGATACTCAAAAGATCAAACGCATGAGTCTTGAGATGGATGTGGAATCAGAGGAGGGAAGTAAGGGTGCGATCATGGGTGCTCTGGCTTTATACCTTGATTTCATCAATATGTTTATTTTCATGTTGCGCATTTTTGGGGATCGGAGATAGTTAACATTAAGTGATATTTTATTTACTCAAGCTCCTGTTTTTTTAAGCAGGAGCTTTTTTTATGGATTGAATTTTGATTGTAATTTGTATGGATGATAAATCAATCACTATGAAAACATCTAAAAAACTAACCGAAGCTGATAAAAGCCGGATCATTGAGATGGCATGGGAAGACCGTACTCCCTTTGAAGCTATTGAATTTCAGTTCGGTCTGAATGAAGAAGAAACCATAGAGCTGATGCGTTCCGAATTGAAAGGATCCAGTTTTAAAATGTGGAGGAAAAGGGTAAGCGGCCGAAATACTAAACACCGGATGAAAAGAAAAAGCGGGGTAGATCGGTTTATGAGTCCCAAAAAATACTGAAACCGATTGGTTTCTTGTGATTTTTTTAAAGAGAACTATAATGCCGTCATCAATTTTTTTGATGATTAAATTCTCATAGCTGTTATTAAATTTTTTTACCTTTGGGGTCTGTTTAAAAAAAGATAATCTTACTGCTCAAAGCTGATGAGTAACAATCACCAAAATGACAACAAAGGTTTCTGGGACCGCCTCGGTATAGGACTTTCCGGATTATGTGCTATTCATTGTTTACTGGTTCCGGTATTTGTATCACTCATTCCACTTTGGCCGGCACTGGATGACTTTCACGAGTACACTCACCTGGTGTTTTTTCTGGCCATTGCACCTGCTGTTATATTATCTGTTAAGAATCGGAAGGACCTTAAATCAATTTCCGGCTATTTGTTTTTGGGGTTGACGATCATCTTTTTTGCCTGGCTGTTTAATGACACCTTGGGCGACTATGGTGAAGCCGGGGTGACTCTCATTGGCAGTTTGCTACTGATACGTGGACACTGGCTGAACTACAAGAAAAAAATGGGTTTTAGTTCGTAGCTACCTTCAAAAGTTCTGTAACCCGGTGAGCACATCCCCAGCTTAGGGTAACGCCGGCACCTCCGTGACCATAGTTATGTATCACCAACTTGTTACCGACCTCTTCTGCTTCCAGCCTTAATCCATCCTCATGGGAACGGGTGAACCGATACCCAACCTTTGATCGCATTTTAGATTTTGGAGGAAGGGTATATCCAAAAGAGTGGTTCAATATGGCTGAATGTAATTCCAGGATCTGAGCAGGCACTTTCAGGTTATCAACTAATATGACCGGATCCTGAGATTCTTCGCCTATCCACTTTCCATCGCTGTCAAAAGTTCCCTTCTGTCGGCTGCCTCCAAGTACTAATCCATCTTTTCTGGAATAGCAGTACACATCCTGCTCTATGCCATTCTCACTCTGATACACCTCTTTCCCAGGTGAAAAATTATAGGAGATCACCTTTCCCTGCAGATCCCGTACAGCAGGTGCACACGGTAGGTTTAAGAGATGCCCACGGTGCAGGATCTGTTCTGAGGTATCCTCAAACAGTTTCAGGCTGCCGATCTCCGTGCAGTTTATGATGATATCGTATGGCAACTCCCTAATGTCATCAGGTGAAAGAGTTCTGATCTCAAATCCCTTGACCTTTTCCAGTGTGTTTCGGATGAGTGTGGGAAAGTAGAGGGGCCAATCGGCAAAGTAAGCCAAATAACGCCACCCGGCTGCTGCAGGATAATCCGGATGATCGGGATAAAATTCGTTTTTAAAATCATCAAACTCCTCAAATTGATTCATGGTTTTGGCATATACTGGAACGGATACAGGGTGAGAGAAAAGTTCAAAATGCCGGGTAGTGGTTACGCCCGGAAACTGATTGTCGTGTAATTTCCCGAATCGATCTTTGCTGAACCTGAAGATTTCACTGAGCTTATCTGAGTAGACAGAATGGGGAATGATTGAAGCGGCCGGGAAAGAACTTGAGAATTCCGGACGAAGAGTGGCTGTTCGTGGATCATCTCTCGTGATAATACAGACAGAATATCCTGAATCTGACAAATAAGAGGCCGTGCTTAAACCACTCACACCTGCCCCAAGCACACATATATTCTTATTGTTGAGCATAGTAAAATATAGGATCTTTTCATTTTAAAGACTTATTGAATATAGGGTCTCGAAAGTTGTATGAGCGCCGGTATTTTGGTACTTTAGACTATCATCAATCAGGTACTTAAGGCGTGCAAAGACTTATTATAATCTTATTATTATTGGCGGCAGGATTCGTTTCATTCATGGCCTGCGATATGCTTACCATTAGTGATGAAGCCCTTGAATATCCAACCGTTTACTCCAAGATAGAGTTAGGCGAACTGGAAGCTTTAAATCAAGATTATCAAGAA
>JAASTO010000157.1 GCA_021767245.1 Balneolaceae bacterium
ATATTAACCCCGTTTATGACACCGGAAATATCGGCCACTCCGAGTTTCAGAATGACCTGAGTACTCAGGCTTGGAGAAACCCCGGTCACTTCAGGGTAAGACTCCAGGATCTCCACGATTTGAAGGCCGCGCTTAAGCTTTGGCAGCTCATTTTTACTTTTGATGTTTGGGACTGAGATCCAGGTTTTATCTGTATCGTAAACATCCAGGAGTACGGGAGGTGATTTCTGATTCTTATCCTGGTAGATGTGGATATGAGCCGTGGAGTTGATGGTCTTCTCAATAAAAAAATCTTGAAGTCCGGTGATCACCCCCGCCTGAAAGATGAATACCGTAATACCAAAGGTAACGCCCAGCATGGAAACGACGGTTTGCCGTTTTCGGCTTGTCAGATGCGTAATCACGATCTTTAGGATGGGAAAGCGGTTCATGATCCAGGTTTTAAAACGACATCGCCTTCTTCAAGTCCTGAGAGGATCTCAACATAATTCAGGTCACGGATCCCGGTTTCGATCCTTTTGAGGGAACCGTCTTCCATGATCACTTCGTTGTTCTCATTGATGAATGTGATCGGAAGCACCAGCACACTATCCTTTTCATTGATCACAATATTTGCCTCCAGTGCCATACCCGGATACATAGGGTACTGCAAGGGGTCGATCGAGGCGATCACTTTAGCGGTACGTTCAATGGTATTGATCCGCGGATATATGAGACTAATAACTCCACTTAGCACTGTGTCTTCAATAGCATCCAGTTCGTAATATACCGGTTGACCTTCTTTTACCATCACGATATCGGTTTCATCCACCTGAAGTTCGGTTTCAAAACGATCTGTGGCTCCGATCTCCATGATCGGGCGATTACCGGCAATAAGCTCTCCTTCTTCCGGTATGATATCGTAAACCTTTCCGTCAATAGCAGAAAGAATGGTGAAGTCGCCCGTCAGGCTTTGTTGAGCAAGGAAATTATTGCGGGCATTATCCAGTTCGATCTGCAGGCGTTGTTTGGTTTCCTGATACTTGCTTTGTGCGATCCGTAAATTATTCTTTGAATTTTGATAGCGAAGCCGGATCCTATCCAGTTCAAGTTCGGAACCGATGTCATCATCCCGAAGCTTTTGATATCGTACATACTCGACAGAATCCTGCAAAAAAGTTGACCGCGATATTTCAACTTGTTGGGAAAGCTGACTTAGGATGTCTGAACCATCTCGGGCATTACTCCGGGCCAGTTCCAGCTGATTTCTGGCGATCTGCAGGTTGGCTTCATTTGGCTCATTTTTCAGTTTTACCAGTGGAAGACCTGCCTCAACATCCTGACCTACACTCACTAAAATCTCATCAACAATTCCTGTGACCTTGCTGGTAACTTGATAATACCCGACCGGCATCACATTTCCCGAAGCATAAACACCCTGAACAAGATCCATCTTTTTGACCTGAACCACTTCCTGATCTGAACAGCTGATAGAAATGAGAGTGAAAAGAAGTAATAAAGAATAGAAGGAATTTAGCCGCATAACATTAAATATTTTCTACCGGTAAGGTAGAAAATACGGCATTTAAAGAAGAATAATTTATAGTGAGTATAGAGTGAACTGGATAGCAAAATATCGTTTTCAGGAAAGATTGGAAATATCTTTTAGCTTATAAATTTCAATACAAGCAACTCCGGAAACCAACGGGCCGTCCGCGTCTGCTTTAAACGCATTAGTGTGCCGGAGGTTTATACGCGTGATTTACAAGCTTCTGGATTCCGATGTTGATGTAACATGGCGAACACTGAAATCACATCTTTTTGTTCAACAAAGAAAATAGAGAAAGGAAATCGGTTAACTAAAGCTCTTCGAATTTTGCTTTTGTAAACAACTTGGTGTTGCTGAGGAGCACGAAGGAGAGAAGTAATCTTTACATCTACACAACGAGCAAATTCTTTCCCCAATCCCGGATCTTGGCTTTCGTACCAATCATATGCATCATCAAAGTCTTTTTCAGCTTATGGGTTAAGAATTAGCGTTTTAAGCACGATCTATAAATACTTTTCTTGGATTTCATCCCATGACTTTCCATTCGCTGTATCTTTATCAAGGGTTTGCAAACGCTCTTCCAAAATACTTTTATGATGCTCAGGAAAGCCTACCTGCTCAGGATCAGAAGCTATAGAATCCCACAAAGCTTCTACCAAAATTATTTTTTCGTTTTTATTAAGTCGCGATAATTCTTTGATCAGCGTGTCTTCCATAATGAATGAATTAAATTAGATACAATAATTTGGATAAAAAGAAACTCGAAAGCAATCGCGGGATAAATTTTGAATGAGGCACACTAACGGCCCACCGCATAACCGGCGCAGGGATTAAAAGGCTAAACATTTGAATCCCGAATTCTCGGGAGCAAGAAATTTAATCAAAGCCGCGACTGCGTCCGCCGTTAATGCGGTTGTTATGTTGCTATTCGTTATTTAGATATTGATTAATTCTTTGAAATTCAGTTCTTAAATCTTCAACAAATTCATCCCTAATATTTTGATTATTATCATCGAGTAAGCCTCTTACTGCATGCAGGTGTCTTTCCTCTTTAGTTCTAACATCATCAGCAGGTATAGCGAAGAAATGATAATTTTCGAATTGTTCTTCTAATCTTTGCAGAGTATTTAATTTATCACCATCAAGAATACCAACTACCTTTTGAAAGCCTAAATCAGATAAAACATTTGCAATATGTTGCATGTTTCCTGCGCCACCAACACCCCATCCAAAAAATGTTCCTTCCAGCTCTTCGCCCAGATGCTGTTGTACCTTCTGATAGTAAATTACATCCTCTTGCCCTTCGACTAATATAATTTTGTCATCTAAGAAAAAAACTTCTTGTGATTTAAGCCCAAAAATATGTGGATTGTTATAATTACGTAGTAACCCAGAAATATTTCGAGCTGATTCAGTGGTTAACTGAAAAATATGAGATTCATCATTTCTTTGAACAGTTCTAGCCACTTTTGCTCCATTCTGAAGAGATTCTAAGTTTACAAAATAGGGAGAATGAGTAGCTAAAACTATCTGACGATCTGAGGAATAATTTGTAAATAATTCTGCAAGTTTAATTTGAAGGGAAGGATGTAATGATAGCTCGGGTTCATCAATAACAATTGTATCTCCAGGTCGTGAATCATACAGTGAATCAATGACAAAAAAGAGACTTACTAAACCTTCTCCTAATCCCTCACTACTATGGGAAGTATCACCAGTGGCAATTTTTAAAAAGTATTGGCCTGTATCTAACTGATCAATAGTCCAATCTGGAACTGGGTCAAGAACATTTTCTAAAACCTCATTAAATTCCTCTTTATTTTGTTGGGCTGTGAAAAGTCGTCTACTAAATTGATCAACAGAGGAAGTACGAACGGCTGGGAAGCCTATAATATCGGTATACTGCCTTCTTTGGGCCTGTCCTCTGCCAAAATAAGGGTTAAAAGCCCTTCGAGAAGGTAGAATTACTAATCCTTCCATCTGGATATTATTACCTTCATTGGTAAATTCTGTTTCGCTACTACCTGCAGTAATGCTTTCTAAAACCCTTGAATTGCCTTCAGTGTCAACTAATCTAAGATGAATTCTATCACCCGCTCGAATATTTCTTCTTCCTTGTGTAAAACTTGGAGATCGGTTTTGTGATAAAGCTCTTAAAGATTCAGTAATAGTTGATTTACCCGAGTTATTTGAACCCACAATTATAGTAAGACCACTTCCAATTTCATTATTGGGTACTGCAAATTCGAGACTTTGCTGAGTAGCAAAACCCCTTAATCCATGTATATCTAAATGTGAAAACATCTGACTTGTTTATTCAATATTGGAAGCAACATAACGGTTTGGCGTTTAACCGGCTTGGCCTTTTGGATTAGGAATGTAATTGAAACTCAGGATTTCTATAAGCCAAGAAATTTTGTATAGGCAAACAGTGGCCAAGTCCGCGTTGAACGTTGGTTATGCAACTTTTTAAATTATTTAAGGCGCTTTTCCCAATAATCCGGTTTTCGTTTCATATGCATAATGGCAAAAACCATGATTAATTTATCCCTGTAAACCTTGTACACTATTGCATAGGGAAAGCGGTTAAGGAAAATACGTTTTGTCTGATGCAGATAGGGATGACCCGCTTTGGGGAATTTTATTAGTCTCTGAACAGCATCTTCAAACTCTTGGATAAAATCGTAGGAAAGTGTGTGATCAAATTGCTTGTAGTAATCAACAATATCGTAAAACTCGGCCTCTGCCGCATCGTCAAGTTCAAAGGCCAATTTGCTCATCAATCAAGAAATGCTTGTGCATTTTTCTTCACTTCGCTCCAGGGCTTTGCAGAACTCTCACCTTGCTCATACCGGTCAATACGTTTTTTAAGTTCTTTTGACCAAGCTTCCTCCGATTCAAATTCTTTCTCTGGGTGAAGACTATCTATCAGCATATGTGCAAGTTCAGCACGTTCTTGATCAGAAAGTTCAAGTGCTTGTTTTTTGATTTTATCGTTAATCATGAGTTTTCTCATAAAGTTTGAATCCTTCTATAGTATGGTAATAAACTCAAAAAAAGGAAAATAATTTTGTCAGAGGTTTGAGGTTGCATAACGACCCAGCGTTTAAACGGCTTGGCCTTTTGGATTAGGAATGAACTAAAACTCAGGATATCTATAAGCCAAGAAATTTTGTATAGGCAAACAGTGGCCAAGTCCGCGTTGAACGTTGGTTATGTAACCGGCTCTGGTTCTTGGATTAATACTTCTGCCGGAATCCCAAGTTTTTTGTACAGCAATTTAATATGACGGAGAGAAAGAGAGCGTTTCCCTGAGAGTATTTCACTTGCTCGTGATTTTGATCCCAACACTTTGGCCAAATCTTTCTGTTGCATTCCTAATTGATCCATACGGAATTTAATAGCTTCAACGGGTTTTGGAGCTTCAATAGGGAAATGCTTTTTTTCGTATTCATCCACTAAAATTCCCAATATTTCCAATTCGTCACCTTCCTCACTTCCAGACTTGGCGTCAAAGATTTCTTCAATACGATCTAGTGCTCTTTGATAATCGTCTTCGGTATGTATGGGTTGAATCTGCATGATTAATATCCGCTTTAAATTGTCGTTGCATCAATTTTGTCGTATTCAGCATGAGTACCTACAAAACGGATGAATACCTGTCCGTAGTCATAATTGATTTTGACTACCAAACGATAGTTATTGCCCTTGATATTGAAAACCACCCGGTTGTCAGGAAGAATACTGGCATGAGGGTATTTATTCTTTATATCAGAAGGTGATTCCCACTGGGAATTTGCTGCTTCAGAAAACCATGCTTTTAAAGCATCTTCACTGTCCGAATGATTAATCCAAAACGCACGTAATGTTTTTCGGGCAAATACTCGCATAGGTGAATATAGAAAGTTCCACAATTGGGAACAAGTGAAAAGATAGGTTATATCGACCCAGCGTTTAAACGGCGCGGGGATTATGATTTGGTTGAAGTAGCGAAATTAATTCCTGGCAGTCAAGTTACTATCGCACTCCGTCCGCGTCCGATTTAAAACGCATTGATATACGCATGAGAACTCGATTTAGTCTAGTTTCATCTCAGCATTTACCCAAGCAACAATTTCATCTCCACCCATAATACTTTTGACAAACTCTCTGTTTTTAATGGTCTGAGTACCATAACTTCCATCTTCAAAGCTATCTTTAAAGATCATTATATGTGGTACTCCGGGAATATCAGCTTTATTCAAATGTGCTAAGATTAACTCATTATGATATCTGCTACCCATTGAGGTTTCATCCCAATAATCATATTTCTGAATATACTTGATGGCCTCGTCCATATTTTCATCCATTGTTACCATCACAAGTTTCGTTTCAAATTCAGAATGAAGGGAATCAAAGTCAGCCCGTATTACATCGATACTTTCAATTACATCTTGGCGATTACACGGTCCGCAATCTGTTGCTCCGAAATAGAAAACAGTCAGTTGGTCTTGGGCAAATACTGATGAGGATATAAGTAGAAAAGTTATTGTGAGTAATGTTTTCATAAATCTTCTCGGTTTGTAAATGCGTATAACGGCCCAGCGTTTAAACGGCGCGGGGATTAAAGTTTCATTGAAGTAGCAAAATTAATTCCTGGCAATCAAGTTTCCATCGCACCCCGTCCGCGTCCGATTTAAATCATACAATTAGGCATCCTCAAGGTTGATGTCTTCAAAGAAGAACATCACCTTGTATGTTCAAACGCCAATTTAAACAAAGAGGATGCCCATGCAGAAGAT
>JAASTO010000158.1 GCA_021767245.1 Balneolaceae bacterium
CCGGTTTTCAAAGCTGAACACATGTACGTATTTTTGAAGTCTTGAAATTTTAAAAATCATAGTTGGACATATTGAAAAGCTACTTATGAAGAAAAAGTACAATGTGTACGGTATTGGAAATGCCCTCGTAGACCTTGAATTTAAAGTGACTCCCGATTTTTTAGAAGAACATAAAGTTCAAAAAGGATTGATGACCCTGGTCGATGAGGATACTCAACACCGGCTTATTAAAGCAATTGATCATAATGATGCTATAAAAAAATCCGGTGGATCGGCGGCTAACACGATGATCGCGGTCAATCAGTTTGGGGGAAAATCGTTTTATTCCTGTAAAGTGGCGGCCGATGAATTTGGTGATTTCTACCTCAAGGATATGGAAGAGGCCGGCATCCCCACTAACTTTGACCGGCAAGAGAGAGAAGATGGTATTACCGGAAAATGCCTGGTTATGGTGACTGAAGATGCTGACCGCACCATGAATACTTTTCTGGGTATTTCATCCGGTTTATCTGTGAATGAAGTGGATGACAGAGCCATCAAGGATTCTGAATATGTGTATCTGGAAGGATATCTCGTAACCTCAGAGGGGGGATTGGATGCCATGAAATACACTAAGAAAGTAGCTGAAGAAAATGGGATAAAAACATCTATCACTCTGTCTGATCCGGCTATTGCAGAACATTTTCGTCCCCAGTTCAGGGAAGTGATCGGTGCTTCGGTTGATCTGTTATTTTGTAATGAGCAGGAAGCTTTAACTTTTACCGGAAAAGATAACATGGCCGAGGCTCGGGAAGCTATGAAACAAGAAGCCAAACGCTTCGTGATCACCCAGGGAAAAAACGGAGCTATGATATACGATGGAGATACCTTCATCGATATTGAACCCTACGATGTAAAAGCCGTGGATACGAATGGAGCCGGAGATATGTTTGCAGGTGCTTTCCTGTATGGAATCACTAATGATCTTGGTTTTGCCAATTCAGGGAAACTCGCCAGTCTGGCCGGTTCAAAGATCGTCTCGCAATACGGTCCGCGTTTGAAATGGCATGAGGTTCAGGAAATACTTCACGAATTAAAATAGATCAAAATGACAGGAATTGAACTCATGGGCTGGGCAGGCTTTGGAATACTGGTTGCTGCCTGGATCCCTCAAACCTTGGATACCATCAAAAAGGGAAATACACAGATGAACCTGGCTTTCATCATCATGTATTTTACCTCAAGTTTACTGCTAACCATTTATTCCGTTCTAACTGAAGATCCGGTGTTTACGGCATTGAATGCCCTTTTGACGCTTGGCAGCGGGATAAACCTGTATTATAAATTCTTTCCAAGAAAAGAGATATGAATATTAGTAAGCTCGTCATTGCTTCCAGAAATAAACATAAGATCGGGGAGATGCAGCAGCTGCTGAGTCCCCTGGGAATTGAGGTGCTTTCGACGGCTGATTTTCCTGAATTGGAAGAGGTGGTGGAAGACCGCCCAACGCTGAAGGGTAACGCCCTCAAAAAAGCCCGGTATGTGGCAAAAGAGACTGGTCTGCCTGCCCTCTCTGATGATACGGGCCTGGAAGTGGAAGCTCTGAATGGAAAACCCGGGGTTTATTCCGCCAGATTTGCGGGCCCCGACGCCACTTATGAGGACAATGTATTTAAGTTGCTGAATGAACTGGAAGGAGTTGATAACCGAAATGCCCGTTTCAGAACTATCGTTGCTCTGGTAGATGGGGATGAAGAGTTTACCTTTGAAGGGATCTGTAATGGAGAGATCACAGAAGACCAACGGGGAACCGAAGGATTTGGATACGATCCTATTTTTAGGCCGGATGGTTATGATCAAACCTTTGCAGAGTTGGACGGTTCAACCAAAAATATGATATCCCATCGGGGTAAAGCCGTTGAAAATTTTGTGAAATTCCTGAAAGAGATGTGATTCTGATCTCTGAATAACTTATCTACCTGCTATCGCACTAATTAAAAGATATCAGGTATGTTCGATCGCAAACAATTTTTAAAGACCTCTTTAGCAGGCATACTGCCGTTGGGATTTGGAGGTTTTGCTTCTACTAAAACCTACTCGGGTAAAAAACCGGTAGTGGTCTCAACCTGGAGAACCGCGACCAATGCTAATCAGGCAGCCTGGAAGGTACTGTCAAATGGAGGTTATGCTCTTGATGCAGTCGAAGAAGGGGTGAAAGTTGAAGAATCCAATCCCGATAACAGTACCGTTGGCTATGGCGGCAGACCTGATCGCGATGGGAAAGTAACTCTCGATGCCTGCGTGATGGATGAGGCCGGAAACTGCGGATCGGTAGCCTGTCTTGAAAATATCAAACATCCGGTCTCTGTGGCCCGTAAGATCATGACCGATAGCCCGCATGCTATGCTGGTGGGTCCCGGAGCCAAACAATTTGCCCTTTCACAGGGATTTCCTGAAGAAGATCTATTGACCCCGGAATCTAAAGCAGCGTGGGAAGCATGGCTGGAACGTGGAGATTACACCCCGCCCGCCATCAACATTGAAAATCATGATACCATAGGAATGCTGGCTTTGGACGAACAGGGCAGAATTTCCGGGGCCTGTACCACAAGTGGTGCCGCCTGGAAGATGCACGGCCGGGTCGGAGACTCACCCATTATCGGATCAGGTTTATTTATCGACCCTAAAATTGGGGGAGCCGTAGCAACCGGACTTGGTGAGGAAGTCATCAAAACAGCCGGGAGCCATTTGGTGGTAGAAATGATGCGGGCCGGTCATTCACCAAGTGAGGCCTGTCAGATCGCTGTTGAGCGGATCATCGAGCGGGATCCCAAAAACAAAGAGGGCGTTCAGGTGGCATACATTGCCCTCAATACTGATGGGGCTTACGGCGGATTCAGCATCAGACAAGGGTTTGATGCGGTGATTACAGATCCTGATGGAATGCGAACCGAACCTACAGGGCACCTTTTCTAAATATGGAATTTTCAATCATTGACTACATCGTAATTGTTGTTTACCTGATTGGGGTGGCCTTTCTTGGGTTGAGAACCTCGGGTAAGCAGACCTCCAATAAGGACTATTTTTTAGGCGGGGAAGGAATGCCGTGGTGGGCCGTTCTATTTTCCATCGTTGCAACGGAAACGAGTACACTGACTTTTATTAGTATTCCAGCCGTGGCATACGGTGGCAACCTTACTTTTTTACAGATCACAGTAGGATACGTGATCGGGAGAGTTGGGGTCGCCCTGTTCTTTCTGCCAAAATATTATGAGGGTGAACTGTTAACGGCTTATACCTTTCTGGAAAGGCGGTTCGGAGCCGGAATGCGAAATGCAGCGAGTACCACTTTTATGATCACGCGTCTGCTGGCAGATGGGGTTCGTTTATTTGCTACGGCAATTCCGTTAGCCATAATTCTTCGTCTGGGAGGAGCTTTTACCGGCATGGGTGACCTTCAGCTGTATATCATTGCCATTGCGGTGATCACAGGCATCACACTTATTTACACCTTCTTTGGAGGGATAAAGGCGGTGATTTGGATGGATTTTGTACAGATGCTCGTTTATATAGGTGGTGCATTCATTGCGATATTCGTGCTTTGGAATAACCTGCCGCAGGGCTTTTCACTGCCTGTCGAGAAACTTAAGATCATTGATACCGGATTTGATATGAGTTTCGAGGAATTCATCCGTCAGCCCTACACATTGATCACTGCTATTGTGGGTGGAGCCGTATTCTCTTTAGCCTCGCATGGAACCGATCATTTATTAGTACAAAGGGTACTGGCAACGGGAAGTTTGAGGTCGGGCCAAAAAGCCATGATCTGGAGCGGAATATTAGCCATGTTACAGTTTGGGTTGTTTCTTGGGATCGGGTTGCTGCTCTTTATGTTCTATGAAGGCGTTTCGGCAGAAGCACTTGGCCTGGCTACAACCGATGAGATCTTTGCCAAATTCATAGTTGAGCAGCTACCGGTAGGCATATCCGGACTGATCGTTGCGGCACTATTTGCGGCTGCTATGAGTAGTCTCAGTTCGTCCCTTAACTCACTGGCCTCCTCAACCACCTATGATCTTTATAAACCCTATTTTGGAAAATCAAATACTGATGCCGAGGACCTGGCCATCTCCAGAAAGATCACATTGGTGTGGGGGGTCATCCTTTCAGTTTCAGCCATATTCTTTGCTTTCCTTCAGCTTCAGGGGGGAGAAAGGCCTGCTATTGTTGAACTGGGATTAGGTATTGCCTCCTATACATACGGCGGATTACTCGGTGCGTTTTTGTTAGGAATGTTGTTTGATAAACCGGACAAGCGGGATGCCATGATCGGTTTTTTTACCGGTTTGATCACTTTACTGTTCATGGTTCAGGGCCCCATCCAAAACGTGTTACCGGGAAATGGGCTTGCCATTGCGTGGCCACTTTATACCCTGGTGGGTTCATTGATCGTAGTTCTAGCAGGATTAATATCAAACCGTGCGAGGGGTAAGGGAAATGATCGAGAATGAAGAGACGATCCATAAACTATATTCAGCGCTGCAAACCCTGAATCATAAAGGAATGATCCAATGCTACCATCCGGAAGCCACGTTCAGGGATCCGGTCTTTGAGCTGAACTCTAAAGATGAAATAACCGGTATGTGGACCATGCTATGCAAAAGTGCCAAGGCATTCGAGTTTCACTATGATGAAGTTTGGACTGAAGAATATGAAGGCGGAGCTATCCTAAATGCGGAATATCTGTTTTCTCAAACAAACCGTATGGTACACAACCATATCCATGCGAGGTTCAAATTCAAAAATGGATTGATCATAGAACATGTTGATACCTTTGATTTCTGGAAGTGGAGTCGGCAGGCTTTGGGTTTTCCCGGTGTCGTATTGGGCTGGAGTTCTTTGCTACAGAGAAAAGTCCAAAATCAGGCATATACGAATATGAAGCGGTTCATGAGAGAGAATTAAAAGCTATTGTGAATGCTTTAGGGCTCAATTTTGTAGTAATAATAGAATCTAAAAGCACAAAAATTATGGCACATACCGTTAAGATACTTGAAACCGAATCCGTAACTCACGATGTGAAGAAACTGACCCTCGAAAAACCCGAGGGATATAAATTTGAACCCGGTCAGGCTACAGAGGTAGCTATTGACAAAAAAGGATGGAGAGATGAAAAACGTCCTTTTACCTTTACCTCTCTGAATGAGGATGAACATCTTGAATTTGTGATCAAGATCTATAAAGATCACGATGGGGTGACTAAACAGATCGGTAAGCTTGAGGCAGGGGATGCATTGCTCATCGATGAACCCTGGGGAACGATTCAGTACAAAGGCGAAGGTACCTTTCTTGCCGGTGGCGCAGGGGTTACTCCATTTATCGCTATTTTCAGAGACCTTCACAAGAAAGGAGAAATTGGAGATAATAAACTGATCTTCTCCAATAAGGCTGACAAAGATATTATCCTAAAAGAGGAATTTAGTGAGATGTTAGGTGATAACTTCATAAACGTGATCACCGATCATCCCACGGATGAGCATATCTTCCTGGATGGATTTATAGATAAGGATTTTCTGGCTTCCAGGGTCGGTGATCTTGATCAGCCCTTTTACGTCTGTGGTCCGGGGCCATTCAACGAAGCAATGATGAATTACCTTAAGGAATTAGGGGCAGATCCCGATGCTTTGGTCTTTGAAGAGTAAGGTCCATATCAAGTTCACATCATTAAAGGGTGTTTATGTGATTTTAAAGCCCTGATTTTCCCCGGTTCAGAACCGGTTCACATTACAAACGGCCTCAGCAATTGTTTTAAGGCATATTTGTAATACTTTAAGGTCGAACAAATCGCTAGCCCGAATTTGTTCATCTTGTTAACCTTCCGGTTTTTCGGGGTGTTTTTTTAAAACATAGGATCTCTTTGATACGATCAGAGAGATCCTTTTTATTTTTAACAGATGTGAAAGCATTATTGTTTTGCAGACGGTCATATTAAAATCGTTTGAATCGAGCCTCATGAGATCGTGATAAGTCACTGCTGGATCCAGGCCAAAGGTGCATTTTATAGAGATAGCTGCATTTTTAGAACATCTCAGACCAAGTGAACATATTTTTTTTAATACCTTCTCTGTATGAATAGTGCATACAATTATTTATAGATAACTGTCAAAAGGTGAGTTATTCTTCTGTTTTATGTATGTTCTTGCTAAAAATTAAATGGCACACGGCACCCATAACGCATTGGATGATCCGAGGAATGAAAATGTCCTCATCTACATAAATGGAGAGTTAAAAACACGCTCTGAGGCTAAG
>JAASTO010000159.1 GCA_021767245.1 Balneolaceae bacterium
CAATAACATCACGGCATTTTGAACCATGCGGCTTGGGCCAACCCAGAACATGCGGTATTGTGTGTTATCGAGCAGGAAGACCACTTTTCCACTTCCCATATTTTGTACGGCAGCAAAGGTTTTGCCTTTGGCATTTTCACGGTTCTCCTTCGATGCATACCCGGAAGCCAATACCTCTCCTTCTTTCACGTAGTATCCGACAGACTGCAGGGAGGCAGATGGCGTGAGGGCATCGGTGCCAAACTTCAGGGAATACAGCTGATCAGGTAATCCAAAGGCAAGCGGATTGGAGTTATCCACTTCGGCTTTAAAGGCTGAACCCGGAATTCTTTCCACTCCAAATACGTCTTCACGATCTTCATAGCGGGTGTAGTCTTTTTCATCCACCTCTGCACTGTCTTCTTCTTCAGCTGCAAATAGTTCCACGTTGGTGAATCCGGACCGGTCTTTGGTGAGCCATGAACCGCTGGCTTCCGTACCTATCAGCACCCCTCCGTTTCGAACCCAGGATTTGAGATCTTCGATCTGGGCATCATTCCACACACTGCTTAATCCACCCCAGGCTCCTGGCATCAGGATCACATCATATTCGGCAAGGTCAATGCGGTTAAAGCTTCCGGAACGGATACGATCTATGCCAAATTCGGTCCATTGGTCGAATAGGAACCAAAGCTGACCGGCTGTATATGAACTGAATGGTGAATCGATCATTAAGGCCACTTTTGGCTGTTTAACCGGCTCACTGTCACCGGAGGCCAGATCCATACCTGCATCCATACGGCCGGTATCAAATCCTTCCACTACTACCTCAACGTCATCAATCAGTCTTCGCATATCTGCTGCTATCCGATCTCGTTTCTCATAATTCCGGCCAACTAAAACGATCAAACTTCCTGCGGTATATTCCTTCCCCTGATAGGTAAAGGTCCGCCCTGCACTCCTAACGTTGTAACCCATATCCCAAAGCTTGGCTAATGCTTTCGGAGCATGCCGCTGTTTCCAGTCTATCACATAAGCGTACTGTGCATTTCCATTTTCAATGGCTGAAGGATAGCTTAGCTCTTCGGTTACCTGTTCAGTTGATGCTCCCACACTGTTGGTGGTCCAGGCTGCATCCAGATTATAAGCCAGAGGCACCGACCACGTGGCCATATCGTACATCACGGAATCCTCGATCTGCAGCTGATTTCTAAACAGCGTGTTTATGAACAGATGCTTGGGCTGATCCGTCTTAATGATGAAATCACCCGCTTCAAAATTTTGGGTTGAAGAACTTCCATCCCAGTAACTGAAGGCATTGCGTTGATTGAAATTCTCCGTGGCACGCTCTATCTGAACGTTATGCTTCATCAGCATATTCACTACCTGATAGGTATAATCATTGGCATTATTCTTTAGGATATATGCCTTTGTATTACCTCTTTGGGTAGTTTGCGATACTGAATTTTTAAAGTATTCCAGAAGCCCTTCTTTGTTCTCCACCGCCGTTTTTACGATCGACACTCCATTGATATAATGATCAAAGGCTCGTTGTCTTAAGGTGAGTACATAACCGTCATCGGTGGTTACAGCGCGACCACCACGACTGTGTCCACCCTGCTCGGCCAGCATTCCAATTCCGCCCATCACGCTTGGGTAAGACGATCCATAGCCCGGATAAAAGAAATCGAAGGCCTCACGCGTAGCGTAATTCAAGCCTGCTTTATCAAATTCTTCGCCGGCTCCCCTGCCAAATTTATCGGTCCAGCTTTCGTAATCGTCTGGCAGTTCCTTGTTACGCGGAGTGGTACCCGGCATCAGGAAATAGTTGTTATTGAAACCTTGCTCGTGGAAATCCATGTGCACTTGTGGCATCCAGCTTTGGTAAGCTGCAATACGCCCCTGCGATTCAGGATGAACCAGCCACACCCAGTCCCGGTTCAAGTCGAACCAGTAATGGTTGGTACGCCCTCCCGGCCAGATCTCATCATGCTCCAGGTCATTAGCATCGGTATTCAACACGTTGGCCTGAGATGATTTATACCAGTACACGTAACGGTCACGCCCATCCGGATTGATCATGGGATCGATGATCACCACGGAGTTATCCAGCCATTCAGCCGTTTCACTATCTGAAGCAGCAAGCAAACGATAGGCCGTCTGCATAGCAGCTTCACTGCTTGATGCCTCATTACCATGCACATTATAACTAAACCAAACCACCACCGGTTTGTCATCGGTAGCGGCAGATTCGGGGTTATTGGCCAGGTTCAGATTCGCCTCCCTGATAGACTCGATATCACCCATATTTTCTTCGGAACTGATGACCGCATAGTAAAGATCACGGCCTTCGTATGTCGTTCCATACTTATGGAATGAAAGCTTATCAGACTCTTCATCCAGTTGTTTGAAGTAATCCATGATCTGATGATGGAAGGTATATTCCGCCCCAATCTCATAACCGAGATATTCCTGAGGTGAAGTGATATTTTGATCATAATTCAGGTCCGGGTGAAACTGAAAGCGTTCAAAGGCATCCTGTTGGGCAAAAACCTGAAATGAGGTTAATAAAAATGTAAAAAGCGTGAGTAGGATCTTCATATCAAATGATTGAGGTTAAGAGCTAACTTTGAGTGATGGAGCCCTAAAATAATGTTATTTTATTTAGAGTAAAGTGCCACAAACCTGTAAAGACATTCAGAAAGTTAAAATTATGAAAATTACTCCCCTTTCCCCCACTTTTGATGATATCAAAAAGGCTTACGCCCTCATCAAAAAATATGCGAACCGAACTCCTGTCTTTACCAGCCGCAGTGTAGATGAAAGAGCCGGATGTAAGATCATTTTCAAATGTGAGAATTTTCAACGGGTGGGTGCTTTTAAATTCCGAGGAGCATGTAACGCCGTCTTTTCACTGAGTGATGAGGAAGCTCAAAAAGGAGTGGCTACTCACTCATCCGGTAATCATGCACAGGCGGTTGCTCTTGCTGCCAAAATGCGTGGAATTCCTGCTTATGTAGTGATGCCTGAAAACGCTCCGAAAATTAAAGTTAAAGCCGTTAAGGGCTACGGAGCCAAAATAACCTTCTGTGAATCCACTCAACAAGCCCGGGAATCAACCCTTGAAGAGGTGGTTAGTAAGACGGGAGCAACCTTTATTCATCCCTATGACGATACCCGCGTTATTGCGGGACAGGGTACGGCGGCAATCGAGTTACTTGAAGATCACCCTGATCTTGATATGATCCTAACTCCTGTTGGTGGAGGCGGATTATTGAGTGGTACCTCGATCTCAGCAAAGTCTCTAAAACCGGACATCAAAGTGGTGGGAGCTGAACCGGAAATGGCCGATGACGCTTTCCGTTCATTTAAATCCGGCCAACGTATCCCGGTTCAAAACCCTGACACCATAGCGGATGGACTAAGGACCTCACTTGGGGAATTGCCGTTTTCGATCATCACACAGAATGTGGATGAAATTGTAACGGTAAGTGAGGATTCCATCAAAGAATCCATGCGATTTATCTGGGAACGCATGAATATGATCATAGAGGCATCTTGTGCAGTACCGGTATCTGCAGTTTTTGATGAAAAAGTGGATATCAAAGGAAAGAAAGTCGGCATTATCATCACCGGTGGAAACGTGGACCTGGATAATTTACCGTGGTAAAAAAGTGATTTAGTGAAACATTCATCACAATTTATACGTCTTTAGAAAAAAAACTTTTGCTCATGGCACAAAAAAATAAACACTCTCAATACTCATTCGAATCAGAAATTGACGATCATATTGATTATGACCCCAATTTCAATCTTGATGCCTACATCAATAAAATGAGTCGAAAAGGTAATCAAGCTGACATTCAACCGGTCACTGAAGATGATGACCGATCACAATTCAAGAACGCTGTTCTCATATTCCTTGTCTTTGCCGCATCCTACCTTTGGATCAACGACTGGAGTGTAAGTCAGGCCTGGAACAGCATATTTGGCGGAGATGAAGTCTCGGCCGTTACTGCACCTGAAGCTCCTTCCATCGATATTCCCACGATACCTGCCATACCCGATAACCCAATGGCACCGGGTGAAATGAGATCAGAAGGGTTCACTGAATTTTTATCGGCTGCTTATGCAAACGGTTTGGATCAATACTACAGTAACATTGGTCTTCAAACCATGTATGAAGCCGGGGTTTCCCTTGAATACCTGAATCAGTTAACAGAAGCGGGTATCACTGACTTATCATTTCCGGCCGTCATCGCTTTTCATGAATCTGGGGTTACTTTGGAATATCTCGATCAACTTAAAATATCCGGTTTCTTGGATGATCTATCCTTTCCTGCCGTAATTGCTTACTACGAGAGCAATGTTACCATGGAATACCTCAATGGGTTAAATGAAGCGGGTTATTTGCAGATATCATCATTTCCAGCGATCGTTGCATACTTTGAAGCCGGAGTGACTCCGGAGTTTCTGGATCAGCTCAATGAAAATGGGTTATTACAGCAAATGAGTTTTACGGAGGTAGTCGAAGCTTTTGATGCTGATAATTGATCGGTGAATCTGCTTAGTTTTTTTGAATTCATTTGCCTATCTATAAGCAAATTAAAAGGTGTTACAAATGGATAGTGAAATTCTGACCTGGATATTCCTTATCGGTGGAATACTCCTGATCTTACTTGAGGCAGTATTACCCGGTGGCGTAGCCATTTTATTAGGCTTAAGCGGTTTGGGTGTGGGCATACTTAGATATTTTGGTTTTTTAGAGGATCCGCTGACGGCTACATTCATTTGGCTGTTCTCTTCCATAGTTATGACCATCGCCATTCGGCCATTCATCAATAAATACTTTAAAGGCGAAAGTTCGTATAAATTAGCGGATGAGGACTTTGAAGCTATGGATCAGGTGGTGGAAGTAACGGAACCGATCAACGAATTTAACAATGATGGGCGGATCCGGTTTCAGGGGATCTCATGGCAGGCACGTTCGCTTGAGGGTGATATTCCCGCCGGAGTACAGGTTCGCATCAAATACCGTGATAACACCACGTGGATCGTAGAACCGGTCGACCTAATTGACCAGACAGGTCATCAACTTAAAGACTCAAATAGAAACTGACATGATTTGGACTACACTGCTGATCGTAATCGTTTTATCATATTTCATTCTTACCCGTTTATTCCAGATCGTGGAATTTCGGGAAGAAGTGATTCAGGAACGCCTTGGTAAATACAAGAAAACCTTGAAACCCGGGTTTCACTTTCTCATCCCCTTCGTCGACCGCCCGGCTTACAGTCAGGAAATGCGCGAACAGGTAATCGACGTTCCCAGCCAAACCTGTATCACCAAAGACAATATTGAAGTGTCTGTGGATGGTTTGGTTTATCTAAAAGTGATGGATTCCTATAAAGCGAGTTATGGTATCTCAAACTATCAGGCTGCTGCAGTTAATCTGGCTCAAACCACCATGCGATCTGAGATCGGTAAAATGACCCTGGATGATACCTTTTCGGAACGGGATAAAATGAATGAAAATATTGTTCGTGAGATCGACAAAGCAGCCGATCCTTGGGGCGTTAAAGTAATGCGTTATGAGTTAAAAAACATCAACCCATCCAATGAGATCGTGGATACCATGGAGCGGCAAATGGAGGCCGAACGGGAGAAACGGGCTGAGATCACCAATTCAGAAGGTCATCGGCAAGCACGGATCTATGAGTCGGAAGGTGAGCAGCAAAGTCAGGTGCTGGTTTCAGAGGCAAATCGCCAAAAGCGTATCAATGAAGCTAAAGGCCGGGCTAAGGAAATTGAGCTGGTGGCTACAGCAACTGCCAAGGGCATTCGCCGCGTGGCCGAAGCGATCGAAAAACCGGGTGGTGACCTTGCCGTAAAAACGAAGTTGATAGAACAATACATCAAGCAGTTTGGGAATATCATCAAAAAGTCGAATGTCTCTGTCCTGCCTACCGAAACTGCAAACCTGAAGACCTTTTTTGAAGGGGTCAGTCAGATCAGTGACCACACTAAAGACCCATCAACCCAAACCGGTAAATAAGGAGTATCACAATGGAAATCATGGAATCGATCAGTAAGGTATTATTAGGACTCTTCTCCATTTATGTGATGTACCAGTTTATTCGGTCACTCAGGATGGTACCCAATCAGTTTGCTTTTATTGTAGAACGGCTTGGTAATTATCACAAAACCCTGGGGCCAGGGTTTCACGCCCTCATCCCGATCATTGATAAGGTGGTGTACA
>JAASTO010000160.1 GCA_021767245.1 Balneolaceae bacterium
AATTTTAGAGAGGCCAGTTTCCAATCCACTTCAAACCAGTTTCGGGTACGGTTACTGACGGTTGGGTCACGGTAGAACTGAGAATCCGTTAAGCCACCCGGTTGTTGGGCCAGGTAGTACAAATAGGTAAAATCGGCGCTAAGGATTGTTTTTTCGCCAAGTTTGAAGTCGCTGTAGATATAGGCATTCTGAGAATCAAAATTTGAGTTGGGGCGAAAACTGTCTCCTTGCTTATAATTGAAATACCCATAATAGCCAAGCTTACCGGTTGAGCCACTTAAACTATTAAAAGAGGTGAGCAGACCATTTGAACCAACCGACTGACGAGATATGAGCTCGATTTTTCTATTTCTGCTGGGAGTCTTCATTTTGAAATTAACAAGGCCACCAAACTGAGTACCATACTGCAGGGAAGCCGCTCCTCGAATGACCTGTATCTCTTTAATGCCTTCAGCAGGAGGGGTATAATAGCTTTCGGGATAGCCTAATACATCTGCACTGATGTCGTAACTGTTTTGTCGTATATTGAAATTGGATGAACGATTGGGATCCAGACCACGCCCTCCAATGTTAAGCTGTAGTCCTGCATCATTAGATTCAAAAATATTTAAACCCGAAATCTGGCTATATATCTGTCGTGCATTATTGGAGGATGTATTCACCACCATTTGATCCAGGTTGATGACCTCATTTTTCTTTCCGGCAAAGATGGCTGTTCCTTCCACTTCCCGAAGGCGCTGCATGGCAAAGACCTGCTCTCTTTGCTCAATAATGGCAACCTCCGACATCTCTCGTGATAATTTCTGCAGTTCTATGTAAATATCTGCGTTCTTTGTATCCAGAATTATAGGCCTTTGTTCTACCTCATATCCCAGTTTGTAGAAATACAGGAAATAGGTGCCATAGGCCAGGTTATTGATCTCGAAATAACCCTCCTCATTCGTACTATAGGACTTACCCGCATTATTATCGTAAATCTCAACTGATTCGATGGGTACTTTAGACTCTGCGTCGATCACATAACCGGAGATCTGATGCTGGCCTAATACAGGCAAAGTACATAATCCAATAAGCAGTAAAGAACTAAAGGCCTTTAATTTCATCATTAAATGGGAGTAACCAGGTTCGGTGTTTGAATGAAGGTTCGATTTCTGTAAGGTCAACTTCAGGATCTACATATGGTTGGCTTCGACGACCATTGAGGGCAACGTAGCTTTCAACATATATTTCAGGATCGTTAATACCCTGCGATCGATAGTGATCTTCAAGGAAATGTGCGTATTCCAGTATAAAATCAGGTTGGGTAGACATCTGTTTTTCCTGGAAGCGGGTCAGAAATTGCGTATTATCAACGTAGAAACGCTGATTGTTTTTAGAATCAACAACCTTGAAATGTGCATACCCGGCTTTTTCCATGAGCATCACTCGCCATGAAAACCGGTACCCTTCCTCAGTCCAGAACAATTCACCCGGATAGAGCAGGTACCGAAAGGGAATCAAAAGCTGAAGAATAAAAAATGCGGATATGATACCCATGGAGGCATTTCGAAGCCAGGTCTTTGGGAATTCGTAAACTGCACCATTATCAAAATAGGATTTGCTGACCCTAAGCCATTCTGAAAGTTTTTTCAGGATCTTATTATGTAGTGCAGAGTCAAAAAAGATTAGAGCACTGGCGATCATGATGTAAGGAAACATGCCGATCGGGAAAAGCACCCTGGTCAAAACGTGGAATACAACCACCAAAATAAATGCAAAAGGCCGGGTTCGTTTATATAATAGCAGAAACGGAATAGATAGGTCGTAAATGGCGCCACTCCATGCAAAGATGTAATGCATCCAGGTTTGCTGCAGCAGATCACCTAAAAATGGAATAGAGTACTTAGCCGGCAACCAGATCTGCAAAGGCATGGCTTCAAATAACCAGTCCGAATTGAGTTTGGCAAGACCGGCATAAAAATATACGATCCCTAAAAGTAGTTTGATAGAATCGATGGTCCAGGAGGGAATTTTCTGTGAGCGGATCTTTTCATCCTGCCAGGCGTCTACAGAAAAATAGCTGTGAGCCGGGAGAAAGATCATTAAAAAACTGAGTATACTGATGAAGTAATAGTGGTTTAGGTAGGTGGTCTTATCCATCAGCTCGATGTAAGTGAAACTGAGGAAAAAAATGATAATTGCCCATCTATATTTGAAGCCTATGGCTACAAATAAAGAGGATAGACCACAAATGATAAAAATCAGATAGGTCCACTGGCCCAAAGGCTGTACCCATTCAAAGCCATAGTAAGAAAAGAAAAATTGCGGTTCTATGTATAGCTTAGATATCCAGCCATTAGAAGCAAAACGAATGATGCTCCAAAGCATCAGGATCCCAAAAAGGATTCGGAAAACGGCTAATGGAGCAGCATTCGTGGTGCCGGAAAAATATGTGCGAATGGAAGAATTATTCATGCCTTAGTCACCGTCGGCATCCACATAATCTACATTGATATTCAATGCCTGAAGCATATCTACTTTCAGGTTGACAACATTCCGCTGTAGCTCATCGTAGGTTGCAAGCATGAGGCTGTTATCAGTTTCTACCTGCGCAGCGAAGTTATCATTCAATGCCTGAGCTTCATTCATAGCAACCTGGAACTGATTATTTATGATGGATGTAAGGTCAGCACCATCTTTCATGGTATTGAGATAATCCAGGTAATCATCCAGACTTTGACCATCAGCTTCTCCTTCAAAGTGAGTGCCATTAAAGAAATTGATGCTCGCTGACAAGGCTTCATTGAATAAAGCCTTAGAAAAGCCTTCACTGTAATAAGCCTCAACATGACCGCTTAATGGTGAACCGGAAAAGACACCGGCCGGAATGCCGATCTTGCCCGCACGCAGGTGTTTTTCGTAATAATAGATATAATCATTTACCATCATGTCGAGTGAAGAATTAGCTCCGTTACCGGAGTTATTTACAAATTCATCCCGATAACCTGATGTCCAGCTATTCAATATCTGATCAGTTAGAGTATCGATTCGGAGGGTCAGGTCTGTCAGGTAAGTGCGATAGTTTTGGGCCTCACTGCTGGTGGTGTAGTGTGAAAGAATTTCAGTATCATTTTCACCGAGGCCATGGATCAGGTAGTCTAAGGCCGGAAAACCCTGACTGTTATTCAGGGATGGAAGTTCCAGATCATAGGTGCCTTCACTGATGTTTTCTTTGATCTCTGTGGTGTCAGTTGGATAAATATTCAGATTATCCCGGAAACGAAGCTGCATGGCTTCACCCATCTCGAACATAGAAACATGCTGAAATGCGAGATAAGCATTTTCCCAGGAGTTACGGAGCGAGTTCAGGTTTTGTTGAGTAGGGGAGGTTGTAAAGGATTCAGCTGAGGAATGTAGTTGAGAAGTTGTCTCAGATAGATCAGAAAATGCCGGGATGATTATATTATCAGCCCAGTTCACTAAAATAGCTTCTCGATCAAAATCGTCCGGGTTGGGGCTTGAGGGGCTATTATTCGAACAACTCCATACAAAGAAAACGGTCAACAGGAGAATAGTATATTTCTTCATGGTAAAAAAAGTTTTAAAGAAAAAAAGCCGGCAGTCATTATAGTACTGCCAGCTATATTCTAAAGGGTAGTTTTAATTAGCGGCTTCCTCAACAGTGAAATCAAATTGAGCCGCAATCGTTTCAGACATTTGGTCCAAACTGCTGGTTTCAACATCCCAAAGTCCTTCACCGTCCTCCAATTGAGCTAACATAGCATCAATTTCTTGTGAAGAAAGGTAGGGGCTATCAGAATTTGGGACGCGGCTGAATTTCAGGCTATATATGAACCCATAGGCCTCTGAAAGATCGTGAAAAGCTGCTCCAAAATCAGGGGTTGATTGCTCCAGGGCTGCTTTCCCGGACTGCAGATAATAGACAGCTCTGACTGCGATCACAGTTGAAATATTTTCCCGGATAATTTGTGCCTGTTCATCACGAACATCGTAAGCTCCGGCTTCAATGGCAGCTCGTCCAAGAATAAATGCTTCGTAAGTTTCTTGGGCAATTCCGGCAAAATCATCGTCTCCGTCAACCCGTCCAAGGTAGGTGTTCAAAAAACCATTACCTTCACCGATGGCAGGATCTGCAGGATTTTCAGCATTACCGAATAGGTATCCGTAGGCTTCATCCCACTTATGCTCCATATTGGTATAGTTGGAGCCTTCAGCAAGGGTTCCCTCATTATTGTCTTCACGGTTTGTTCCGGCGTCCAATACCGAAGTACTTAGATAGTTATTTAACATTTGGTCGGCCATCAAAGCACCGATGAGGCTTTTACCCACCAGTTGATTGTATTCAAAACCTTTTCCGTTAACATACCGTGTAGAAGAACCGTCAGCTATTTGTCCGGGCTGTCCGGCAGCTGCAAGAGTATTTTCATTGGGAAAAACTTCGTTAATCTGTGCAGATAACCAGTTTTCAAACTGATTTTTGATTTCGGCACTCAACTGAGTGTTAGATGCAAAATAATCAGTGGAAGCAGCTACTTTGCCTTTTATATTTTTGGTGGCATCATTCAGATCCGGATTCTGAAATGGATCGGCATCTCCACCGGTAGCCGTTTCATTTCGATACATTTCCAGAAGTAGTTCTTCAGTGGAGTTATCAAAATCCATCATAGCAGAAGTCAATTCTGCAGCCATTTGTATCCGTGTGGTTTGTCCGGTAAATGACACAGATGATTCACCATTTCGGGTAAATTCATAAGTGGCGGGAGGATCAATATCAGGTTCATTACTGTTATCGCAGGCTATAATTGCAAAAGCTAATATTGGGAATAATAAAATATTAGAAAGTTTCATCTGGGAAGAAAATTGTTATGATATGGTTAGAGTTGTTATTTAGAACAATTCTAAGTTAAGAAGCTTTTTAAACGGAATCAAAGCTTATGTAGAATAAATCTAAATTAAAATAAGAAAGCAGTTAAAATATACTGAGGAGTGTAATATTAATCGTGGCGGCGGGGTGAAACGATCTCCATAACCTGACTGAGTAGGTTCTTACTGACGCTGAAGATGCGTTCCTGATGATTCATGGCAAGCATTCTTAGTACCATTCGTAATTCGGCAAGTAAAATGGGTGGATCGTTGACGAGGGTATCTTCAGCAACGACTTCATCCCAGTCAATGCCTCGCTCAAATTTCACTCCGGCGCGGGCCATGGTCTTGATGTACACATTGGCCATCAATCCATAACCGATAGTGGTAGGATGTAGTCCATCCAGGCTGAAAATGCCGCCTTTGTAGATCTTTCCTTCCTCGTTAAGCCGGATGAAATCAGTGGTTAGCTTGATGTTGCCGGATTCATCCACCAGGTGTTTTGTGGATTCTCTGGCAAGCAGGGCATCACCAAGTGCTTTGGGAAGGTCGCGAACTAACTCGCCTCCAAGCCGCCGATGGGCAAGCCCGGCTACATTTTTAGCGATCGGGACAACTGTCCAGCCGTACTCTTCAGCAATGGATTTGATGATCTCGTTGTATGCGTCAATGGTGAAATCGAGTTCAATAACCTGTTCTTTGGTAAGGAAGGGATGTTTATCGGGGTGAAAGTCTTCATCCCAGATCCAAAAGCGGGTGTAGTAATCAAAATAACCCAGACGTTGACTTGAAAGATCGGAATTTACGCCACGAATTACGGGTGGGATGGTCACGTAGGGGATCGTTGGCACAAACACCCGACGGGCTCCTAATTTTGAGATCTTTTCAGCCAGCTTTCGGTATTGTTGCTCGAAATGCTCCGGCCGGTAAACCGTATAGTTTCGGTGACCCGGAAATGCCTCAAGGTCATCCTCATCTTCTGTCCAAATGACTTTCAGGTCTGTAACGGCAGCAAGTATGTTATTGTGACCATGGCATACGATCAGATTTTCGATACCACCATCTTCTGCTAATATGTGAGCATTATCGATCTGAGAGCGGTTTTCGTACTCCGGGTTCAGTGTTGGGTTCAGCACCAGTCGTGCCGTGGTAAATTTGGCATGCTCCGGAAGCATATTGAATACAGTAAACGATTCTTTATTATTAAGGATGTATTCACGGCTGTTCTTTTCCGTGACGGTCCAGGAATCACTGATATTGAATCCCCATATCGATTGATTATGATAGGGAGTGATTCTTTCAACCGACAGATCCTTCATGCCACCTTCC
>JAASTO010000161.1 GCA_021767245.1 Balneolaceae bacterium
CAAACCATGGTTAGTGATTCTTCGATCACGGGATTCACTTTCCCGGGCATAATGGATGAACCGGGCTGAAGTGCCGCTAGTTCTACTTCACCGATTCCGCTGTTGGGACCTGAGTTCATCCAACGCAGATCGTTTCCTATCTTCATCAAACCCACTGCTATGGTTTTGAGCTGCCCGCTTAATTCTACCGGAGCATCAACCGTGGCCTGGGCTTCAAAATGATTTTCTGCTTCCACAAAACTCTCACCGGTCAGTTCAGAGATCTTAGCTGCAAAATTCTTACCAAAATCTTTGTGTGTATTGATACCGGTCCCGACAGCGGTTCCCCCCTGAGGCAATTCACTTACTCTTTCAAGAGCCGATTCAACCCGCTTAATTCCCAATTCAACCTGACGTGCATACCCTCCGAATTCCTGTTCTATGGTCACAGGCATGGCGTCCATAAGATGGGTACGCCCGGTTTTAACCACATCAGAGTATTCCTTTCCTTTTTCAAGGAAGGCTTTTTGTAAATGCTGAAGCGCCGGGATCAGGTTATGCTTCACGGCTTTTACAGCAGCCACCCGGATGGTGGTGGGGATCACATCATTGGAGCTTTGTCCATAGTTGATGTGGTCGTTGGGGTGAATGTTCACATCCACGTTATTCTTAAGCTCGTTAGCCCTGTGGGCGATCACCTCGTTGGCATTCATATTTGTTGAAGTACCCGAGCCGGTTTGGAAGATATCGATCACAAATTCCTTATCGTGGACGTCTTCAATCACTTCCTGTGCGGCTGCCTGAATGGCTTCAGCAACTCCCTTGTCCAAAAGACCAAGTTCGGCATTAACTGCAGCCGCTGATTTTTTAACGTATCCAAGTGCTTCAATGAATTCCCGGCTGAATTTGATACCACTCACCGGAAAGTTATCGTGGGCTCTTTGGGTTTGTGCACCGTAAAGGGCATCTTTTGGAACTTTAATTTCACCCATTGAATCTTTCTCGATACGAAAATCACTCATCTTACTTAGTTCTTTTAGAGGTTAAAAGGAATACTCTGTCTTCAACATGAACGCATAAATACAGAGCAGAGAAATTTAATTTCTTAGCCTCGAAAAGATAAGGAAAAACTGTGTAGATGTTGTGAAATGGTTGTTAAAATTGGTGAGATGCTCAGAGCGATTTTGAGTACATCCGATAGGTCTTATCCAGTTTGCCACCAATGCGTTCAGCAACGCGTATCATTTCAGGATTTGATTCCAGGACCCAGCTCATTTCCGACTCGGTCTTATTTTCACCTTTTAGGCCGTTTTGAATGGACCTATGATGCAGCAAAGCATCAATTCCTTTACCCTGATGTTCAGGAACTACCCCCATCAAAGCGGTTCTCAGAGAGTTGAGCTTTTTCTTTTTCCACAGAAGTTTAAAGATCCCAAATGGAAAAAGCTTTCCATTCATCGTTTTCAAGATCTCATTGATGTTGGGTATTCCGATCGAGAATCCAACCGGTTTTCCATTCATCTCTGCAATGTGGGCGTAATCAGTGTCAATAATGAATTTCAGGTCTTTGGCCACCGCATCAAACTCGGCTTCAGAAAGTGGAATAAAGCCCCAATTCTTTTTCCAGGCCTCGTTAAATATCTCACGAACGATCCGGATCTCAGATTTAAGATTTTTAAGATCAACGGGACGGATATCAATGTTGGGAAGTCGCTTTTTAACGATATTCATCGCCCGGTTCATTCGGTCCAGCGAAACAGTCTCAGTATCCACCATATAGGCATACAGGTCCATTTCTTTTTCGAAACCGGATCCTTTGATGAGCCTGTCGTAATAATCAAAGTTGTAAGGCATCAACACATAAGGATCCTTGTCAAACCCATCGATCAAAACCCCAATGGTATCCATCATACTGGGGCTGGCCGGACCGATCACTTTGTTCATGCCTTTATCACGCAGCCAGTCTGAGGCTACGCGAAACAATAGATTTGCAGTGTGTTGATCATCTATACATTCAAAAAAACCAAAATGTCCTGTTTTGGAATTGTGATAATCATTGAACCGGTGATCGATAATGGCAGCAATTCTACCTACCAGATTTCCATCCTTTTCTGCCATGAACAGTTGGATCTCGGCATTTTCGAAGAAAGGATTTTTATCGGTATCGATAAGCTTCTTCTGGTCCATCCGCAAAGGTGGGATCCAGTGTTCAGCATTCTCGTAGAAGGTGTATATAAAATCTACAAATCGTTTCCTTTCATCCTTTGAAGAAACAAC
This sequence comes from Balneolaceae bacterium, assembly GCA_021767245.1. Lineage (GTDB taxonomy): Bacteria > Bacteroidota > Rhodothermia > Balneolales > Balneolaceae > Gracilimonas. The sequence goes on from JAASTO010000161.1 coordinate 2,257, forward strand.
CGTGACAGCGGAGCTATTCATACGGTACTACAGTTTAATTATTCAACTCCGGAGTGACCGTTACGATCAATGATACCATGCTTCAGCCCTACTTTACGGAAGGCCTCGAGGATCTGATCCAGGTGTTCATCGGTGTGGCTTGCCATGTAGCTGGTTCTCAGAAGAGACTGCCCTCTTGGCACAGCAGGGGGAACAACCGCATTGGCATATACGCCTTCTTCAAACAGGTCTTTCCAGAAACGGAAACAATCCATCATTTCACCGATCACGACCGGTATAATAGGACTTTGACTGTTCCAGACATTGAATCCAAGATTCTTAAGTTCTTTACGCATGTAGTTTGCGATCTCTTCCAATCGTTCGAGTCTCCAAGGCTCTTCCTGAAGGATCTCAAGAGCTTTCAATACTGTAGCCACATTAGCCGGTGGCATAGAAGCACTGAAAATATGTGCCGGTGAGTTATGTCTGATAAATTCAATAACCGGTTTATCGCCTACCAGAAAACCGCCAAGTGATGCAAATGATTTAGAGAAGGTACCGCTGATCAAGTCAACTTTATCGGTCAACCCAAACACGGAAGCTGAACCACGTCCTCCATCTCCAACTACACCAACGGCATGAGCATCATCCAGGTATAACCTTGCGTTGTATTTTTGAGCAAGTTCTACCAGCTTTGGAACATTGGCAAGTGTGCCTGACATGGAAAATACACCATCAGTAATAATGATCTTACCTGAATCAGGATCGGCCCGCTGTAAAAGCTTCTCGAGCTGATCCATATCATTGTGTTGATACCGAACGGTCTTCGCATTCGAAACCAGGGTACCAACTACGATACAGGCATGATTGTCCTTATCAGAGAATATAATATCGTTACGGCCTGCAATGGTTTGTATCGATCCCTCATTGGTTTGATATCCGGTACTGAACAATACACAGGCTTCCTTACCCATGAATTCGGCCAGTTTTTCCTCCAGTTCCAGGTGACTGTCAAGTGTTCCGTTCAAGTATCTTGAACCGGTACATCCGGTACCGTATTTGGTCAAAGCATCCTGGGCTGCTTTGATCGTACGTGGATCGTTAGTGAGGCCAAGGTAATTATTGGAACCGGCCATGATCACACGGTGCCCTTCAATTTCTACAATGGTTCCGTCAGTGGCTTCCAGGGGCTTAAAGTATGGAAACAATCCTGCTTCTTTTACCTCATCGGCTTTTCTGAAATTATAAGCCTTTGAAAAAATGTCTGAATTTTTGGCGCTTGTTTTCTTATCGGCCATTAGGTGATTTCCTTAAAAAAGATTCTAAATAAACATCAAAATATAGCCGGCTTCTTGATCCTAAAAAGTTATTACTAAAGACGTTAGAAAAACCGACTGCTGATACAAAAAGTAATTATCTGAGCAAAGATAACAAATTTATAAGAATGCTTCTGAATTACATGTAAATCAGTACTCAGATGAGCAATTTTCTTCGATGATCCTCAGCCCTTCTTAGCTAACAAATCCTCGTATGTTTCAAACAACATTTTAAAATGTTGCTCCATGGTAACGATGTCATTTTCTGCGGCTTTTACGGTGGCGTTCACCAAGTCACTTCGATCCCGACTTACCAGATTCAGTAATCCTTTAGTAAAGGACTCGCTGTCCCCGGGTCTGTAGGTTTCCCCAAGTTCAGGATTTGCGATCTCTGCGGCCCCACCGATCTCGGGTACCAATACAGGGAGTCCACTGCACACAGCTTCCGCTACCACAATACCATAAGTTTCAGCGGCAGAACCGTGAACAAAATAATCTGACGAGGCCAGAATATTGGCGAGTTCGTCCCTGTTCTCCGTAAATCCCATCAATTTTACCAGATCCGATTTACCGGCCTTCGATTCCACATATTTTCTGATGGGTCCGTCTCCAAAAATCATCAACCCCATGGGTGTTTCTTCTGAGGCCTTGATAAATCCATCAATTATGGTACCTAATCTCTTTTCGGGATGATGACGGCTTATCGCGATCATAAGCTTAGCATCTTCAGGAAGCCCAAAATCAGCTAATAGCCTGGACCGAAGCTTCTCATCTCTTCGTTTCGGTGAAAAGAAATCCTTATCGATCCCGAACGGGACAGCAATTGGATTTTTCACCCCATGTTCACCTATCCGTTCTGCCAGCCAGCTACCACTTACAATTGTAGCGTCGAACCGGTTACTCAGATTCTGTAAATACTTCCAGTAGAATCCAAACATCTTATCAATATTCCTGAAACCAACGGAGTGCCCAAAAAAAGTTTGTGGGTAAGCCGCGATCGGATCCTGGTGAAAGATAAAGGTCTTGACTGCGTCACCTTTCCACCTGCCGGCAAACCAACCGCCTGTCCACGGTGACGAACCTTCCACTACATCCGGTTTTTCACGATCCAGGATCTCATGAACGGCTTTTTCTCTCCATAGAATATAGTATCGCCAATCGACCGGTAATCGCGGGCCTTTTACCCAAATGACTCTCCCACCATCGCGTTCCTCTTCCCCCCAGTCCTCTCCTGGGGCAACAATTACGATCTCGTGGCCCATCTGGGACCCAAATTTCAATTTTTGATTGATGTAGGTTTTAACACCTCCACCCTGATCCGTGTAAAACTCTGCAACGTCAATGATCTTCATATAATGGAGATCCCTTAATTATTTTTCTGGTTGATAGCTGTATTCAATGCTTCCCGATAATTCTGAACCAACTGTCCGTTGATTTCGTCCCACTCGTAACCCAAGGCTTTCTCCCTGGAGCGCTCTCCCATCTCTTTTCTCAAGCTTATACTTTCAACGATCTTTTTAAGCTTTTCCGTAAAATCGGTTTTATCCTGAGGTTCTGCCAAAAAGCCATTTACCCCATCCTCAACCAAAGAACGGCTGCCCGTGGCATTGGCAACAAGGCATGGCAAGCCACAGCTCATAGCTTCGAGGGTTACGTTGCCAAAAGTTTCGGTGTGAGATGGAAACATGAACACATCACTGCTTGCATAGGCCGTGGCCAGATCCTCGCCATTTAAAAAACCGGTGTAAACCGCTTCAGGCATTAACTCCTGTAATTCGGCTTTTGCCGGCCCATCTCCCACCACCATGGCTTTTATGTGAGCGTTCTCTTCAGAAAGTTTTTGAACACTATGACGGAAGGTATCCAGTTCTTTTTCCCACACAAGACGAGACACGAATGTTACAACGATATCATCTTCTTTAAAGCCTCGTTCCTTTCTCCAGCTTTCGCTCCTTTTATCAGGTGAAAACAGATCTGTATTAACCCCTCTTGCCCAGATCTTCATCTCACTTTTAAATTCATGAGGTATGAGCTCATCGATCATGGATTGTGACGGAACATACACATGCCTACAAGCATTGTAGAACCAGCTCAAATATTTCCATGCTACGCTCTCTATCAGGTTCAATCCATAGTATTTCAGATAACTGGTAAAGTGGGTATGGTATGAACCGACAATGGGAACATTATGCTTTTGTGCCCATTTTTTAGCTTTCAATCCGCCAACATCAGGGGTGGCTATGTGAACCAACGTGGGGTCAAATTCCTTAAGTGCTTTTTTAGCCTCTCGGGACAGCCCGAGTGTTGCCCGGTATTCTCCCCTTCCGGATACGGGCATTCTTACAGAGGGCAATGGAATCAGCGTACCGTTGTGTTCCAGATCCGGTTTATCGATGGTTGGGCCAAATACCAACACCGGAATACCCTGATCTTCCAAAAACTTGACCAACCTGTTTAGTGTAAGGGAAACGCCATCTTTGATATGATTATAATTTCCAGTAAAAAGGGCGATTCTTAATTCTTTCATAAAAATTTAAAAGCAGGTGGCAGATTCGTATCTTGATCGCCCTGCAATGTAATAGAGATTCTGATTATTATATTTCGATAAATAATCTTTAAATATAAGG
>JAASTO010000019.1 GCA_021767245.1 Balneolaceae bacterium
TGGTGGATGGCCTCCCTTTCATCAAAGCCGATGCAGCTACCGAACATCTTGTACATTTTGTGGATAAGGAACACCTGGATGAAGTGGATGATCTTGTTGAGACCGGTCGTAAGATCCGGTATCACGAATCTGTAGATCCACCGGGTACCAACGTTAATTTTGTTCATTGTGATAATGGCAATCAGATCTCCCTGCAAACCTATGAGCGAGGCGTAGAAGACCTCACCCTTGCTTGTGGAACCGGTGCCCTGGCCTCAGCCATTGCAACCCATCACAAATTCGGACATGAAGAGGGCCATAATGGGTATCAGGTACAGGTTAAAGGGGGCAATTTAACCGCTTCTTTTGATTATGATGCTAAGACCCAAACCTATCATCAGCTGATCTTATCGGGTCCGGCTAATTTTGTTTTCAGAGGAAGTATTTCAGTCGTATCATCCGAATAATTTGAACCTGAAGTTTATCCATATCATCAAAGAAAAACCTAATTGGCTGCTTTTGGCCGGTGTGCTACTCATGTTGAGTCAGTTTTCAGGTTGTTCTTCAACCTTGAATACTTCTTCTGCATCAGCAGGTGAAGCTTCGTCGGTTAACAGTGTGGTGTTGGTACCAAACCAAAATCCGGTTCCTGCTTCATTCAAAAGTGTTCAGCTTTATGCCAATAATGCTCAGAATAACCCACCGGTATTAGAACTCAATTCTGATGACCATCTGACTCTATCTTTTGATGAACTGACCGATATTAACGGGCAATTCAGGATCACCTTTACACACCACAGTAAAACATGGGCACCCAGTAACATCCCCCAGGATTGGTATTTGAATGGTATTGGCGAACTCATTCTTGGTGGTGGACAAGTGAGTCAGTCTCGAGGCCCCGATTACATTCACTACGAAATGAGGATCCCCTTGAATGAAATCCAATTTACGAGCAGTGGAAATTACCTGCTACACGTCACAGATCCTGAAAGTGGCCAAGAATTATTTTCTCTCCCCTTTTTTATCACCGAAAATGAAGGAGAGCTCAGTTCAACTTCACAGACACTATTCAACTCCGGAAATAGGTTCATGCCTGTACATCGTTTATTCAGCACTTATGATGTCCCCGATCTTGTGAAGTATCCTGAATTCGACCTTAGTTTTTCTTACGTCCAAAACCGCTTCTGGTCGGACTCCAGATTTACTGACTCATACGACTTCAACACTCCGGGTACAGCTAAATTTGATCTCACTCAATCCAATGCCTTTCCTGCAAACGTCGGTTACGTTATCAAGAACCTGAATTCGTTTTCTCAGAATAACACACACATCGTTGAATGGGATCCCGGCTCTAACCCACCCAAAGTTACCCTCAGAGAGGATGTTGTAAATTTTCTAAATTCTGACTTTGGTACTTCCTCTTCATTCAGAGCTTATTCACCTGCATCTTCTAAACGAGCCGATTATGCAAGAGTCATTTTCCGTTTAGATGGCTCCGATAGCCTTACTCCAGATAACAATATCTATATACTTGGGGATTTTAATCAGTGGTCTGCCACATCTGAAAGTGTAATGGCATTTGACTCTACCACAGGCTTATGGAAAAATAGTCAGTTACTTAAGGAAGGCATCTACAGCTATCAATACATTTTGCTCGATGAAACCGGGCATATTGATCTTACCTCACTTTCCGATAACAATTCACCAAACGTTCAGGAATACATGAGCTATGTGTACTTCAATGATCCAGAACGAAAGTTTGACCGCCTCTTAGCCGTAGAAACTTTTTATGCCAGATAGTGGATCCTAAAAATCGATTCCGATACTGAAATAATGGATCGGTTTGGATAGAAAACCACTCCGCTGATAAGGCCAGCCTACATCATATCTGAATGGTAAGCCAAACAGGATAGTACGAAGTCCAAAACCGGCACCCATAAGAATATCACCATCAAGATAAGGGGCAGGACCTGAGCCAAGTAAATTACCGTTCTGATCCCTAAGCTCAAACGTACCTGTTCGCTCTTCCGCTATTTTGAAATCCAGTTTGGACTCGTTAATGATATCGTTTCCATTGCCATCGATCAATCCATAATCAATACGATCGCCCCAGGCTGACCCGACATCAAGGAAAGCGACACCGGTTACATTGTAAAGTGGTAATATTGGAACTGCTCCTGGTACGATGGCCGCAAACAATGGAAACCTGAATTCTGCATTGATCAGTGAGAAATTACTGCCGTAGATACTATTATAAGCGTATCCTCTGACCGGTAAAGCCGGAACGGTGAAGAAACTGTCTGTGAGTTTATCGTAGGACAATCCATTCTGGTTGAACCGTTGATTGATCCACCCAAGACGACCTCCCATAAAATATGTTTGTTTATCAGGTCCAACCGAAGCAGCACCAGAAGCTCTGACGGCAAAACTGTACCGGGATCCGAGGTTAAAATATTTTCTATAATCGCCCAGTACGGATACAAACTGTGGTGCGTTATTTCCAATTCCGGGACTTCCGGATAAACCAATGGAATACCTATTACCCCCCTGTGGAGTAATAAACCCGGGCAAAGTCTGATCGTTAGTGAAGATCACTTCAGGATACAAAAAGAAACTGCTTTGGTTAGGATCCTGATTCAGGTTAAAGCTGCTGCCGGCATAAAGGTCACTTACAGAACTGTAATCACGTGTGATCCCCATGAAGGAGAATCCGGCATCCACTCGCTTGAATTTACTGATTGGATACTGGGCATTTACACCCCCACCGTAGGTTCTGAACCTTATATTCTCACCATAAAAGGTCTGATATTGTCTGGAAGAGTGGAAATAACTGAAAAACCAATTGGTGCGATTTTTCATGTACCCATACTGCAGCGAGTAATCACTGTTTCTGAGATCGGTCACAAAGTTCGTACCCAATGCGATCTGATGATCACCAAGCAGGTCACTGATAATAAATTGTGTCAGCGCATAGGTCCCATAGGTAGAGGCCACAATAGATGGATTGTATGAGATATCCGTTGAGAATCGGAGTCGATATTCCTTGGGCTGAAAGCGTCCATCCTCAGTCAGAGTATTTTCCGGCTGAAAATTCTCAATGTCTTCCAGTACAATGGTTGTGTCTTCCATGACTTCCGTACTAAATACATAATTCCGGAAATCGATCTCATTGTTATTTTCTTCTTCCTGAACCTGTCCGCCTGTTTCACCGGTGGCTGTTGTATCTGTGCCTGCAGACTGAGCATCGGTTTGGTTACCCTGGGTCGTATCATCCGCTATAGTAGCCAAATCCTCTCCAACCGGTAATCCTGCTCCCGCTACACTGAACATTTCTCGGGCATATTTTGTGGCAGGTACACGTTCTGCGTCTGATTCGGTAGCTCGCCGTTGTGCCCAGTAATTGGGTGTAAGTTCCCCAGATTTCCTTCGGTCAAATGGTGAGCGTAAAAGGAAGATATCCAGGTATCCTTCATTTATAGAATTAAAAGCTAATCTTGAACCGTCAGCACTCATAGATATTTGAGAAGCACCGGTCTGTAGATTCGTGAGCGGGGTTGAAGTCCGGGTATCCAGATTAAACTCATAGACGTTCTGTATGCCATTTTTATCTGATATGAAGACCATACGACCATCACGGGTGGTTTTGGGAGATTTCTCACTCCAGATTGGGGTATCGGTAAGCTGAGTCGCTTCTGTGGAATTTAGTCGAACCCGATACAGATCTGTCTGGTATATACTTTCCGTACTCAATAGATCAAAATTCAGTGCATAGTTATGGAGTTCAACCTTATCCCCTCGATCGGATACAAAATAGATATGCTCGGAGTCAGGACCCCAAACCGGTTGCATGTCTGAAAAGAAATCACCCGTGACATTCGTGAGTTTCTGAGTACTAAGGTTATACACGAAGATATCCTGATAAGGCCCAATATTAGCGTCAAAGGCGATCTTTTCACCGTCAGGTGACCATGATATCGATCCGATTGCATCAAGGTCCGGGAATTTCACTTTAGTAACTCCAGTAGTCTCATAATCTATGATCGCAAGATCATCTCTCCCCTCTGATTTCGTTGACATGGCGATTTTTCGGCCATCGGGTGACCAGGCAATGTTGGGATTTAAAATATTGAGTTCCTCAAATTCAGGATCATCCTCTCCGCGGATCAAAGTCTTCAGTTTTCGGCCATCAATGGCACTGATCGCCACCACATCAAAATACCCACGCTTGTTGGTAATAAACGCGATCTTATCGCCCTGTGGGGAAATAGATGGACTGGTATTATAGGAACCGTAATCACCACGCTCTGTTAACAAGGTTGAGATCATATCGGCTCGTTCACGTTCAGCCACTTCCGGATAATAACGCTCCTGAAGGGCATCCTGCCAAACCTTGGACAGTTCCTCAATATTCAAACCAATGGACTGTTGTAAACCATATTCCACACTTCGGGATGTTTTTATGCGCTGTAAAATCTCACCAATCTTTTGCCTGCCGTATTGCTCAACAATGTAGTTCCAAACGGCTTGTCCCCCTCGGTATGAATAATAACCACTCAAATATGGAATAGGTGGAAGATAGTTATTAATAACGGCATCACGGATGTACATGTCCGTGTTAGTGTCCCAGCCCAGCGCGGTATATTCTGCGAGACCCTCTTCAAACCAAAGTGGAAAAACCAGCTGAATATTATTTCGAATGATGGAATTGATGGTTCCACCATAAAACATGTCGTTGAAAACGGCATGAACTAACTCATGATGCAGTGTTCTTCTGAAATCCGCATAGTCACCGGCAAATGGTACTGTCATACGGTTCTTCATTTTATCGGTCACTCCACCAATGCCTTCCGCGTTTGTTGGCAAATTAACCACATTGGTTTGTGAGAAATCGTTATGAGAATCGTAGATGATCAGGGTAATACGGTTCGATATCTCATGATCAAAATCCTCACTTAGCTGCTTATAGGCCGATTCAATACTTTTAGCTGCAAACTCAGCCAACTCATAATTCTTTTCTCCATAATAATACACATCAAAGTGAGTGGATTGTACGTACCGCCACTCAAATTTTTCGTATTGAACACGGTTCTTTCCAAAAGGATAATACTGAGCAAAAGCAGACATAGAATCTGCAGCCAGGATCATAAGTCCGATAAAGAGTATGGAGAAAATTTTGGTCTTCATAAACGTAAAAATGAGAAATTACTGAGCTAAACTAAGGTCGATCTGCCTTTTCTGCAGGTCGGTGCTTTTAACACGCACTTTGATCTCATCGCCAAGCTGAAATTGCTTCTTACTTTTGCGACCAACCAAAGCATGTCTTTTTTCATGATAAACATAATAATCACCTTTCAGGTCACTGATCCTGATCATTCCTTCACAATAAATATCTTTCAGAGTTACGAAAATACCTCTTTCCATGACTCCACTAATGGTTCCTTCAAATGTTTCACCCGTTTTATCACTTAGAAACTCAACCTGTTTCAGTTTGATCGAATCTCGCTCCGAATCTACAGCTACTTTCTCTCTTTCGCTGCAGTGTTCACCATCCTTTTTAAGCTGGTCGTAGGTATAAACCCTCGCTCCGGAATTATAGCCTTTTAACAAACGATGGACGATCACGTCCGGGTAACGTCTGATCGGACTTGTAAAGTGTGCGTAATGTTTAAAACCTAAACCAAAATGTCCAACATTATTCGGAGAATACTCGGCCTTGGCCATGGCTCTCAACATTAGCCCGTTTACAATATACTCCAGGTTGGTGTCCTTCACCTTTTCAAGCAAGTTATTGATCTTCTTAGGGCTCATGTCATTACCAACCTCAAAGTTGATACCGATCGGTTTCACCTGCTCGGCTATACCCGCCAGCTTTTCACCATCCGGTTTGTCATGAACTCTATAGAAGAAAGGAAAAAGATCCTTCGAACGTTTCTTTCCGGATTTTTTTCGCATGTTCTCAACGTGAGCCGCTACGGTTTTATTGGCCATCAGCATACATTCTTCGATGAGACGATTCGCAAAAATGCGTTTTTTAATGATCACTTCAAGTGGTTTACCGTCATCATCCAATACAAACTTCGGCTCGGGATTGTCAAAATCTATAGCCCCTTCACGGAACCTCTTATCCAGTAAAATTCGGGCCAGCTCAGCGGTGGTATTTACCTCATGGCTAAATGGATGGTCCTTTCCATCTATCACTTCCTGTGCTTCCTGATAGGTGAACCGTTGTTTGGAATGAATGACCGTTTCTTCAACCGAATAGTCGACCAGTTGCCCCTTAGGATCGATCTCCATGAAACAACTGTACGTCAGTTTGTCCTCATTAGGTCGCAAACTACACACCCCATTACTGAGCACTTCCGGCAGCATCGGGATCACCCTATCCACCAAATATACACTGGTACCTCTTTTGTGAGCTTCCTGATCCAGGATCGATTTAGGTGTCAGATAATGGGTTACATCCGCAATATGTACCCCCAGATAATAATTTCCATTATCTAGTTTTTTGATACTCAGGGCATCATCAAAATCTTTGGCATCTGCCGGGTCAATGGTAAAGATTTTTTCTTCACGCATGTCTCTGCGGCGTTTGCACTCTTCTTCCGGAATCTCAAGCGGGATCTGGTGAGCATAATCCTCAACCTCTTTAGGAAACTCCGCCACCATATCATTTTCCGCCAGAATTGACAGGATGTTGGCATCGTTGGAACCGGATTTACCAAGCACAGATTTGATATTTGCTTCGGGTAAGGCTTTCGGATGTACCCAATTAACCAATTCAAATATCACCTTATCACCATCCTGAGCAGTGTTTAGATGTTCAGGCTGCACAAAAAAGTTGGTATGAACCGATTGCGTATCGGCTTCGATCACAAAGTTGCCTTTGGTGACCTCCCTTAGCGTACCCACATAAAATTCTTTCCCTCGCCTCACAATATCGAGAAGCTTTCCACGGGGTTGGCCACTTCGCTTATCCTGACCGGTGATCTTCACTTTTACGATATCATCATTCAGTGCCAACCCAAGGTCTCTTGAGGAAACCATCACATCCTGATCCAGCTCCTCTACTATTACATAACCTGTACCACGGGCAGAGATATCGATCTTGCCTTCATAGGTTTTTGCACCACCGGAGTCTGATCTCTTTTTACGGGCTTTCCTTTTCTGAGGAAGCATCACGTAGTTGTCTTTTCGGTCAATATGTTTCTTATTCGATAACCGGTTCAGTGATTTATCGAGTCTTTTTATTTCGTTGTTACTTTCAAGGCGAAGAACGCTGATCATCTGTTCTCTTGTCATTTTATGATCGGGGCTGTTTTTCAGCAGATCTATGATCAGATCTTCAAATTTACTTAGTCTGTCTTTTTTACTCATTCAAATGGTATTACGCCGGACTGTCTGTCCCGCTATTTTCAGTTTTTTCTTGATTGTCGTTTTTATTTTCTATCCCGAACAATTTCCTGAATGGTGAGAATAATCGTTTAAAAAATTCATCCCAAGAATTAAAGTTTACCTTAGCTTCAAGGCCCACGCCGTTGATATCCTGAGATTGTTGTGATTGTTCGGTGCTGTTTAATGTTCCAAAGGTAAGATCCTGACGGTGAAATGCGGTTACTGCAAATGTTCGGTTGATCCTGTAAGTGGCCCCCAAATCACCGATGTTGGATTGTCGTCCTGTTATCTGTCCTTCTCGTCTAAGTATCAGCTTATCATTATAGAGTCGCAACGCAACTCCAAGGTCAACCTGATTGTATGTATTTAAATTAAAATCTACGTCTAAACTACTCAAATCGCTGTTCAATAACGAATTTATCTGACTGGACAGCAATGGGTTGATCACCTGACTGGATAACAATGGATTCAACACAGCTGCACTGCCTGAGAGATTTTCTCCAAACAGGTTATTTTGAGCCTGCCCACCCGACGAAACCGGAATGAAATTACCCATTAGCATAAAATTTGATGCCTGTAAAAGTTTCAAGTCCTCATCCCGGTTTATGGTCGCGATCTGTGTGGAGAGTGTGGAATTCTGCTGAGACTCAATAGTATTCGGTAATCTGAAGAAGAAATTATTCTCAATACTTGAGATAGTCCCCCCAATATTAAGAACCAGCTCTACAGGAACCCGCTGTGTATTATCAGGATCAATGGTTCCTGCAGTACTCAGGGTATTGATATCCGGCCTGGCGCTGTAAATAGCATTCAGATCAAGTCGGGCATTGGCAGGATCTCCTTCCCATACAATACTTCCACCCGATTCGATCTCAAATCGTCGTGTAAAAATATCACCCACCACAAACTGATACCGTCCGCCCTGAATATCAAACCGGCCAAACATAGACACGTTCTCATCCTCAAGTAAGATCCTAATACGTCCGGTTCCCTCAGCGGTTACAATATCACCCGTTACAGGATCAAATATAAGGCGAACGGTCATAGGGTCGTTTGCCACAAACTGAAGGTCCATAGTAAAGCGTTCGGTGAATGAAAGATCTACTTCCTCCTCTTCTTCTGATTCACCGTTTGTCGTTCCCCGGTTTCGGTTGTTAAAACTTGCATTTGTTTCAGCGCCCTCCTCAAAAGAATCCACAAATCGTATAAATCGGTTGCCTTCATCAAATTCCGTTTCCTCAAGCAATGGTATCGAAATTTCCGAGAAATCACTGATCTGCACCGGTTGTTCGGTTCTTAAAACCGGTTCAAAATTCGTACCAGTAATGGTTATTGTGCTTGAACCGTAGGCATCCCCAAAAAAAGGAAGTGTCGGATCAAAGGTACTATTCAGGAATTGAAATTCATTCATTTCCAGACGGATATTCATACTATCGGTCGGGGTGAAATCATTGAAATCATAATACCCACTCAAGATGGCGTTACCCCCGGAGGGATCGATCAGGTAGATATCCTGAAACGTAAGCCCTCGGTCTCGACTGAAATTAATTCCACCCTGTGCATAATAATAGGTATCCAAAAATCGTGGCCTCAGGTAGGCGGCATCTTCGGTTCCCACCATCAGGTCTGCGTTAAAGTCATAGGTTTCCGTATTCCCCCACAATTTTCCGCTACCACTTGCCAAACCGGATCCTTCCGTGAATACTTTTGGTGCAATAATGGGTAATATCCACATGTCAATATTTTTGAAATCGACTTCAAAGTTGTACAGTGAATCCACCTCAGGAAAATTACCGTCATTAGGAGCCAGTATATACCCACTGATATCAAATTCCTGTCCTTTGCGGCTCGTATTCTCGAAATACTGCGGATATTTTGAAGAATCTGTGGTCACAGAGATATTTGTATCAAACCGGTCAAGATCCCTGTTGTAATTACTTCTAAGTGTCAGATCACCAACCAGGGTTTCTCCAAACTCCAGGGCTTCCACATCCATATTTCCCTGAACGGTTGGCACGGTGGTTAGGGTGCGTGTGATGAAATCCCCGTTCAGAGTTCCGCCAAAAGTGAGACGTTTACCGATCAATTCAGAGATCTCATCCAGATTCAGGTCTTCTATGCTATATCTTACAGAATCTTCCGGATCTGTACTGAATGTTCCGTTGATCGCCAGAAATTGCTGCTGATTCTCAAATACAAAATCTCGTAGTTCAAGGGCCTCATCTGAGTTATAAACTATGGTTGGGATTCCATCATTTTGCCAGGTGTAAGTATCCGTACCGAGTCCAAGTGAATCTATATTCAACTCAAAAGCCTGTTCAAGGATCTTACCGCGGCCTTTGAAATTAAACGTGGCATTATCTGATAACCGAGCCACTGAACTGCTTAGATCCAGGGAATCGCGATTCATGGTTCCGTTGAAGGTAAAACCTTGGCCATTTACAATACCGAGGTCTATTCGACTGGCGGTAGACTGTATCTGAAGATTCGCAAAATCCTTGAGTGAAGAACCGTACCTGAACCCTCCGGTTGTTTGCAGCTCAAGTGTATCGGCATTAAAATCATTGACTATTATGCTGTTGTCACTGAGGCTGGATGTAAACAAAAGCTGCTGAGAGTTCACGTTGAATGAGGAACTGAAGCGTGCGGTGGATGATATTTGAGGCAGATCACTTAAATAAAAATTAAGCAAACCGAGATTTTTAACACGACCTTCAAACTCAATATTTTGATTGCCGATCTCAGCCACAGGCACCGCATTTATCGCATCATTAAAAAAGATCTCCTGATCGATCCTGTTTTTTAGATATCTGCTCCATTGGCGTGCAAGTTTTACTACACTCTCCGTATTGAACTCACCTTCTACCGTCGCATCAAATGCTGTGGAAGTAAAGCGTAAGATCCGTTGCCTTTCCGCCGGATCGTTAAAATCAAAGTACAGCTGATGCCGGCCAAGAGTATCCTCTTCTGAACGAGACTCAAGTACGTCAAGCGTGAATTTCCCGAACAGATTCTCAAGATCATTTCCGATTACATCTATTTCATATTCAATATCGGAGTAGATCGATTTTAACCGATCAACCGCAGCTAATTTCTTAAGTGGTAAATTGTCAGCAGATCCCTTTAAAAAGATCTCAGGCTCAGAATTTTGAATATTTACTTCACCACTGAATTGGGTTCGTGCTTCTCCAAAATTCCCACGAAATTCAGGTGTTATTATTCCATTCTCCCAGTTAACCAATGCATAAAGATCGTGCTGTCCGTTGAATGTGTTTAGGGAGTCCACTGTCTCTATGAAGAGTCCTCCCCTTGCGGTCTTGGGATCTGTTGAGGTACTTCTGATCCTGCCATTCAGTGTAAGATCTGTTTCACGAATACGTGGATCGATCAGATTTCCAATATCCAGTGAATCAGTTTCAAGCCCCAGATCAAATGACAGATCCTCTCCATAGCGCACGGTTCCGTTCATAGCCACAGACCCTCTCTCACCTACCGCGGTCAGGCTTGTATTCGTAGAGTCTAACGAACCCTCAAAAACTCCCTCATATCGAGTATTTATGATGGCTTCGATCTGTTCATTTGTTAAGCTGCCGACAAACAGGTCGACCTCATTATCTGAAAGGATCAGCGACTCGATCTCAAGCAAATATCCCAGATCCTGTGGATTGGAGATAGATCTAAGCCGGCCATTGAAATTTGTATAACTATTCCCAAAAACCAATTCTCCATTATTGAATATCATTTCACTAAGCGTTCCCTCACCTTCCAGTGTGCCCTGTAAATAATTTTCAGTATCAGGAAGTTTTGGATATATCCTTCTTATATCTGCAGGTCCGATATTCATCTGATCCAGATTCAATGTCAACTGTGAGTTTTCCAGCTGATCCATGAATCTTCCACGCAATGCGTTAATTCCATCAGCCTCAATACTAAAACCCAGCATAGAGTGTTCAGTGGTGATGTTGAATGAATTCAGTTCAAAAAACTGATCGTCATTAAAGATCTGTCCATAGAGTTCAACAGTAGATAAATTCGGCTCACTCGTATTGAAGCTTACGGAATTGAAATCAACAAAACGTTGCTCTTCTGTGAATTCAAAGAACATATCCATTTGAAGATTTGATACGATCAGGCTATCCGGTGTGCGATTGGGTTCAGAGGTCTCAGATTCCCTGAACTCCACCGTTCCATCCGATAAAACAAAGGATGGTATGATGACCTCAAAATCAGTGGGTTGCAGGGGAACCTCAAGACTGTCAACTACTGACCTTTGATTGGCCTCACGTTTTCTGAGAGCCCCGGATAAGGTGAAATGTGCTCCCTCTATCTGATCAAGAACCACCTTTGGCTCATTTACGATCATCTTATTGATAACCAGCCTGTCTTGCAATACTGACCAAAGATCAATACCTGCAGAAATATTTCCGGCTGACACTACCGGTGTAAAAGTGGAATCGTTAGGATAGATAGTTACATCCTTGAGGTTCATATTGAATGGCAATAAACCATCCACTTTCCCAATACTTAATACTCCATCAAATCGACTATTGAATTGATCTTCGATCTCATCAGCAATGCTGTTTTGAACCGGACTTAACTGCAAGGCCCCAAAAGCAATTCCTATAAGTAATGCCACAGTAAGAACCAGGACCCCTACGAAGGTCCAGAAGATGTTCCAAGATTTATATATCCAGCGTATGTAAGCCACTAATAAAATATCTTTAAAGTCTGCTGCCAGCTATCTTCCACAAAGGCCTTTTCTGCAACCCTGTATAGATACGGTTCACCAAGATCTTTGAGCAGAACCAGCCGCAACGTGCCGTCTTTTACTTTTTTATCCCGCATCATAAGATCTACCAATTGTGCAGGTTTCTGTGTAATACCGTGCAGGTCAAAATTGTACAACGAACGAAACTGTAATAAATTTGACAGGTCGATATGACTTCCCAGTTTATTGGAAGCATAGGTAGCTCCCACCATTCCGGCATAAACCGCTTCTCCGTGAGAATAGGTATTATAATTCCCCAGGCTTTCAAGCACATGACCATAGGTATGACCGAAGTTCAAAAACGCTCTCTTTCCGGCTTCCAATACATCCTCTGAAACAACATCTATTTTGATCTGTGCACTTTGTCGGATCAGGTCTAACCAACTGTTACCATCCATGTTAATTTCAGATTCAGTTAATTCTTTTAACTGACCGATGATATCAGGAGTATGGATCATCCCGTATTTAAGTATCTCACTCATTCCATTCACCCACTCTTTTTCAGCAAGTGTTCGGAGATAACTGACATCTGCAAAAACGGCCTCAGGCTGATAAAAGCTGCCTATCAGATTTTTTCCGGTTTTATGATTCACTCCAGTTTTACCCCCGATGGAACTGTCAACCATAGCAAGCAGGGTTGTTGGGATGTGAACAAGCGGAAGCCCTCTTAAAGCAGTAGCTGCCACAAATCCTGCAAGATCTCCGGTAACACCTCCCCCAATGGCAAAAACAGGGGTGCTCCTGTCTGCGTCATTTTCAAGAATATGATCCAACAGCTTTAAATAGACATCGGCACTCTTGGTTTGCTCTCCCCTTGGTATCTCAAAGATCTTGAGATCGGGAAATTGTTCACGAAGAGGGTCTTCAAAATATGATCTGTGATGCTCCAGAACGAAAGCATCTACCAAGGCAAAGGCTTTTTTTGATGTATACCGAGTTGTGAACTCAGAAATATCATTCCTTAGATCATTTCCCACAAAATAGGAGTAGTTTCCCGCTGTAGATGTATTAACCTGTAATGTATCAAACATGGCGTTTAATTTTGTCGATTGCCGCCTTTATCAAATCCTGTTGCGACTCAAATTCGGAGGTGTCCAACGTGATCTGTGCCTGTTCATAGAACCTGAGTCTGTTTGAATATAAGGTTTTAAGCTCGGTTTTAAGAGTTGCCTCCGATTTTATTTTCCCTTCCTTATCATATAAAATAGGCCGTTCCGTACTGCTTTGAACTCTTTTAACGATCTTTTCAAACGGAGCTTGTACACTTATTAAAATCCCTTTGGTTTTCAGAAGGTCTACAAGATGCTGATCTTGCAAAGCCCCACCACCAAGGGAAACAATTCCTTTGAAAGTTTCGGTCAGATCTATCAGCGTCGAATGCTCCTTATTTCTGAAATAGGCTTCCCCTTTATGGTCAAATATTTTCTGTATGGTCTGCCTCTCCCTCATCTCAATCTCTTTATCAAGGTCTTTATAAGGCAGATCCAGTTCATTGGCAAGCGATCTGGCCAGAGTACTTTTCCCGGATGCCATAAAACCGGTGACGTAAATGTTTCGTTCAATGGAATTCAAGCGATTGCTCATTTCACATCAGGCTTTCGGGGTTCCACCATTTCCACACTTTCCTTATCCACTAACACAGCTCCGGGGGGTGAACCTTTGGGTTTTCTCACATATTTTTTCTTGGTAATGATAACCGGTGCCAGCTTAGTTCCTTTGGCTTTAGAGTTGTAGGCGGCATAGGAAGCCGCTTCCAATAAAACGTCTTTGGGAGGCATTCCCTTATCGTTACCCATTTTTATGATCAGGTGTGAGCCGGCTACTTTTCGGGCATGCATCCACACGTCTTCCTTATGTGCCATCTGCACGAGTTTATCATTGCTTTTGGCGTTCTTACCAATCCAAACCGGATAGCCTTTTATATCAAGGGTGTAAAAAGGTAACTGCTCAGTATTAGATTCGCTGCCATCCGTATTTCGATATTCCTTCAGCTCTTCTTCGTGCTCTTTTTCCCAGTCTTGAAATTCCCACAAGTTATTTATGGACTCCGCCTGTTCCAATAATTGCTCAGCCTTTTCTTTTTCTTTCTCCATTTTTGGGATCCTTTGTACGGCTTCCTGAAAAGAACGTTCCGCACTGGCTGATTTCTTATAATATCGCTGTGCATTCTCAGCAATATCCAATTCCCGTTTTATGGGGATGTTTACTTTTTCGCCGGCATTGTACAGATCATCCAGCTCCAGTTCTTTACTGTTCACGGAACCAATATGGGCGTTGGCCATTAGAATATGCCCCCACTGCTCGTATTTTTCGGCTCGTTCCAAACCCTTGTCAGCCTGATGGAGATTCTTTAGACCCGATTTCGTGCGCTTAATTTTGGTTTTAAGTCCTTTTATGATAGAGGATTTTCTTTGTTTGAGCCGCTGATTCCTGGAGTAATTTTTATATCTGTCCAGGATCAAATGATTTATATCATCATAAACCATCTGTGTTTTAAGAGGCAGTAAGTTTTCAGACAACAAGGTTGTTTCACCGTTTTCGAGTAACCTAAAACTCGGTTCGGTTTCCATTGCCCCAGTCATCTTTCTAACAAAGGATTCAAGCTTTGGCAGATCCGCTGAATCCAGTTCATGAATCTCGATCAGATCTTTGAGGTTCTGACGTGGAAGCATGGGATTCAGTGCCACAAGTTTATTCTTTGTGCTTTTGTTGGAGATATCACTTTCAACCTGAAAAAGATCAAGTTCCTGAGGAGCCGGCACAGGTTCACCCTCTTCATCATATTCCTTATACACTTCTGTGATCACACCATCTTTTGAAAGAAACACATTGGCCCGATTACTGAACAACCGAAAAGAAAGCTTATATCCGTTTTCAAAATGAATGTAGAACCAACGGTCTGTATCAGGAATGCTGACATCAGTGATCTCAACCCCGTAGATCTCTTCAAAAAAATTGATAGTATTATTTTTCTTTGCCCCTCGGTAACTATCTGTAAATAATGCAATATTGCCGGGTGCTGAACTGAAACAAAGACGAAATGAGTTATTTTTTCCCTCCACAAAAAACTCAATATAATTTTTATAGGGGCTGACCGTATTAGTAATAACGGAACCACTTAACTTGTTTTTGAGCAGCCGATTTAGATATATTAATTCGTAATAATTCATTTAAAATTGTTGGGGAAATAAATTTTTCATGCAGTATCCAATCTTCAATTCTATTGTAAACACTGTAGAATCGCAATTGGGAAAACGGGGTATAGCAACTAATAAATTCAGAACATGGCAAGATAACAAGATCTATGCAACAGGATTGGAATTAAACATTTCTTTGCAAGAAGCCTCTGAGTACATCAAATCACTTTCCATTAACTTTGACTGGGACAGTTTTCGGGAAACGTCTATGGCAAAGGGATTGGAAGGTATGGAAAGTCACCCCTTTCTTAAAATTGAGCCTTTTACAGAATCGACAGTCATGCCAACCATTGATGTGGAAATGATGTGGTTGTTCAATATTGATACCTGCCAAAAAGAGGACCCCGGGAAGACCGGTAATTACAGGATCGATGAAGCCAGTAAATGGATGGAATCGATCAGCCATGAAGTGAATGAGTTACTGGCTGATGATGATATCATTACACGCTGGCATGTGGAGATAGATGGTGACGAGAATGGCCGTTATTTGTCTGCCATAAACCTGATCTCTTACTTTCAGTATCAGCTTACTGAACCTAAAAGCCTGAATGACGTTCAGGAGATCGTAAAAAGAAAATTGAATGATCTGCTTTTAAAAGCCAACAAAGTGATATTTACTTCCAACAAGATATTAAACAACTCTCTGGCTGCTTAGGTTTCAGATCAAATTTACCGGTAAGAGTTTAAGAAAGGGATCCGTTTTTATTCAGATCCCTTTTTCAATTTAATCGTATTTGTAAAATCCTTCTCCGGTCTTATTACCGAGCTTACCGGCATCAACCATTTTAACCAGAAGCGGAGCCGGTCGGTATTTCGGGTCCTTGAATCCCTCATAAAGAACGTTAAGGATATCGAGGCAAACATCCAGTCCAATGAAATCTGCCAGTCTTAGCGGCCCCATAGGATGAGCCATACCAAGTTTCATCACCTCATCCACATTTTCTGCGGTGGCAACACCCTCTCCCACGCAAAAGATGGCTTCATTGATCATCGGCATCAATACACGATTGCTTACAAAACCGGGGGCATCGTTTACCGGAACCGGAACCTTATTCAATTTCTTGGAGGTTTCTTCCACGATCTTGTAGGTTTCATCATCCGTTTCAAGTCCACGTACGATCTCAACCAGTTTCATAACCGGAACCGGGTTAAAGAAATGCATACCGATGAATTTCTCAGGTCGGCCGGTCATGGATGCTAATTTCGTAATGGAAATAGAAGAGGTATTGGATCCAAGTATAGCATGATCCGGAGCAGCGGCATCTACCTTTTCCCAAACCGAGCGCTTGATATCAATGTTTTCCGGCACAGCTTCAACAACAAGATCAACATCCTTTACACCTTCACTGACATCCAGAAATACGGTAATGCTGCCAAGAGTCGCGTTCTTCTTATCTTCGTCGATCTTTTCTTTCTTGACCATTCTATCAAGATTCTTCTCAATGGTTGATAGGGCGCGATCAGCAAATTCCTGCTTGGTTTCGATCAGGTTCACCGGTATTCCACTCATCGCAAACACGTGAGCAATTCCATTTCCCATCGTTCCACCGCCAATTACGGCTACTTTTTTAACATCCATGTATTCAGATTTTTTGATTAGTAATTTTAGTCAGGTTAGCCTTTTTGGAAGCGTTTTTCAAGGCTGTGTGACCTATTTTTCAAATAATAACTAAGTATGAACGCACCACACATCCTGATTCAAAAATTGAATCTGATCCGGGCGGCTACCCCCTGATAACCGGCTTCGTTTATATAGGTAAATCCCGCCTCAGGAAAGTTTTCGAGTTTCTTCTGCGCCCTCAAATATGCACTGATTCCACTGGCAATGCGATTACCCACCATCAAGACTACCAATGTTGGAAGCTGATTTCTCGTCTTATCCACTTTTTCACGGGTATTTTGATATTGTATCCGGTCCTCGGTACAGTTCCAGCTCCACTGATACTCGGGTGTGTCTGGGAAAAGGGAATTCCATCGTCTGGCACGAAGCTGAGCCTCATTATATTCACTTAAAGAATCGAAATTTCCCAGGGCGATCAGGAAATCCCTGTTTTTATCGGAAAGGTCTGCCCCGGAACTGCTTTGTGCCAGGGTCCGGAAATCGGTTTCAAGGTAATTAGAGCGAATATTGAGCCCCAAGTACGACAACACCAAAACGGCCTCTCCGGCAAGATGGTACTTCCCACGGTTCCAGTTGGTGTCATCCACATAATGGTGTCCCCAACCGGGCATCACTATTGACCTGAGAAAAGCGCCACCGGGTGTAATTTCATCCCGATCCTGTGCCTGCAATCCCGGTTCAAATATCGAGAGCAATAAACCTATTGAACAGACGGTAAGTAAGTGTAATAGCCCGTTCAGTAGGTTATGTGTCATGGCTTCAATCCGAATTCTTTTCTTTTTCTCTGCCCCAATGTCGGAAAATTGAGATGCTAAATCCAATCATCAGGATAAAGGTACCGGTCCACACCACAGAGATAAATGGTTTTTCATCGGCTACAACCAATACCCATTCCGGTTCGTATTCCTCTTCTAATCCGGTTACAGTCAACTCAATGCTGTTTTCCTGTGGATTGATCTCTGTGAACTGAAATTCCAGGTCAAAATCTGAAGCAAATGCAGGGGGTGAAAATATGTAGCTTTGTCCGTTTTCGCTGTACACCGCAAACAAGGGATCGAGGGTGATCACTCTGTTGCTGGCCGGGTGAATCAGCTCTATTTCAGCCCGAACGCCTATGGTCGTATTTGGAGGAAGTTCTGTACTGTCAGTTTGTACGTAGTTTACGAACCGAATGGTGTAATTACCTACATCAATAGACTGCCCCGGATTCATATTAAACGACTGCACATTCACAGAATCTTTTTGGATCCCGGCTGTATCCTGAGAAGCTACATTTTGCATCATCTCGGCATTCTTCTTGACCCACTCATTTTGTTGCTCGACGTATGAACTTCCACCTACATACATGTAAATATCACTCATCAGCCCTGTTCGTACATCCGGATCAACCGACCATTGTATATTTTCCTGTGTACTTGAGGTCAGCATTGGATATACTTCCGGATTCATGTAAAATGGTTTTCCCCCATCGATCGGCTCAAACAAGATCTTATAAGTCTGCTGACCTCTGCGAACGGAATTATCAAGTTCATAACCCTCGTAAGTCACCATGTACCTATTATCTATCATTATGGGCTCATTGAGATTGAGCAACAACATTTCTTCCTTTTGCGTGACTTTGAAGCCCTGCTCATCAGTTACTTCACCTCTCTCTACAGCAGCGTTGTAATTAGCCGTCTTCTGATCGACCAAAGGCTCGTTATAGGCTGAGGAAGCCAGAATTCCCACAAGCAGCAAACCAAATCCTACGTGGGTCAAAGAGCCTCCGATCACTTTGGGATTCTTCATTGCCAGTTTGATCATGATCCAGGCGTTACCCACTATGGCAAAAAATCCACAGAACAGGTACACCATATAATACAGATCTCTGACATCTCCGAATATTACACTCAGGATCGTTACCGCACTGGTTACCAGTAGTGGATTGATCAATGCTGACGCCAGTGATTCTGCATCATGCTTATTCCAGAAGAGGTATTGTCCGATCACGGTCAACAGCGCCATGATCATTGCAATTGGCATGCTCCACGTATTGTAAAAAGAGATCTCCGGCGGGGTTGGGTTTTCAACAAACAACCGCCCAAGTATGGGGGAGCTGGTTCCCAGAATGATCACTAACCCAAGGATGAGAAGCATCATGGCACCGGTCACTGTCATAAACTCACGGCTCAATATACTTGATTCTTTTTCAGGAGAAGGCAATTCCTTATATCTCCAGAAAAACAGGCCAAGCCCCACAAGAGTAACCACCAGCATAAACGCCAATAGCTGATTATATAGGCCCAGATCCACAAAACTGTGTACAGAAGAACTTCCCAATATTCCGGACCGGGTCAAAAATGTTTCATAAACCACGGCCACATAAGCAAGAATGGCAAATAATATTGAGGACTTCTGTGCAATCGCACTTTTTCGCTGAATGATCATGGTATGAATACCGGCCGTACCGATGAGCCAAGGAACCAAAGAGGCATTCTCAACAGGATCCCATGCCCAGTATCCGCCAAATGACAGGGTTACGTATGCCCAATATCCGCCAAGAAAAATGGCTGTAAGCAACGCGACATTAGCACTTAGTGTCCATGGCAATGCAGGACCGATCCATTTGTGATACTGCTGTTTCCAGAGAGCGGCCATGGCAAAACAGTAAGGAATGGTCATCATGGCAAAACCGATGAATAAAACCGGTGGATGGATCATCATCCATGGACTCTTGAGAAGATCATTCAAGCCACTGCCATCACTGGGAACAAAATCCGGATTGGCCTGCAAAAATGGGGCATTGGGCATCTCCTCTGCTATGGTTCGAAAAGGAGAAGCACCCAGCTTCAATCCAAAAATATCCCATCCAAGCAGCATGGAAAGCAGGAACACTTGAGTAAGCGTCAAAAAGAACAGTACGGGTGCTTTATATGGAGCCCGTGTCCATTTCATCAATCCAAACCCAAATAGAGCTGAGAACAGGATCCAAAGCATGAAACTGCCTTCCTGGCCACCATAAAATGCAGAAAAAAGATAACGGGGGGTTAGATCTAAACTCGTATAATTGAATACATAGTAATACTGAAACTGATGCTGAAAGATCAGATAGATTAGAATACCGGATGCAATGACCAGAAAAGTGGTCTTTGCTGTAAATAGCCAATTACCCAGTTTAAGAGTACGATCCTCATCTTTATTAGCTGAGATGTAATAAAAGACCATAGCCCCTATCGAAGTGACGAAAGAGGCCGATATTAACAGTTTACCAAGGATTCCTAGCATGGATTAGGTGTGATATAATTTTAAATAGTGGCTCTTGATGAATCTAAAATAAATTTTCAGACTGATGATGACAGCCTGAAATGGTATCTCTAACCTTCGACAGCTTCTGTAAACTGACCGGGATCGGTATCGTTGTACTTAGACGGACACTTCATCAGCATCTCGTTGGCATAAAAAGTATCTCCCCTCATTTCACCGATCACAACAAGCTGGTCTGCCTGTTCGAAATTATTCGGTTTAGGTTTGGAGTAAACCACTTTTTTGGACACCCCATCCTCATCTTTCATATAAAATGTGAAGCGTTTGGTCTCCAGTGAGAATTCTGCTTCCTTTTCATCGTCCCAGGTTCCGGGAATATGAGCCGTTGATCGTTCTCCGGCTCCTTCAAACGTAGTGTAAGTACTTATACTTTCGCCAAAATTATACATCAAGAGTGATGTAAATCCTACAATGGCAACAATTCCAATGATCAGCTTCGGTTTCATGATGTTTTTTTGCTTAGAATTTCCTGTTCAAGTTTGCTGACTTTCTTGTCGACTCTGAAAAGAAAGAAGATGAGTACCAGCCAGATAATCAGGCTGACTCCGAGAACTACAAAAATTAAGTCGTTTGAACTCATAAATTGAATAAATGCGTTTGTTTCTTCACCTGATGCAGCTCCAGCCCATTGATCCGAATAAGCCTCTGTGAGGGTATCAACGACTGCTAATGAATCTTCTTGCATAGTTTAATTAAGTTTTGGTATCTGATCCGACCATCGATCCGATGCGTATTCTTTTAAATTACGAATTCTCCAGCTCAAGTTTTACCCTGTTATAACGATGGTGGATGTCGTATATCCAGATTCCCAATGCGATAAAACCAACGAAGGCCGGATAAAGTATGAACCGCAATTCATCAGCCGTAATTTCGCTGAATGCGGGATTTCCGTCTGCTCCGGGATGCAAACTTGTTAACTGCCTTGGTACCACATATAACAGAAACGGAATCGTTGTTACGGCAAAAATATTGTAAACGGCAGCAAGCTTAGCCCGCTTTTCACGATCATCAAACGCGGATCGGAGCATGAAATATGCTACATATATCATCAAGGCAAGAGCAGCAAGGTTCATTTTCGGCTCAGCAAAGGTCCACCAGGAACCCCAGGTAAAACGAGCCCATAGTGACCCGGTCAGAAGTCCACAAACACCGAATGCCACTCCCACTGATGCGGCCGAAGACGCTTTGATATCAAACACCGGGTCCGGCTCATTCAGGTATTTAATACTATACCAGAAACTGATCAAAAAGAGCACGAACATGGTCATCCACATGGGTACGTGGAAGAAGATATTCCGTGCTGTTTGTTCGAGTATGGGAATTTCAGGAATGTAAATCAGAAAGCCGGCAGAGATGACCACGGTCATCCAGATAGCCACTACGTATTTCCAGATTTTCAAGAATGTGGGATTTTCATTAACTATAACTGCGTTTCAA
>JAASTO010000162.1 GCA_021767245.1 Balneolaceae bacterium
ATGATGTGAACTTCTGCTTCCATACGCATGCCACTCATTCCAACAGGATCACTGATGCCATCCTGACCATCAACCACAAATTCCTGCGGGATCACATGCAGGATCTGCTGATCGGTCGGAAGCATGATACGCTGACAATCTTCCAGCAGGCGTTCTACATCCTTTGCCGTGATCTCATTATCTTTGTTATTGATTGTGATCACACCTTTACTGCGCATGCTTCTGATGTGGTCGCCGGCAATTCCGACGTTCACAGACTGTACCTGAATACCGGAAGCCAGCTCAGCCTGCGCTATGGCATCCTTAATGGCGTTCACCGTCTTGTCGATATTGACGACCACGCCTCGATTCAATCCGTCACTTTGGGCTTTACCAACACCAAGAATGTTGATCCTTTCCTGTTCATCAATAGATGCTACGATTGCGCAAATTTTTGTGGTCCCTATATCGAGACCTACCATTATGTTTTCCTGTTCTTCCATGATGATCCGCTGTGTTTGTTGATTGCTAATGTTCTTTATTTATGTTGAAGGTGATCCGGTCAAACCATTTTGCAGCCGTCCCGATACCTTGTTCAGTTCTGCTTCTCACTTCAGAGTAAAATCCGGATACTTTATCATCTTCAGCAGGGTAGGGTGATCCCAACAGTGCATTGAATAGATTGACCGCCTCATCATCCAGATTATGATCATGCTCTGCTGCAGGAGAGGATTTGGCCTTTGAAGGCTCCTTTTTCTTCCTCTTTTTAGTAAACTGTAAGTATTCAAAACTATATTTCACGGGTCACCACCTGATTTGAGAAACGCAGATCAACTTGCTGCATTGACTGTATTCCTTTTGTTCGAACTACCTGCTTATAAAATGCTTTCCAGTTTTCAAGTTTCATTTCAAAATCATTGCGCCCAAAAAGGAGCTTAACCCCGTTTTCATGACTCAGGGCCACCACTCCGTCAACCGGGTCAAAAGCCACTTCACTGATCGTTGTCCAACCAAATTGGTCGATCTTGGCTTTCATCAGAAAATCCCTGACCTGTAAAAATGGTTCATCTTTCAATGTATCAGTGGCATGTACGGAATAACCATAAAGCAGGGGCACATCTCGGGTTTTGTTCTCAAGTATGGGCAGGATCACTCCCTCGGCATCCACATAGGCCCGTTGGGATCCATCGATCAGCATAGCGATCGGTTCCCGCTCTGAAACAGTTAATCTAAGGTCTCCACTGGGTTCGATATACGGTACTACAGAACGGACATAGGGTAGTTTTTCAACACGTAGAACTACTTCCTGTATGTCAAGGCTATCCGGCTGAATTCCAAATGGTATAGCCGCTACTGCTTCAATTTCTTCGGGTTCTGTAAACGTCAGGGCATTGATATCAAGCTCATCAACCGTAACAGTCCGGGTCCAGTACACGGCGGCCAATACGGCAACCGCGATCACCATCATGATACCGGTGACCCAGGGTAAAAGGGTGGTATTTGAAACCTTTTTACTCAACTATTTCTCTTTTGGTTTGAATGATCCTGATTCCAAAGCTTTAATAAAGTCTTCGCCGAAACGATAAATATCGCCGGCACCCATGGTAATGATGATATCACCTTCCTCAGCTACCTCTTTAAGGGTTTTAGTGACATCCTCTTTGTTTTCTAAATACATCACATTCTTGTGGCCATACTGTTCAGCCGTATCCGATATCAACTTACCGGAAACCCCTTCGATCGGTTTTTCGCGGGAAGGATACACATCGGTTACTATGAGCATTTCGGCATCAAAGAAGGACAGGCCGAATTCCTTATACAATTCCTGAGTTCGGGAGTACAGGTGCGGCTGAAAGACGGCGACCACCCGTCTGTCGGGCCAGCCTTTTCGGGCCGCCTGAAGGGTTGCCTGCACTTCTGTTGGGTGATGGGCATAGTCATCGATCACCATACACCCATTTTCATATTTCAGCTGGAACCTTCTGAAGACTCCCTCAAAATGTTCGATTCCTTTTTTGATCAGTTTGAAATCAATATTCAGTTCAATACCGGTAGCGATAGCTGCCAATGCATTTTTCACATTATGCTCGCCGGGGGCTTTTAATGTGACAACCCCAAGTTTTTCGCCCTCGTACATAACAGTAAAAGTGCTGGTGAAGGCATCACTGCGAATATCCACAGCTCTGAGTTGTGCCTGAGGGTTCAACCCATAGGTGATCACCCGTTTTTCAAGTTGTGGCAAAATGCTTCGAACATTTGGGTCATCGAGACACACAATGACTGCTCCATAAAATGGCACCTTGTTGGCGTAATCAATGAATGCTTGTTTTACATCATCCAGGTCGTTGTAGATATCCAGATGCTCGGCTTCAATATTTGTGATTATGGCAAGGGAGGGGTTGAGTCGGAGGAATGTTCGGTCAAATTCATCGGCTTCAACCACAATAAGGTCGCCCTTACCAACCACAGCGTTGGTCTTGTCGAAACTATGCACTTTACCACCCACAATAATGGTCGGATCGTAATTACCATCTTGTGTCACATGGCCGATCATGGTGGTGGTAGTGGTTTTGCCGTGTGTGCCTGCTACACCGATACCAAACTTCATTTTCATCAGCTCTGCCAGCATCTCTGCCCGCTTGATGGTTGGGATCCGCTTTTCCATGGCAGCAATGGTTTCCACATTCTCATCGGCTTTGACCGCGCTGGTGTACACAACTACATCGGCGTCTTCAATATATTCTGCCTTATGGCCTTTGTGCACCGTAGCTCCAAGTTCTTGTAATCTTTTGGTGGTTTCGGTAACTGCGCCATCCGAACCGGTCACTTTATAGCCCCGCAGCAGCAGTATCTCGGCCATGCCGCTCATACCAATGCCACCAATACCCACCATGTGGATATGCCTGGTTTTACCAAATACGGGTTGTGTTTCGATTCGTTTTTCCACTAAGGTATTATAGTTTCGAGGTTGCGATTTCTAAAATTTCTTTTGCGATCAACCGGGCGGCATCAGGTTTAGCCAGTTTCAGGGCCGCCTGATTCATACGCTTCAGGTTTTGCTGATCCCGGATCAGCTGTTCCACCAATTCAGTGACTGTATCTTTCATTTTATCATCCTCCAGTAGTATAGATGCACCTGCATCCGCCATGGCTTTGGCATTTTGGGTTTGGTGATCTCCCGCAACATTAGGAGAGGGTACTAATACACTTGGTTTACCGGTCAGCATCAATTCGGAACATGAACTTGCTCCGGCACGGCTGATCACAAGGTCTGCTGCAGCATAAGCCTCGGCCATATTATCGAGGTAGGCGGTAAGTCGCAGATCCTTCATGTTTTCCGTATTAATTTCTGTAGAGAGAGTATCATAATATCGTGAACCGCATTGCCATATGATCTGTAAGCCGGCCTGATCATGCAATGCTTCAATATTGGCTTTCATGGCATCGTTGATGGTCTTCGCTCCACCACTGCCGCCCATAACCAACAGCACAGGTTTATCATCAGTGAATCCAAATGATTCCAATGCGGAGGGTTTATCTGCTTCCTTAAGGGTGGCTCTGGTTGGATTACCACTAACCGTGGTTTTATTGGCCGGTAAAAAGTTATCGGCTTCTTTGAATGCGGTAAATATCTTAGAGGCAAATTTTGCCAGTAATCGGTTCGTAACGCCCGGAAAGCTGTTCTGTTCCTGAATCACAATAGGTATCCCCAGCTTTCCGGCTACCCAGCCTACGGGTCCGGCTACATAACCCCCGCAGGAAACCACGACTTGAGGTTTGTAAGCCTTTAAAATTCTGAGACTTTGTATCAGACTGGTGATCAGTTTAACAGGGAAAATAAGGTTTTTCAGGGTGAACCGACGGTGAAAACCACTGATCCATACATTTCGGATATCGTAGCCGGCATTGGGTACAGCTTTCCACTCCATGTGGTCCTTGGTTCCCACAAACAGGATCTCTGTATCGGGATTTTCATCTTTCAAAGCATCAGCAATGGCAATAGCCGGGTACACATGTCCGCCGGTTCCGCCTGCTGCCAGTAAGATCCTTGGGTTATCCATAATACAAGGTCCTCCTGTTTCGATTATGCTTTGAGATATTCAACAGAATGCCCACCATGATTCCGGCAAACACCATACTGGTTCCTCCGTAGCTTACAAAAGGCATGGGCAGTCCTGTTACCGGTAGTATGCCACTGGCAACTCCTGCATTCACAAATCCGTAGAGTACGATCATCATGGTGCAGGCAACAGCCAGCAGGGACCCGAGGTGGTCTTCCGCATTACGTGCCACAAAGACGACACCGCGTATTAAAATGAGGGTATACATCAGCACAAGTCCCATGGCTCCAAACAAACCATATTCTTCAGCGATGATGGCAAAAATAAAATCATTATAAGGAGCAGGGAGGAAGTCACGTTGAGAGCTTTTACCAATGCCTACACCGAACAGTTCACCCTTAGCGATAGCAATATGAGCCTGTTGAGCCTGATATCCGCTTCCCTGAATGATCTGTTCACTAGGAATATCTTTGATCTGTGTGATATACTGTTCAATGCGATCCTGCCGGTTGGTTGACTGACTTAAAAGTAAAATACCTCCCAGTATCCCGACTGCGATCAGGCTTCCGATCTGAATCATGCTGATTCTGCCGACAAACATGACGAGTAAACAAATCGCCATTAAAATGCCGGCACTACTGAAATCCTCTATTCCGATAAGTCCGCAGGTTAGCACCACCCAGAACATAATCGGTAAAAAGGCTTTTTGAAAGTCTTTGATATATTCCTGTTTCTCATTCAGTAACACGGAGATATGGATCAATAAGGCCACAGAGGCGACCATGGAAGGCTGAAATGAGAATCCGCCTACATTGAGCCATCGTTTTGCACCAAACTGTTCGGTTCCAAATGCCAGGACTGCAACCAGTAAAAACAGGCTGACGACCATACCGATCCGGCTTAATTTGGCGATTGCATGGTAATTGATCTTTGAGACCAGAAGCGTGACAAAAAAGGCGATTCCAAGTTTAACCAAATGACTCAGAATGAGTTGTCCTGCCGTCGTAGATTTGGTTTCAGCGAAAAAAGCTATGGATGAATACACGGCCAGCAACCCGAATGTCATCAGTATGACTACGGCCATCAGCAGGTAGCGGTCGCTTCCCTGCTTGGGTGTATCAATGTCCTCGGCAGTAGTGCCTATTACATTGGATAAATTGCTATGTGGTGATGTATAGATCAATAGTCTGTTTTATAGTTTGTTTACTTCGTCTTTAAAGATCTTGCCGCGGTGTTCATAACTGTCAAACATATCGAATGAGGCACAGGCAGGGCTCAGCAAAACGACTTCACCTTTTTTAGCACCTTTGTAGGCCGCTCTCACGGCTCCACCCATGGTTTCTACCCGTACAAAATGCGGGGCAACATCTCCAAGTTGTTCTTCAATGCGGTCTTTGGATTCCCCGATCGCAATGATCGTATGTACTTTTTCCTTGATCTGTGGGATCAATTCCGAATAATCATTGCCTTTATCGCGCCCTCCAAGAATGAGAGTAAGCGGGACGTTAAAACTATCCAGTGCAAACCAAACGGCATTCACGTTGGTCGCTTTACTGTCGTTGATGTATTTCACTCCATCCACCTTGCGAACCAGTTCAAGACGGTGTTCAACTCCGGTGAAGGTGCGAAGGCTTTCTCTGATCGCATCGTTTTTGATCTCAGCAGCCCGTGCCGCAAGTGCGGTTGCTAATCCGTTGCTCAGGTTGTGTTGACCTCGTAGTCCGATTTCTTCTACTGGCATAAGTGATTCTTCCTGGTTGTTGAATTTGAAAATGATTTGATTGTTGCGAACAAAAGCACCTTCCGGTACTTCATTTTTGTGAGAAAAAGCCCACAGCTGAGGGTTGGATTGCTTTTGTTTGAGGGACTCCACATGCTTTTGAATGATCGGGTCATCAAAATTGAAGATGAACCGATCATTTTCAGTCTGATTTTCTGTAATTCTGAATTTAGCGGCCGCGTAGGCCTCAAGATCAAAGTTGTACCGATTCAGGTGATCCGGTGTGATATTCAGTATCAAACTGATATCAGGTTTGAAAGTGGATATATGATCGAGCTGAAAACTACTTACTTCCAGGAGGTGATCTCCGGTTGTGTGGTCCACTACATCAGAAAAA
>JAASTO010000163.1 GCA_021767245.1 Balneolaceae bacterium
CTTTCGCGTTCTTACCCCTTTCCAGGATCACCGGCTTCAAACCCTGCTCCATCAGTTCCAAAGCTGCAAACAGTCCGGCAGGCCCGGCTCCTATAACGATCACTTCCCTGGCATTCCTGACATTTGGATAATCAGGCAGAGAAATCTCTTGAGGGCGATATTCCTCTCCAATAAACAATCGTACCTTTAGGTTGTAGTAAGCTTGTTTTGCCCGGGCATCTATAGAACTTCGTAGGATCTCAACGTGCCTGAGGTCGTCTTTTTTGAGCCCTTCTTTTTCTACCAGGTACTCAAACAACAACTCTTCTTCCCCGGCAACTTCGGGCAATACCCTAACGACAAGTTCTTTTTTCATACTTATTTATATTCCCTCAAAATATTGAGGCTCAATAATTAACCGACTTCACTTAAAATTTTATCCAGTTCTTGTCTTCCAGCCATTGTATCAATGCCGGCAGGAAGGTAATAGATGTAAGCAAGGTCATTCCAATTCCTGTTACTGCCATGATACCAATAGATTGCAGGCCTGGATGATTAGTGAACAGCAAACCGGCAAAACCCAGCATGGTAGTCACGGACCCCATGGTTATATGCTGGCCGGTACTCGACAGAACCTGCCACATACTGTTTTTCCCTTCCTCGCGGTATCGATGAGCTAAATGGACTCCACTATCCTCACCAATTCCAAGAATGGCAGGCAGCACTACCAGGTTATAAAAATTGAACTGAAACCCAAAGATCATCATGATACCGAACAACCACAGTAACCCTACCAGCAGAGGTAACATTGCGATCAAAGACCATCTGAATGATCGGAATGAAAACAACATGAAGAAGTAAATAAAGATAAAGGTAGCAGCGACCATATAGGGACTTTCAGTTCTCATCAGGTCCAGCATGGATGCGGCAACAATGGAGGTACTTGAAGCATAAAATTCTGAACCATCTTCCAGATTCACTACGCTGACATCATCTTTGAAGGCAATGGACTGCCGGCCGTCTGATAATCCAACAGAAGGATATATGATCACAAATCGCCCGATCTCCCCATCTTTGGTCACAAATCGTGATTTGAGGTAATCCGGTATCTGATCTATGGTCACCGGTTCAGTGGTTTGAGCGGCAAGTCTAAGTCGGTCAAGGTCTTCATCTTCCCGGTCAACCAGGAATGGGTCCTGAAGTAATTCCCTGACCTTGGCGATCTTCTCAAGCTTTTCCTGTTCTTCGGCTTCATTTGAAGGATATCGCTCTTGCAGAGTTTCGACGCTTTGAATGGTTGGTGAAACGGTATCAGCCTCAGCTCTCTCCTTTAGAATATTAGCAATTTCTTCAACCTGCTCATTGGTTTCAGCAACTATATATGCCGGGTTTCTTTTGTCTGAATCCTCAACCTGCCGGGCAAATGACCTGAATTCCTCATATTCCGGGAACTTCGGTTCCAGTTCGCTGAAGTTGTACTGAAATGACAGGTTTCCACTAAAACTGATCACCACAGCCGAGATTACCAATCCGACTGTTACGATCGTTCTAGAAAATGGATAGCGATGCGTGCCGTCATAAACCTCTTTGTCTTCTTCACTGATAAGAATCCAGTTCAGGCGTTCATCCAATACCACGAGAATGGACGGCAAAATGAATAGCATGCTCACCAAGGCCAGCATAATCCCGGTCCCAGAAATAAATCCAAATTCTGAGAATCCCCGGAAATCAGCAAACATTAGGATATAAAGGGCTGTGGCTGTTGTGAAAGCAGAAACCAATATAGCCTCCCCCGTCTTCGTGTAAGTAGTTTCTACTGCTTCATACACACTTAAACCATGGTTTCGAAGCTCTATATATCTTGCATAGAAGTGGATTCCATAATCGATACCCAACCCGAACAGTATCACAAATAATACAGAAGTCATCGTGTTGAGAATACCCAGATAAAAGTAGGTCAGCCCAAAGGTCCATACCAGACTAATCAGTAATGGAATACCGATCACCAGTACGGGTACCGGCATTCTGATGAAGTGAGACCAGATTGTATAAGTTCCTTCTCCCTGCGTTCCTTTTCTATAATGCAGGTATTTTTTGATAAAAAAGTATAACATCACCAAGAGAATCACACTGCTGATACCCGTAGTGAAACTCCCTATCACATCATCCATAATGGATGTGATCTCTTCGAGGTGCCTTTTGAGCCGGCCACCGAATTTTACTTCCATTTCAGGATGATAGCTTGAAGGTTCCAGAGAAGCGATCACATCCTCGTATTCCTCAAACATATCCTCAAGGTATTTGATATCGCTTTTTGATCCGGTTGGAAAGAATTTTACCACCATAATGGTGCTGTCTTCGTTGATCGGATATTCTGAAGGCACCAGTGTTTTATAGCTTTGCTCGAAATCCTCAGCCCGTGTATCTTCTGCCTCTTCTTCATCCTCACCAAGATCAAAATAAAAGGGGTTAGCCTCTTCTTTGGCTTGTTCGATCTCATCTTCCAGCCAGCTGATCACATCATTCAGCTCAGATTCACTTGCCAGGTAGAGTGCGTTATTTTTCGTGAATTCTGTTTCCCGTTTGAATTCTGCCCGCTCAAAGTAGTAATCCTCAAACCTTGGATAGTACATTTCAAGAGACCTTTCAATAAGGTCTTCTGCAAATTTCTTGTTAGCCTCAAAACTAGGTGAGCTGATAACCACTTGCATATCGGTCTCCCCACCCACTGTTTCATTCAGTTTATCCAATGCTACTACATTAGGGTGATCCTCAGGCAACAAGTTCGCAATATCAGTATCTACTTTGAGTTGAACGGCATAAAATCCACTCAAGATAGCAACTGACAGCGATATGGCAAGTACCCAATAAGGATGTGAATAGTTAAATTTCAGTAAGGGTTTGAGGAGTTCGAGCAGTTTTGACATTTAATTTCTTTGTGAATCGTAAAATTTAGTAGTTATGATAGCTAACAAAAATACGGATTTCTTGGTTCTCTTTTAAGAAATACTAACAAGTTGATGTTGGGTTCAATGTCACAATAACTTTCAAATCCAATTATCATTGCACAGGTAAATATTGATCACAGATCCGTAATAGAAGGGTTACGTTTAGTTAGCATAAATTCAATATCTTTAAGTTCTAATTAAACTAAAGATTTCCGAAGTGGATTCATTTAAAAAGCATAAAAAGATCCTGTTGTGGACTCTTTTGGTCAATATTCTGCTGGTGGCTACCCACCTTGGTGAATTCTGGCCATTTTCCATTTTCCCAATGTTCTCTCAGGCCGGCAAGGAATGGTCGAGGGGAGTGGTGGAGCAGGTAGAGGATTCTACAAGAGCCGACCTATGGGATACCAAACCCATCTCCGAGATCGAAGACCGTATCTTACCCCTAAAAGATTATGGGATACATGAGATTGACTTCGCCAATTTCATCACCAAAACAAAAGTGTGGAATGAAAAACGGCTCAATGGAATGCGATCCACCTTTCAGATCGACCAACATCCCGGCGAAATGTGGCTGGCTACCCGAGTTAGAGGCTATATGGATGAAAGAGACAGTGTGGTCATAGAAGCCATCCCTATGTTTCTTTTTACGGCAGACACTACCATCAAAAATCCTCATCTATTCCCTGAACCATGATGAGAATATTGCAAAACCTGTTTCAATTTGATGAACCCGATTCCGTTGGTACAAAAATTCAACTCAGGGCTTTTGAGTTCTTTGCTGTTACCTATACCCTCATTTATACCTGGGAATGGGCTTTTTACATCCCAAGGCTGAGTGATGTAGTTCTCCCTCTCGGCTTGGCTAATTACATAGATATCAGTGTTTTTTTCACTAATGGTATATCAATTTACAATGCCGTTCTTATCAGT
Source organism: Balneolaceae bacterium (assembly GCA_021767245.1). Lineage (GTDB taxonomy): Bacteria > Bacteroidota > Rhodothermia > Balneolales > Balneolaceae > Gracilimonas. The sequence goes on from JAASTO010000163.1 coordinate 3,861, forward strand.
TTATTCACTCTCATTCCTTTGCTCTTTAAAAGAGTCCGGTGGTTATATGCTATCGCCTTTGTGTTGTTTCACTTGCAACACGTGGCAAGGTTTTCTCAGGGAGAAATTCCGCACAGTGCCAATCTTGTAGCATTCAGTTTAATGGGATTGGGTTTAGCTGCCCTATTTTTTAAAGGAATGAAAAATGAGCTCAGTTTTGCCTTTGGATTTACGCTCTTCTTCTTTGGGCTCGGTTATACCTCCGCAGCTATCAGTAAGTTGGTTGCAACCGGAGTAACCTGGGTGGATGGTTATCATTTATGGCTGTGGATGGGAGAAAAGAGTATTGATATCCTCTCTCTTCAGGGGGAATTTCAGTACAACTGGCTACAGGAGCTGGCGTTCAACAGCCGGTTTTTAGCCACGTTGATCCTCAGTTTTGGTCTGATCACTGAGTTACTCGGTTTTACAATATGGTTCAAAAAATTACGCCCGTACATTGTTATTATGCTGATCGGAATGCATGTCGGTATCGATCTCACAATGAACATCTTTTTTAAAACATTCTCCATACAGTTGATCATAATGGGTTTCTTCTGGAACCGATACATCAATGCCATTCCCGGTGTCGAAGGCCTGAATGAGCATCCATTGGTGAAGAAGATCCTCTTGTACTAACAAGCCCAATAATGAAATGATTTACCATCCAAATTGATTGAGTGAACATATAAATGAGAATTTAGTCATTATATACCGAAGGCACTTAAACGACCGCCTATTTATTAAGGCTTCCATACATAATAAAAGTGTTCTTTAATCATTTATGTAAGTGATTGTTGTTAGTTATTTTTTAAATATTTTGTATTAACCATTTGATATTAATTTAATGTCAGCCAAGCTTTTAAAAGTATTATCTGCTCTATTCTTACTCTTAGTTTCACCACTTATTCAGGCTCAAACCCCCGAAGGAAGTTTCAGAGACACCACGCCTGAAGATTTTGTAGCTAAAAATCTGCCTTCCAAATACTACAATGAACTCTGGACCTATCATGCCGACCTGAATGATGGGATCCAACTGGTGGTAACCTTCTCCATCAACGACTTCGGTTCCTCTTTTAAAGAACGTGTTACCGGCGGGAAACTAATGGTAGCTTGGAAAGACGGGAACAGTTACGTGGTCAACAAAGAATATTCGCCGGATGACCTGATCAGTGAAGCCGAAGATCATCATCTGAAACTTCATCCCGAACGAAATTACTGGGCCAAAGGGAGTCTGAATGATGAGCATCGTTTGTATTACAAAACTCAAAAAGATGGAATCAAATACGATGTGGACATTACTTTTTATGATATCGCGCAAGGCAAGGCACTCGGAGATGGCGAGTATAATATCGGTTCACACAAATTGGGGTTAACTATTCCCATGCCTCACGCCAATGTAAAAGGATTTATTGCCATCAATGATGATACTGTTCAAGTTTCAGGAACCGGATATATGGACCACCTGTATCAGGACAATCTGACCACCGATCTTATTGATACGAGTTATCGCGTTAAACAAGGAGATGATGAAAACGGGTTCTATTTTCATTTTCTAAAGATCAAGAACAACCATTCCCGCTCATCCATTGGATATGGAGTGGGCTACAAAAATGGAATGGCTTATCTTATCTCCCCTTCGGGCATTGAGGTAAATCGCTCAAAAGGTGACCTTGACTTACAAACAACCTTTGGCACATATCAGGATGGCAAAATTGAAGTTGAGGCGTATGAGATGCTCAACAAATACTCCCTGATCAACGAACTGGGTTCTGTTCAGAAGTTTTTTGTTAAAAAAGTAGTTGGCGGAGAACTTATTGAAATGCACGGAAATGCCCGCATTAACGGGAGCAAGGAAGGGTATTTCTACTATATGGATGCCAAATGATCTCTTGGCGCTGATCTTCAACTATTTAAATCACTTCCATTCTCTTACAGTTAGTCTTATATTTGGGGTTCTGTTCAATAAAATGATACACATCCGCAAATCTGATGAGACCAAATTATAATGAGTGAGACTTCTTTTGCCCGAAAAGTAGCTTCATCAGTGTTCTATAGCGGAGCCAGTTCTGTTGTCGCCCGTCTTTTAAATGCAGGGGCCTTATTTTATACGCTCAAGATCATTTCTGAATCCGAATTTGGTATTGCCGCACTGGCTATTGCTTTTTTTAATA
>JAASTO010000164.1 GCA_021767245.1 Balneolaceae bacterium
AGTATTAATATTTTTACAGCCGATATGTATCCTGATCTGAAGATCAGTTCTAATGAAGAAATGATCGTTATAGCTAAAAGTGACTCTCTTCACTTTTCAGAATACGATTTAGCTGGATCAAGGATCTCTGATTTTAAAGACCAAAACTCCCTGATTCCGTTCACTAATGTTGACCTTGATAGTTTAAGCAATAGTAGGGGTGATAAGATCATAAAAGCTATTAACAGTACGGGCAAACCATCCTATTGGCCTGCTTTTGAAGAATTTACAGTAGATCAGGACGGCCGGTACTGGATTAAACAACATGATCCCTGGAGTGATACGCAACCATGGCTGATCATTGATAAAAGCAGTGATGCTAAATGGACCGTCAATCTGCCTTCCGATATCAAACTTTATCCCGGAGTTCGCGGCAATGCTTACGCCATTCATGAATCACCCAATGGTTTAGCTTCTGTTTATCGATATACCTTTGAGTTTTAGATTTAAACCTAATATCACCCCATCCCCGGTCATTCCCGCGAAGGCGGGAATCCAAATGCCTGCCATAGAATCAACTTTTGATTCCTCCTCATACTATTAGATCTCAGGCATTCGCCGTGAGATGACTTTCTATGGGCTTTTTACTCTGACCTCTCACCTTATCATAAACAAATTGAACTGCTATACAGACATCATAAATAGACACCATAGTTTCTTTAATCGGCAATTATTTATTGGTTATCAATAAATAATTATTGCTTTTCAAATATTTAATTAATTTATTAGAAACATATTAGAATCAAAATCAATCGTTATGAATCTCAGAAAAGACTGGTCGCTCGCTTATTTCTTGTATTACACATGCTGGATTGGGTATTGGAGTATTGGACTGTACCTGGTTGTAACTATTGCATCAACTGTAATGGTGAGCTCAGATGGTTATACTCGCCTCCTGGATTTACCAGTAGTGATGGAAGTTGAGGAGTTTTCTGAGTTCAATGAATTACAAATGCCTACAGCAGCAATTAATATTCCTGAACAATTTTCAATCGACATAGATATTAAGGCACAAACTAACCAACACGGCTTTAATATTGTGCTCCTTTTCTTGATTCAGTCGCTTAGCAGTTTTGCACTCATGGCCGTGCTCTTTTTGTTAAGTACGATTTTCAAAAATGTTGCTGAAGAAAATCCCTTCGACCCCGTCAATTCTAAAAACCTGCTCTATTCCGGGGTAGTTACTTTACTTATTGGATGCATTAATATCACCCTTACTTTTACGCCAATTCCTCTTCTTAGAGAACTCCATTTGCCGGATGGTTATGCAATCAAACACCTTAGTTTACCCACCGATATTCTTTTGTTAGTTGGAGTTTCTCTAATTGTACTTGCCTATGTTTTTAAAGAGGGAACCCGAATCTACGATGAACAAAAACTGACGGTATAATCATGGCCATAATCGTAAACCTTGACGTCATGCTGGCCAAGCGCAAGATGAGCCTCACCGAGCTTTCGGAAGAAGTAGGTATCACCATGTCAAACTTATCGATCCTGAAAACCGGCAAGGCTAAGGCTATTCGGTTCTCCACCCTTGAGGCCATCTGCGAAGTACTGGACTGTCAGCCCGGAGATATTCTGGAGTATTCGGAGGACCAATAACTCCTAACCACTCCGTCATTCCCGCGAAGGCGGGAATCTAAATGCCTGCCATAGAATCAACATTTGATTCCTCCTTATACTATTAGATCTCAGGCATTCGCCGTGAGATGACTTTGCCTCGATTAGCGTAAGGGCGTATCGCAATACGCCCTTACTGCACACTTGCCCATTAGTTTTTATCTGAAAGAAAAAAATTTGTAAGGATTTCCTTTTTCATCGCTCTCACTTAAAAAGAAAACAAACTGAGAGATATGACAAACCAAGAATCCTTTTCCGTTGAACACTTCCACAGCCGAACCGTCAAAGAAATGCTGCCCGATGAGCAGCCGCGAGAAAAACTCATGAATTACGGTGCCGACTCCCTGTCCGATGCCGAACTCCTCGCCATTCTGATCCGCACGGGAACCAAAAAGCTTAACGTGATCGATACAGCCAAAGCCCTGCTAACACAGTTCGGTGGTTTACACAACCTGGTTCGCAAGGATTGGAAATCGCTTAAGGTGATTCCCGGCATCGCCAAAGTAAAAGCCATCACTCTGGAAGCTTCTTTCGAATTGGCTCGCCGTTTACAAGTGGCTGCATTGGGGGAAGAAATTCAGATCACGTCACCCGAAGATGTGAACGCTTATTTTGCGCCTAAACTCCGGCACCTTACCAAAGAAACCTTCATCGTCGGTTTTCTGGATAATGCCAAAAAGCTGATGGGTTTCTCCAAGATCAGCAATGGTGGGAAAACAGCAACCATCGTAGATACAGCCGAAGTGATGCGACAAGCCGTGCTGAACGAAGCCAACTCCATCATCCTCATCCACAATCACCCCTCAGGACATAATAAAGCCTCCACGGCCGACATCCAGCTCACCAAACGTATCGCAGAATGCGGCAAACTCTTCGGCATCCCGGTTGATGACCATGTCATCATTGCCGGTTATAATTTTGTGAGTTTGAGAAGCGAGGGGCTTTTTTGAATATCCAATACTCTAAACGGAATATTCAATATCCAGATGAAAACTTGGTCATTCCTGTAGATATCAGATAATTCGAGGACAATGTTCGTTAAGATGAAGACCCTGAAGGGGTCACATATAAATAGCCCAGGGTAAAGCCGCGTAAGCGGGTGCAACCCTGATATACATTCCCGAAATAGCAAAAACCCAAGCAACGAAAGGTGCCAAAATTTCACATAGCTATCGCAGGGTTGGGGTAAGCGGGCACCAAAGCCACTAAAAAGTTGGTTGCCCAAGCTTCGTTAAACGGTATAGACTAAATCACCTATTGGGCGAAGCTTTATTTATTCATATTTCTAACCCCGGCCTGCTTCCATGCTACCGCATTTCATTGGCCGAGGCTATTCATATGTGACCCCTTCAGGGTCGTACAGGAAAATGTTTAATATTCTGTCTTCGAATTAACTGACATCTACATTCCGTGATGGATATTGGATGTTGGATATTCATACCTTAGGTAAAATTCAATCAACCACTACATCCATGATCCACGAATTCTTAGGCCGAACTCCTCAGTACAATGATTCCGTTTTTATTGCAGATAGTGCCGAGATCATCGGAGATGTAACACTTGGTAATGAAAGCAGTGTATGGTTCAATGTTACCATTCGTGGAGATGTCAACTATATCAAAATCGGTGATCGCAGTAATGTTCAGGATAACGTCTGCATTCATGTGATGAATCAAACCGGACCCACCGTTATTGGGAATGAGGTTACGATCGGTCACGGAGCCGTGGTGCATGGCTGCACCATCAATGATCGTGTATTGGTGGGGATCAATGCAACCATTCTCGATAAAGCCGTCATTGAATCGGATGTGATCGTTGCTGCAGGCACGCTGGTTCCACCCGGAAAAACTTTAGAAAGTGGCTATTTGTACATGGGTTCCCCGGCTACAAAAGCCCGCAAACTTTCTTTAGAGGAGATCGCCTCTATAAAAAAATATGCCTCCAACTACGTAAAATACTCCCGTGCCTATCAGGGCAAAGACCAGCATAACGAAAATCCATTCTACACTAAATAATTTTTACTTTTTAAGTGCTTACTCAGCACTTAAAACAAACACCCAAAAACTCCCATGGCAGGTCTTTACATACACATCCCCTTTTGCAAGCAAGCCTGCTCATACTGCGATTTCTATTTCGTGACACAACAAAAGTATAAACAGGAGTTCGTGGATGAATTGATCCGTGAGATCTACTCCCATAAAGATACCCGTTTTACTACAGACCCTATTCAAACGATTTATTTTGGGGGAGGCACTCCCTCACTCCTAACTCCGGCCCAGGCTGGATCCATCCTCGAAGCCATATATTCCGTGTTTGATGTTCAGGCCGAAGAGATCACCCTTGAAATGAATCCGGATGATGTGACCCGCGATTTTCTATCGGGGATAAAAAGTGCCGGCATCGATCGTGCAAGTATGGGCGTTCAGAGTTTCGATACCGATCTTCTGAATTTTATGCATCGGGCACATACCTCAGATGAAGCCCTCCGCTGCCTGGAGTTACTACAAGCCTCTGATTTCAACGTCTTCACCATAGATCTGATCTACGGCAATCCGGGACAATCCCTTGAGGTTTTGGAAAAGGATATTGAAACCATCCTTCAGTTTGATCCTCCCCATATCTCAGCGTATTCGCTCACCGTGGAGCCCCAAACCAGGCTTGGTAAACAGGTTAAATTAGGGCGAATCGTCCCGCCTGAAGATGATACGGTCGCCCGGCATTTTGATCTGGTGGTCAATAAGCTGAAGGAGGCCGATATCATGCAATATGAAGTGAGCAACTATGCAAAACCTGGCAAGGAGGCGATTCACAACTCAAACTATTGGGATCATGTGAACTACCTGGGGCTGGGCCCGGGAGCACATTCTTTTTGGTGGGAGGAAGATCTGAAAACAGCTCATAGGTGGAGTAACAAACCGGACCTCAGGTCTTATTTAAAACAGGAATGGGAACAGCCTTTCGAACAGGAAACTTTAAACATGCAAGCACTGGCTGAGGAACGGTTAATGCTTGGCCTGCGAACCCGAAAGGGCGTTGCGAGTAAAGAACTCAGTAGCAGATATCAGTTCTCATTTTCAGAAAAACAGCTTCAGTATATCGATCGATTGGCTGAAGAGGGAAAGGCCATTTTTGATCAAAACCTCAGGCTCACAACAAAAGGTTTAAAGATCGCAGACACGATCCTATTAGATATTCTGACCAAATAAGAGTTCAGGCACCCATCTTCTCCCACATGCGGGCAAATTTTTCATACTCGTCAGCCTTCTCGGTCTTCCCTGCCTTTTTATACGCTTCTGCCACCATTTTTGTGGCTGCTGCAAGATCTTTGTAATCATTCCTGCTTGGGTTATCTGCCGATCCTTCCATAACCGGCACTACGATATTAGTCAGTTTTAAAAGGCTGTCGGGGTCTTCATTTACCGAATGATTTTCCATAAATAACAATGGCCAGAATCGCGGTTTCCCGTACAATTTTTCTGATATCACCCAGTACCATTCTCCCTGCTGAACCTCATATCTTTTATTTACTGATCGTTCCTCATCTGTATCTGAAACCTGATTGGACGGTTCATCAGCGGACACCTCTTCAGAAACTGGATTTTCTTCTGCTTCAGCGGGTCTGATATTCTGTTCGCTTTGTTGTGCTCTGAGCCTTTCTGTTTGCCGGGTCAAGGCTTTGATCCGTTTTTCGAGCTCATCGGCTTCACTCTTAATCGATTCATAGGTTCTTAATGATGCCTTCTGCCCAACTTCACTACCCTGAGCAACAGCGCCGGCCTGAATATTGTTTTGTGAACCGTTTATTGCCTGCCTTTTCTCACCCGAACCGTTATCCACCAGGAGCCAAACGGTAGTGATGGCAATGACCGTCAGCATTAATACGGCCAGTATCGATAGTACATTGGTATAGTTGCGCTCACTCCCATCAGGTGCATCTGAGTCGGTCACTGCATGCTCAGGTTCCACATCCTCTTCAGCTTCATCTGACTCGATATCATCTTCAGGCTCTGTTTTAACGGTATTGTTATCTCCCTCAGTTTGCTCACGTGTATCCTCTTCGACCTCATTCTCTATCTGATCGTCCGATTTCTCATCATCTTCCGATGCTTCCTCTTTTGCATTCGGATTGGTTGAAATCGCGAACACGTCATCTGCCTGTTCCTCTTCAGGATTCTCAGGTTCTGTAGTTTCATTAAGCTCAGGATCCTGAGTTAGATCCGTGGTACTTTCATCGGTCTGCTTCGCCTCTTCTTCTTCATTGATCAGCTCACTTTCCAGGTGACCATATTTTGCATTCACATTCTCACGAAGTGATTTATATGGAGAAAAAGAAACCCGTTTATGAGCCGGAATAACGATGGGATCGCCTGTCTG
>JAASTO010000020.1 GCA_021767245.1 Balneolaceae bacterium
ACTGAACTATGAGCGAACATAATCACGAACATCACGTTTCAACAGCAGGCCAACTTTGGGCCGTTGCCACAGCTTTATTTATTCTTACAATCATTACGGTAGTATTGGCTAAGTTTATTGCCATACCACCACCCTTTGATGTGATCACAGCAATCTCAATCGCATTGGTCAAGGCATTCCTGGTAGCTGCATTCTTTATGAACCTTTACTGGGATACAAAATTCAATACCATGCTACTATTCATGGCGGTTGCATTCTTTTTACTGATGATCTCCATCACTCTACTGGATACGTTGTATCGGAATGATGTAGTTCCTTCTTTTTAGAAACGATCATCACACCAATTTTAAAGCTCCGGGTTATCTGATCCGGAGCTTTTTTTATACCTCACAGTTACCATCATTTAACGCCCGGGTATTCTGATTCCTCTCTTCTGATTGTTATATTCATTTCAAAAAATAGATCTAAACACACTATGAGCTTATCTAAAACTACCATTGGTCCCTTTGAACTATACACTATAGAAACCGGAGATTTTCGCCTGGATGGAGGCGCTATGTTTGGTGTGGTTCCCAAAACCTTATGGGAACGCGGGATTCCCGCAGATGACAAAAACCGCATACCTATGACCATGCGTTGCCTTCTCATAAGATCTACCAACACCGGGAAGGTCTATTTGATTGATAATGGGGCCGGCACCAAGTTCGATGATAAGATGACCAACATCTATCAGCTGGATCAAACCAAAAAGAATCTTGAAAACTCATTTAACGAACATGGGTTTTCATTTGATGATGTAACTGATATCATATTCACACACCTTCATTTTGACCACTGTGGAGGGACTAGTTTTTATGATGAAGAACATGAATTGCAGCACACGTTTCCAAATGCTACCTACCATGTTGTAGATTCTCACTGGAAAACAGCAACGGACCCAAATGCCCGGGAGAGAGCCAGTTTCCTGCCGGAAAACATCAACCCGATCAAAGATTCCGGAAGGTTGAACTTAGTAAATGACTCTCATGAATATGAGCCGGGTTTGAATGCCATAACAGTCAATGGTCATACAAAAGGACAACAACTGCCTAAGATCACCCATGGTGATACCACTATCGTATTCGTGGCAGACTTACTGCCCACGCATGTGCATGTACCCCTTCCATGGGTTATGGGATATGATATGTATCCTGCACAAACGCTTAATGAAAAAAAGGAGTTTTTACAGAAAGCTGCTTCCGAACAATGGGATTTATTTCTGGAACATGACGCAGAACAAGAAATTATCCGCATTGAAGAAGAAAATGGCCGGTTCAAAGTCAGTGATCATTTCACCTTAAATGAACTTTGATATCCCTTCTTCACAATAAAATTGTGAAAAAAGCATCATTAATGCATGAGTAAAAACGGTAAACATACCGACATCAACGAGGTTAAAGCCAGTCTTCGATCCGCTTACGATCGATCCGTTTCCGTTTTTCAAAACAGGAAGTACCTGAATGCGGTCATTATATTCTTTGCTGCTTTCACCGTTTTGATACTGTTTGAGCAAACGTTTTACCTTTCAGTATCTGTGAAAGGCTTAGTTCTGTTGTTTGCGTTGATCGCATCCTCTTATGCCGTCTTCTACCAAAAGGGTAAGAACCAATTTATTAGTTTTGAGACCTTTTACAGAGATTTCAGCCGTAAAAGTGATCTTCCTGAATTAAAGGATGCCATAGACCTTCAAAATTCAGGATCCGGCAACAGCGGTTTGGTTAACGCTGCGATCCTGCAAAGCCTGAGCAAGGTGAAGCCTGAGGTTCTATCATCCGATCTAAAAGAGCATCTCAGGAATTCATTCCTTTATAAAACATACAGATATACCTTGGCCACAGCGCTGGGCACCTTGCTTGTTTTTGGGTTTACGGCCTTCAATTTTGAGCAGGCCGCATATCGAACAGTCACATTTTGGGAATCTTTTCAGAAACCAAATCCCTATCAATTTACTGTAACCCCCGGAATGGTCACCCTCGAACAGGGGGAACCACTGAAAATTGAAGCCACATTTAGTGGACAGGAACTGCCTGAAGATGTTTCACTTCATATTAAGACGCCCATTGAAGAGTCCTTCAGAGACCGGGCTATGGAGAGAAACGATCAAACGTTTACATCCATGCCGATCGAAGCTTACAATGACCTTCAGTACTACATCAGCATGGATGGTTACCAAAGTGATATCTATGCCATTGACGTGCAACTGAGGCCGCGCTTTGTGGAATTGACGGGGCAGATCACACCTCCTGATTATACGGAAATGGGGCTAAGTCACTTTGTCTACCCTACTTCCCAAATAAAGGCATATAAAGGCTCAGAACTTACCATTAATGGTTTATTGAATAAAGATATCAGTAAGCTGACTGTTCACTCTACAAGTGATTCAGTGATCATAGATAGCCGGCCTGACAGTTCATTTACTCATTCTCTAATGATCACGAAACCTGATACACTACAGTTTCATATCGAGGATCGAACAGGGCTAACCAACAACAACACTTTTCAGCTTGTCATATCTCCGCTTGAGGATGAGTATCCGGTCGTACAGATCCTTGAACCGAAAGAAAATTTAAAGCAGGTAAACCCTGAGCAGATCGATCTTTTATATCGGGCAGCAGATGATTTCGGACTTACCTCCGCCAGATTGAATTATGAACTGAAACGGGCTTATACCAACGATCCCGTCACCGGCTCCATCAAATTAAGTACCCCGAATTCTAACGAATTGAGTTCATATGCATGGTCTCTGGATGAGCTCTCCCTCAAACCACAGGATGTACTGACCTTTTGGGTTACCGTATTTGATAATGATGCCTATGCCGGTTACAAAAGAACCAAATCCCAACACATCACGCTTGAAGTGCCCTCAATGGTAGATTACCTTGAAGAAGTGGGCGACAAGGAAGATGATATATCCAACGACCTTGAGGATATCTCTGAGTCTTTTCAGCAAACCAGAGAGCAGTATGAACGGTTCAAGGAAAAGCTGAAAGACAACCCTGAGAATGCGGGGTATGAAGAACAGAGTGAACTTGAGCAGGTTCGCAAGCAACAAGAAGAAGTACAACGACAGATCGATGAACTCAATGAAAAATTTGAGGAACTCAAAGAAGAGATGAGTCGGGATAACGTTCTGTCTGAGGAGACTCAAAAGGCTTACGAGGAACTTCAAAAATTGGTTGAGGAAATTGATGACCCGGCATTTCGTGAAGCACTGGAAAAAATGCAGGAACAACTCGGTAATATGAATCCCGAGCAACTCAGGCAAGCCTTGGAAAATCTGGAGTTCAACGAAGAACTCTATCAGGAAAGGCTGAAACGTACCCTTGAGCTGTTTAAGAAACTTAAGCTGACCTCTGATCTTGACAAGATCGCCAAAGCTTTTGATGATATTTCCAGAAAGGAAGCAGAATCACAATCTGATGCTGAGCATCCGGCCAAAAAACAGCAAACTATTGAAGAGCATGACAAAGTGCGTGAGCAGATCGAAGATCTCTCAGAGAATACCTCCGATTCAAATCGCAAAGAAGTTGAGGACTTCCAAAAGGAAACACAGGAAAGTTTGAACAAATTAACTGAACAATTAGAAAAAGAACTAGAACAGTCTGACCCAAATACATCTGGAAAACAAGGTGAGAATTCGGAGAATGACCCGCAGAATCAAAAGCAGGAACGTATTGATACCTACAATCGCATGTCTGAAAACACTCGTGACCTCATGGAAAGGATCAATCGGGAGCAAATGCAGATCAATATAGCCGGGTTACAATATGTTTTGTATTCGATCATTAACCTCTCTAACGTACAGGAAGATCTTACCACCCTGGTAGCCACAACGGAAAGCCGTAGTCAGGCTTACGTGAATTATGCCCGCGAACAACAAAATGTGGGGACCATTTTTTCAACCCTTTCAGATTCCCTCTTTGCCCTTTCCTCTCAGATCCCTCAATTCTCAAACAAGATCAATGAGAAAAAACTCGAGGTTGAAAAACAGTTATCCCGGTCTTTGACTCAACTCACAGAAAGGGATCAAAGGCAGTCTTCCGTGGCTTCCCGGCAGTCATTGGGAGGAATTAACGAGATCGCATTTATGCTGGCTAATCTGCTGGAACAGATTCAAAATTCTGACGGTAATGGTCAGGGAAGCGGAAGCGGTCAATCCTCTCAGCAGATCATGGAACAATTGCAGCAATCCGGTCAGCAACAACAGCAACTCAATCAGAGAATTCAGGATCTCATTAACGATATTCAGGGGGATAGGCTCACGCAGGATCATATAGAGCGTTTGAATCAATTGGCTGAACAACAGAACAGGATCCGTAAACAGCTTCAGCAGTTACAGCAAAGTGGAGAGTTTGACGGTGACCGGCTCGGCAGTGAACTGCAACGTATGATCGAAGAAATGGAAGATACCATCAACGACCTTAGAGGTGGCAGTACCGATGCGATTATGATCGAAAGGCAGCAGAATATTCTATCCCGTATGCTTGAAGCCGAAAAGGCTATTCAGGAACGGGATGAAGAGGATAAACGCGAAGGGCAGCGTCCGGAAGAACTTCAACAGGCTTCCCCGCCCGAGCTAACCATTGAGGAACTGGAAAAGCAGATCAGGAATCGATTGAATGATCCGAATTTCACGAAGTTTTCACCTGATTATCAGAGGCTCATTCAAAATTATTTTGAGCTGTTGAAAGAATTGCAGGATCGGAAAATACCGTAAGCAAGGTTATCCCTCACTTCTGTTACGTTTAATGATATCCTCATAGGCTTCCAAAACACCTTCTGTGGTTTCTTTGGTCACAACATCCACTTTATCTTTAACGAAGGATTTGGCGTTAACAGGCGCATAAGAACGACCGACTATGGTCAGCCCCGGCAGGTCTCCGCTGCTATCACCAATGTAAGCCACCTCATCCAGATCCAAATCAAGTTGATCGCAAAGCATTTTGATACCATGCCCTTTGTTTGCTTTCTTGAGGATGATATTAACAGATACATCGGTGGCATGCACCTCAAACATCGGATACTTACCATCCATATGATTCAGAACTTCCTGATGCATCATTGCGATCTTTGAGGGATCAGGATTGACCAAACCCGCATCGGTGTATTTCGCAAACTCAGGATACGTGCCATCATAATTGGGTATGAGTGTGCTTACCAGCCATTCTTTTATCTCCTCAACCGCTTGTTTGGCTTCGTCATTAAAATGCGGATTCCATGTGATCTTATTGACCTTGATATCATAGATCCCTGCTCCGCTTTCAAATAACATGGGGGCTTCCACACCCAACCACTGCCCAACAGCTTCCACATAAGGAAATGGCCGGCCGGAGCAGATGGTCATGGCTGGTATGGCGTCATCTTCTTTACTTTCAGCGATCAGCTCTCTGATGCGTGTTACAGCTTTCCAATTTGGGCTGATGAATGGATGAGCCATACATCCATCAAGGTCTGTTATAAATAATTTGATCATACTGTGGGTGACTTTAAAAAGTGGACTCGATAATCGGCTGAATTCTATCGGCCAAAATCATCCTGTATCCTTACGATATCTTTTTCGTTGGACGGATGATCTGAATAGATATGCTGCCAGATCTCAGCCACCACTCCCCAGTCATCTAAACCAACTAATCGGTGTCGTTCACCCTGTTGAAGCGTTATACGGTCTCCCTCATTGTAGGTCTTGATCTGCCTTTGTTCATCAGTTAAACTGCGGATCACCCCAACCGGACCTTTAACCACCTGCCACATTTCTGCTCTCCGGTGGTGGTACTGCCACGACAGTCTTTTGCCCGGTTCAACCAGTAAGATCTTTGGACTTAGTTTACCGGATAAATTAGCATCCGACATCTCAACATCATTGAAATAGGTTTCGATGAATAGGTTAGCCTGTTGTTCATCGATCACAAAAAACCCCCCCCAGGGTCGATCAAAGTCGCGAGACTCAATATTAAAGCCCTGTTCAGTTAATTTACCTTCAATGCTCTCAAATCGTTCTTTCTTCTCAGACATTTCTTTTTATATGGATAATGATTTTGTATTGATCTTTTTAGTGCGATCGTGCGGAAGGCAGTATCACTGAGGTCAATAGAAGCAATAATGCTAACGCTCCCATCCACTGATACTGATTTTTGTAATCTGCATATTCCTGACTCGCGAATTCCCCCTTCTCAAGTTCATCCATTCTTGCCAGGAATGCATCAATTCCGTCGTTACCCCGCTCAATTGAATAGTATTCGCCCTTCCCTTCCCGGGCAATGTTTCTCAGGATCTGACTTTCCAGTTTCGTGGTTACCACCTGTCCCTGATTGTCTCTTTTGTAACCGATCAGGTCACCGGTTCCCTCTTCATATAATGGGATCGTGGTTCCTTCCGTGGTTCCAACACCAACTGTATAAACCAAAATATTTTCGTTAGTCAATGATCTTAAAGCATCCTCATAGTTTTCCCCATGATCTTCACCATCAGATATTATTAGTAATACCTTGGAAGCCTCAGTCCCATTTTCTTCTAATGACTGAAAGGCCTCAAGCGCCGTTTCCAGCGCCGGTTTAAAAGCGGTAGCTGAACTCGGCATTTGCTCAGTATCAGCAATATCCAAAAACAAACGGAGCGCTGAATAATCCATGGTCATGGGACTCTGAAGATAAGATTCTCCCGTAAACACGATCAATCCAACACGATCACCTCTGAGTCTCTCAATAAGTCGATTGATCTCAAATTTTGCTTTTTCAAGTCGGCTGGGCCGAACATCTTCCGCGTTCATACTGGCTGAAAGGTCCAGGGCCACGAGCATGTCAATTCCCTGCCGTTTGATCTCTCTGACTTCCGTACCAATTTTTGGGCCGGCCAGGGCAACGATCAGAAAAAAGATCCCAGCAAACATGGAAATATTTTTGAGTCTCTCTCCTAATGGCCAGAATCCTTCCCTGAGTGAGGTGAACAACTCTTCACTAAAGTATTTTTTTTGAATATCTCTTACATAGGCAAAGCGCCACCATAACAAGGCAATACCAACAGGTATGATAAGCAGCCACCAAAGATGTAATGCGTTTTCCCAGATCATAATTAATATGCGTTTTACGTGAAGCTAAGATAAAGCTTCGTGCATTTAATATGAACTTTAAATGCTGAAATAAAAGCCGATAAGAGAACCACCGACAGAAGTCAGGCAGATCCTGATCATATGTTACTTATGATCCATTCGGTGAAAAGTTCCCGAAACCTGAACGAGTAATTTTTCATTAAGTTTTCTTCCTCTTCTTCATAATCAAAGCAAGGAGGCACCACATGGAAGAAATGATTAGCATTTGGGATCTCATAAACTGTAAAATTGGCTGGCAGCTGACCCGAAAATACCTCGTTCAATTCTTGGATAGCCCATTCCGGGTAAACCTGTCCGTCATTTCCTCCAAACATAAATAAAGCCGGAATATCAATTTGGGTCAGATACTCAGCAGGTTCAAAGCCTAATTTCATTTTCATATGCCGCCACTTTTTTGTGATCGCGATCACTGAAACCCAGTTTTGATGTGATTGTGCTTTTTGAACCGCTTTTTCGTAAGCAACGGTATCTTCCTCCCCTTCACACACATATTCACTATGATATTCATTTACCAATTGTCTTTGGGGATCAAAGGTCGGGCCGGCTATGGAAGCCGTAAATCTGACTTTATTGGAAGCTGTAGCCCCTACTATCTGAGCTACCCATGCATCCTCACCGTGTCCCACAATTCCAATTCTGTCAGGATCCACTTCTTTTCTTTGGGTCAAATAATCAATGGCAGCCACCGCATCATCCGCGAAATCATTAAGGGTGGTACGTCCCCACCGGCCATCTGATTCACCCACTCCCCTGGGATCATAATAAAAGACACCGATACCCATCTCCGGGAAAACCGCTTCCAGGTTTTCTTCAATAAAACTGGCTCGCTGTGGATGGGCTTCACCCCACTCATACATTCCTCCCATAAAGACTAGGATCGGTACGTTTTCATTTGCCTCAGGAAGCACCAGGGTTCCACTCAGTACAATATCACCACTTTTAAAAACTACTTCTTCTCTCTGGAATTCCTGAGCACTTGAGGACAGTGTAGAAATGGCAACAATTAATACAACTGCTAAACACTTAATTGTCTTTGTCATTCTGATAAATAGCCTGTTATGAGTTTAATTTTTTTGTGGAATGATCTAAGTTCAAAGTCTTTGCAAAATACGATCGATCTGTGCCATATGCCTTTGCGTATGGAAGATATTGAAGTAGAGCCATTCCTCACGTGTGAGGTACCCATATACCGGATGCTCATAAGCTGTGCATACCTCCTTGCTATTAAATTCGTCCGCCAACACAGCAATCTTTTCCCTCAAACTCCGGAAATTTGAAGTGAGTTCTTCCTTTGGCTTTATTTCTTCTCCGGGAAGGATCACCCCACTCGCTTTATATTTTTTATCTGATTCAAGAAACTGCTTTCGCATTTTTTCAATGATCGCTTCAGAATCACGATCCGGATCAGGTTTTGCCTCTCCCATAAACAGTTTGGGGATCCCAAACTCTGAGCGGTATAAATGCTCAAGGACTTGAGCCGGTGACCAGGTTTCATCATCCGGTTTGGCATGAAACTGCTCATCAGCGATCTGTCCAATTTTGGAGAGTAGCGCCTCGGTATTATTATTGAGTTGTTCCTTCAGGTCCATGTTTCTTGACTGAAATTCGATAGGTCTTATTGGTCTTAGTCGTTACCCTTTGGGGTGAAAGCCTGTATGCCTGTGATCTCCCGTCCCAGGATCAAACCATGAATGTCATAGGTTCCTTCATAAGTATTTACGGATTCCAGGTTCATAACGTGATGGATCACCCGGTAGTCTCCTACAATACCATTTCCGCCATGCATATCCCGCGAGATCCGGGAGATCTCAAGGGCTTTACCGCAATTATGCCGCTTGGCCAGTGAGGTCATCGAAGGGTGATCACGTCCCTCATCCTTCAGTTTACCAAGGCGAAGAACCAGCATCTGCATGGAAGTAATATCCGTTAACATGTTGGCCAGTTTAGTTTGGATCAGCTGATTGGCAGCCAATGGCTTGCCAAATTGTTTACGATCCAGCACATACTGCCTTGCCCGTTGATAACAAAATTCTGCCGAACCGACTGTTCCCCAGGCGATGCCATAACGGGCCGAGTTGAGGCACATAAATGGACCTTTAAGTCCTTTGATATCCGGGAATACATTCTCATCGGGCACAAATACATCATCAAATACCAGTTCTCCTGTTTCAGAAGCCCGTAAACTCATTTTATATTTTGTATGAGGAGCTGAAAACCCTTTCATGCCTTTTTCAACCAAGAATCCTCTTATCACTCCTTCATCCTTAGGATCTTCCTTAGCCTTGGCCCATACCACAGCAAGGTCCGCGATCGGGGAATTGGTGATCCACATCTTGGCGCCGTTCAACTTCCAGCCACCCTCTGTTTTAACCGCTGTGGTTACCATAGAACCCGGGTCTGAACCGTGATCAGGCTCCGTCAACCCAAAACAACCGATCATTTCACCTGTTGCCAATTTTGGCAGATACTTTTGCTTCTGTTCCTCAGTTCCAAATTCTGAAATTGGATACATCACTAGAGATGATTGCACACTCATAAATGACCGATAACCTGAATCAACCCGTTCAACCTCGCGCGCGATCAAGCCATATGCTGTATTACTGGCGCTTGACCCTCCATACTCTTCAGGTATGGTCACTCCCAGTAAACCCATTTCTCCCATTTCCCGGGCAATATCCTGATCAAAATACTCTTCGGTATTTCCTTTCAGAGCTCTCGGTTCCAGTTTTGACTGGGCATAATCGCGAGCCGTTTCCATGATCAGGCGATCTTCCTCATTTAGTTCTGATTCAAAGAGATAAGCGTCATCGATGTTGAATAAATTCTTTGGCATGGGTTTACTGCTTTAGGCTTTAATTATTTTGATGGATAGTATGAAAAATATACTTCAGGCTGAAAAATTTGAACTGATTATTTGTTCATCTTCACAACTTAAAATGATTATAAAATAAAAGCCTGCATCTTAAATCGGATGCAGGCTTCTTTGTGGTCTCCAACAACAAATTTATCCTCTTATGCCAGTGACTTCTTCAATTCTCTGGCTATGATCAGGCGTTGCACCTCTGAGGTTCCCTCACCGATGGTCATCAGTTTGGAATCTCGCAGGAATCGCTCTACGTGATATTCTTTGGTGTAACCATATCCGCCGTGTATCTGAATGGCTTCCAGTGCTGCCCTGACAGAGAGTTCAGAAGCAAACAATTTGGCCATAGAAGCTTCGGTAGTGTAAGGCTTTCCGTTGTCTTTCAGCCATGCTGCTCTGAGTACCAAAAGTCGTGCGGCTTCAATTTCTGTGGCCATGTCCACCATTTTGCCTTCCAGATACTGGAAATTTCCAATGGCTGTTCCAAATTGCTTACGCTCCATGGAATATTGTAATGACTCTTCCAGCGCGCCACGGGCAATACCAACAGACAGTGCAGCTATACCAACACGACCGCCATCCAGGACCTTCATAGTGTCAACAAAGCCCATCCCTTCATCACCAAGCAGGTTTTCTACCGGTACTTCCACATTTTCAAACACCACTTCTGTGGTATCCGATGAGTTCATTCCCAGCTTATGCATTCCGGCACCGGGTTTTACACCCTCCCATTCTCTTTCGACAATAAAGGCTGAAATACCTTTGGTTCCTTTATCGGGGTCGGTTTTTGCCAGAACCACATAGGTGTCCCCAACAGAACCCTGTGTGATAAAGATCTTGGAACCGTTTAGAATATATTTATCACCATTTTTTATGGCTGTGGTTTTCATTCCGGAAGCATCACTCCCTGAACTCGGCTCGGTCAGGCACCAGGCGGCCAGTTTTTTTCCGGAGGTAAGATCCGGCATATATTTCATTTTCTGCTCATGATTACCGGCAAGGGCAATATGACCAGTTCCCAATGAAGTGTGAGAAGCAACTGTTAATGCTAATGAAGCATCCCATCGTGCGATCTCCTCAAGTACCAGGCAAAAACTAACGACATCAAATCCGCCGCCACCGTATTGTTCTTCATGATAGATCCCAAGCATACCCAGCTCGCCTAACTCTTTAACGATCTCATGCGGAAATTCTTTACTGTTATCTCTATCCATGACCGTTGGAGCCACTTTTCTTTCAACGAATTCCTTCACGCTGTCACGGATCATTTTCTGATCGTTCGTTAACTCAAATGATAAATCTTTCTCTAAAACGGTGTCCATATCTTGTAATACTATCTTATTAAATTTGTTTATTGGAAACGCTTCCAAGATAACGGTTTGTTGTTATAAATTCGTTCTTGAAAGTGTAAAAGTTGTCGGGCGAACTATAAGATGCTGAAAGCATATCAGTTCAATTATTTGTTTTTTTCCGATATTTAGTTTTCTGCGAGTTGCCAGTAAGCTTCCATTACTAAGTCACCCACTGTGATCTTGTCAACAACTTCCATCCCCTCAAGGACTTCGCCGATCACAGTGTAATTCCCATTTAAATGCGGGCTCCACTGATGCATTATAAAAAACTGACTTCCCTCTGTATCAGTTCCTGCACTGGCTATACCAACGACACCCCGATCATATTGTTTTTCTGATCCTTCGGTTGGCACTACATAATCCGGCCCGCCAAATCCATCCTGAGATTCTATATCTCCGCCCTGAATCACAAAATTTGGTACCACTCTGTGAAACGGAATACTGTTGTAGGCGCCTGCGCTGATCAAACTATCCATTCCTGCAATAGTGACCGGGGCTGAGAGAACATCCATTTTTATTTTTATGATACCTTTGTCCGTTTCAAGTACCCAGATCGGCTCGAACCCAAGTTTTCCAAGTCGCTCCCAATCTGGTTTTCTGAATTCAGGTTTGGAAGCCGAAGCCGAAACCGAATCTACATCCCAGCCTTGCTGACTTAGGGTATTATTCAAAGCCGTGCTTCCCCAGGCAGACCATTCATTGATCACCGGAGATGCTTGTTCCTCAAAGTGCTGTTTAAAAAATCCCCCAAAAGCCTGAAAGACCTCAATATCCTCCGGCATTTGATACACCTCCAACAGATCTTTGATCCGGTCAAAATCAGCTTCATTCATGATTCCTGCATCTTCCATAAACGATACGGTGGAATACGTGATAGACCGATCTTGCCGATCCAGAAAGTTGAACAACAGAGTTTTCAATTCTTCTACCAACGCGTTCGTTTTTTCACCCTCTTTCAGACCGTTCCACCAGCTTTGCAGCGATTGTGCCGCAAACAGTGCTTCCAAACGATCTTCGCTCTCAGACTGCGTCATCATCCTTTCAAGATATTCAGCCGGTTCCAGTATCTTTTGCTCTATCCTGAATTTCTTGGTCAACAGGTAAGGATCTTCCTCAGCTAATGATTCAGTCAGTGATTGAAACTCACCCGGATCGTCCAGTGCTTCAATACCTGAAAGTCTGACCGTGGCATCTTTACCCTCATTATTAATGATCTTCTCAAGGATCACATCATCAAATGAAACTTCTTTTTCAGGATGAGTTGCGGCCTGCTCCAAAGCCGTGATATTGACTACCGGATTATCGTGGTCCAGCAAAAGCGCATAAACCTCAGCCAACTTACTGTTCCAATCTGCTTTTTTAGCTTGCTGAGCTAGTTCAACAGCAAGTTGCACGTTCATTTCCGCAATATCAGAGGTTGGCAGCTTTTCAAGTGTTTTGTTCGGATCGCTGTTAAAGGATATGCGCACTACATACTGCCTGATCTCGGGACTTTCTACCCAGGTGTACGCATTCCAGATATTGGTCTGAAGTTCTTCATCCTCGATCACACCATTTCCGCGATACAATCCATAGAAGTACGCTTTATACAGGTCCTCATCTTCTAAAATAGCAGCATAACGCAACAAACTTTTTTTGGTAACAGCATTGATATCATACTCCATCATCAGCCTGCCCATGGCGAGTGCTGCGTCATATTCATAATCAGAATCTTCCCCGATGATTTCATTGAAGTTTTGTACTAACAGATTTAACGAATTCTGATCACCTTGTTTACCCAAAACCAGACTGATTCCTTTTCTGAGGGAAGCTCTTTCCAGCCAAAGATCGTGTAATCTTGAAAGATGCTTTTCATTCAATTCCTGCTCACTCAACGCCATCCAGGCTTCTTTACTGTTACTATACTGCACCTTAGTGATCATATCATCAACATCAGCTACTGGTGTATTTATCAATCCACGCCAGGCCTGTGTTCTGATATAATCGTTGGGGTGATCCACAAAATTCAATAGGGAGTCGGCATCCCGTTCGTAAATATGTTCATAAAGTGCAGGGTATTCATTGGTCAATAGTTTTGAATATGCACTCTCCTTCTGGCACCCAATAAAAAACAACAACGGTACCACACACAGTAATTTGCACATATCTTTTACACATTCTTTATTGAACTTCATACCTAAACTCCTTTTATTACACATGTATTTTACATAGAAAAATTATCATCATGGACAACGCACATTTAACTCGCAAGCAACACGAATTCTTCACTTTTATAGTTGAGTATAAAAAAGATCACGAAGTGTGGCCCACTTATCGGGAGATAGCCGATCATTTTGGGTATGCCTCACCAAACAGCGTTACCCAAAATATACAGGCGCTACTTAAGAAAGGCTATTTAGTTAAAACAAATGATGAAGAATATGACCTACCTTCCGAAAAGAAGAATTTATTAGGCGAAACCGAAGAGCAAGAAGGCATCCCTATTCGGGGATTGATCGCTGCCGGCTCCCTTCAAGAAGCCGTTGAAGCCAATCTTGGGAGCATTACTATGGAGACTCTGTTCCCTGATCTTGATGACCTTTTCGCGTTGCGGGTTACCGGTTTCAGTATGAAAGATGTTGGGATCTACGACGGAGATTTTGTGCTGTTGATGGATACCGATGTTAAAAATGGAGATATAGGAGCCGTATTGTATGATGGCGAAACCAGCCTGAAGAAAATTTACTGGGATGATAATGGATTACGACTGGAACCTGCCAACCCTGAATATGATGATATCATCATTGAACCGGATGTATTTGAGGAAGTTAAAGTGATCGGTAAATATATTGGTCACGTGAATCGTCAGGGTTTTCAAAGAGCTATTCCTAAGGTAGCGTAACTACCCGTTCAGATAACTGACTGCAGTGACAACATAACTCCCTATCAGTAAATCCAAGGGTTCGATTCCTGCATTTATGCATGAATGTCTCATTGCCCTGAAATGGTTGCAATAAATTGAATGAAATGCAGCAGAATCACTTTGTTTTCTTAGAACTATCCCTTATCTTTTCAAGCTCTCAATTAAATGCAAATAAGAAATTAAACAGATATGTACGCTATTGTTGAAATCGGCGGGCACCAGTACAAAGTAGCAGAAAACGATGTTTTGTTTGTTGACAAACAAAACGTTGATGGCGAAAAGCTTACATTTGATAAAGTGTTGTTGATCAAGGATGATAATGGAAATGTGAATGTCGGCACACCGGTTGTAGAAGGTGCTGAAATTTCGGCCACTATCCTTGATACCGTGAAGGCTGACAAAGTATTGGTCTTTAAGAAAAAGCGCAGAAAAGGATATCAAAAGCTCAACGGTCACCGTCAGGTAATGTCACAGATCAAGATCGATAGCATTACTGCTTCCGGCGCTTCATCTAAGAAGGCTGCTAAGAAAGAAGACACACCGGCCAAAAAGGATGAAGCCAAGAAAGAAGAAACCACAGACCTGAAATCAATGACAGTTGCCGAACTTAAGGAACTGGCTAAAGAACGAGGTCTAACCGGTTACTCAAGCTTGAAAAAAGCAGAGCTCATAGACGCACTTAAATAATTTTTTAATACAAAACCCTTACTGTTATGGCACATAAGAAAGGTCAAGGTTCAACAAGAAACGGTCGTGATTCAAACTCCAAAAGACTTGGCGTGAAAAAATTCGGTGGAGAATTTGTTCGTGCAGGCGGAATTATTGTTCGTCAGCGTGGTACTAAATTCCACCCAGGTTTAAACGTTAAACGTGGCGGAGACGATACATTGTTTGCTACTGAAGACGGCACAGTAAACTTCTCCGTTCGCTCTGGTGGACGGAAGCATGTAAATGTAGATCCTGTAAACTGATCTTCATTTAATGAATTTCCAAACCCCGCTCATATTTTATGTGCGGGGTTTTTTTATATCTTTAAATTATGGAAACACCAACTATACCCGGCTTAGATATTCCGGTTCGCAACATATACTGTATTGGCAGAAATTATGCCTCTCATGCCAAAGAACTGGGTAATAAAGTTCCCAAGATCCCATTGGTATTTTTAAAACCTCTTGGAACCATTTGTTATGACGGCTCAAGCATTCAACTCCCCAAACAATCCAGTGATGTACATTTTGAAGCAGAAATAGTACTAGCCATCACTAAAAGCGGAAAAGATATCTCACCTGCCAGGGTCAATGATCATATTGGCGGCGTTGGTGTGGGAATCGATTTTACAGCCAGGGATATACAGTCCATATCGAAAAAACAAGGTCAACCGTGGACCATAGCCAAAGGCTTTGATAATTTTGCCCCCATCAGTTCATTTACAGAATTAACGCCGGAACAGGACCTGTCTGAACTGGATATCAAATTATTCCAAAACGGTTTTGTTAAACAACACGGAAATGCTTCCGAAATGATCTTTCCAATACCTAATCTGGTCACCTTTCTTTCGCAACTATTCACCCTTCACCCCGGCGACCTCATTTTTACGGGTACTCCCGAAGGTGTTGGCAAGGTCTCATCCGGCGATCAACTTGAGGTGTTATTGAACAACGGTGAACAATCTCTAAAAGTAACTGTAGAATAATCTTGAGAGTTTTTTTTCTGACTTTATTCCTAGTCTTCCCGGCATTCCTGAATATGGTATTTGCTCAGGATTATCTCTGGCCAACTGATTCAGGTACTTATTTGAGCGCTACTTTTGGAGAAACTCGATCGGCTCATTTTCATGCCGGTCTAGATATTAAGACCTGGGGACGTGAGGGTTACAGGGTATTTGCAGCAGAAGATGGCATACTATATCGTTTGGCTGTTACTGAACGCGGCTATGGTAACGCCATTTACCTAAAGCATCCTGACAACACCTATACAACCTACGCTCACTTGCAGAGATTTAATTCTGAATTTCAATCCCTTGCAGACTCCGTTCGCATGATGGATCATTCTTTTGTAATGGATGAAAATTTTGAATCGGACGCCATCCCTGTAAAAAAAGGAGATGTTATAGGATATACCGGCTCTACCGGAATCGGCCCACCCCACTTTCATTTTGAGATCAGAGATTCGCTCCAAAATCCGATCAATGCACTGAGCGCAAACTTTCCCATCAAAGATGAACTCCCTCCGGTGTTCAGCTCCATCATTATTGAACCAATTTCAAAAGAAAGCCGGGTAGAACAAAAGGCGACATCCTTGTACAAAAGAGCTCAAAAAACGGGTAATGGTTATGATTTTGGAACCATTGAAATGGATGGAGTTGCCGGATTAGCCGTAAATGTTTACGACCAGGCAAATGATGTTTACAATGCCTATGCCGTTCATCAACTCACCCTGATGCAGGGAGCCGACACGCTTTTCCACGAAGTACTGGATTCATTTAAATTTGAGCAGGAAGAAGAAATGTTCCTGGATCGTATCGCGCCGTTCGGCTCTGAAAAAAGAGGCCACCAAAGACTCTATGGCAAAGAAGGCCACAATAATCCCTTCTACCTCATCGACAAGGAAGAAAGCCGAATTGAAGCACCATCTAAGCCGACAACTTACACCATAGTTGCACAAGATTACTTCGGCAATACCTCTAAAGCAAATGTGACACTGATCAAAGACTCAACCCATGACTCAAACTCAGAGAGTTCAGATTGGTTGAATCCAAATGAGTGGTATTGGAGCGAAAACTGGTTCTCACCCGATCAGCACTCCACCCTTTCTTTCAAGGACCTTGAGGGGTTATTTTTAAGCTCTGATCATAAGGTAGTGAACCACCCTGACAACCATTCAATGTTTGAATTCCTTAGCTTAAAACCTGATTCAACTTACAGGATCGATACAAGGGATAAGGATCTGCGCATTCGGTTCAAGCCTAATACATTTTTTGATACCACCTTGATAGCTACCGCCCGAACTCTGAATGCTGACAGTAACAGAGTGGTTAATATCCTCCCAGTAAATGCTCCCCTTAAGAAAAATTATATGATTGAATATTTTTTAGGTGATCATTTTGAAAAAGATCAGAAGTACGGCTTTTACCGGATCGAGCCCGAAGACGGAGACCTCAGTTATGTTGATTCTGAGCTGAAAGGTAAAACTCTGTGGGGATTTCCCTCTGAGTTTGGAAATTTTGAAATTGTAGCAGATAATGAGCCGCCTAGACTCTCTGATATGAAGCTGGTGAAAACAGATTATGGCAAGTGGTTTATAACCGTAAAGGTTACGGATGAGCTGAGTGGTATTGATTCTTCAAGCGCCATTTTTGAGGTTAACGATGAAAGGGGTATTGCAGAATATGATTACGAAGAAGAGCTAATCAGGTACTATCATCCTGATTTTACACCTGAAAATGAAAATACTGTCAGGCTCTTTGTAAAAGACAAAGCCGGCAATGAGATCGAGATGGTTTCCTCGCTCCCATTAACCGGTCAGTGACACTAATTATTACAGATAAGCGATACAGCCTACTTCTACCAACACATTTTTTGGCAGGGTCTTTACTGCAACGGTCTCTCGTGCAGGAGGATCTGATTTAAATCGCGCTCCATATACTTCATTTACCGTCGCAAAATCATCCATATTGGCTAAAAATATGGTAGTCTTCAGAATGTGAGAAAAATCAATTCCAGCTTCAGTAAGAACAGCCTCAAGATTTTTCATTACTTGTTCAGCTTGTTCCTTGGCGTTATCCCCCACGATCTCCATGGTTTTTGGGTCTAATGGGATTTGTCCTGAGCAGTAAAGAATTCCGTTATGAGACGTAGCCTGACTATACGGGCCAATAGCAGCGGGAGCTTTATCTGTTGAATGTATTTTTTTCATGAAACCGTTTTTTATAAGTTGTTTTTATTAATGTACAAAACCATGTGTTCTAATAAATTGCAGAAAGCAACACATATGGTTATTTTCATCAACATATTAATTTGTTCTGATTACAACCAAATCCAATCTATATATAAAATGAAAAAG
The DNA here is from genome assembly GCA_021767245.1 of Balneolaceae bacterium. GTDB lineage: Bacteria > Bacteroidota > Rhodothermia > Balneolales > Balneolaceae > Gracilimonas. The sequence goes on from JAASTO010000020.1 coordinate 18,324, forward strand.
CTATTACGTAACCTTATTCCTGTTTTCCTGTTTGTGGGATTACTTGCAGGTTGTGAAACTACCGACCCTGTTATTGATCAAGCCCAGTTAAACATCTACACTCAAAATTTTGACAGTGCTTATGCAGGCCTCGATAGATTTATCGCACAAAACCCTGATAACGGCTTAGGATACTATTACAAAGCCCTCGCAAATGCAGAAGAGGCAAAAACTATTCAACCACCAAGTGACAGAAAACCCATATACCGTGATTTTCGTGAAAATGCAGTGACTTCCCGTGATCTTTTTGCCGGCATGGAAGAAGCACCACCAGAAGCCGGAGAAGTCACTGACCTGATCCTGACAACCTGGGGTTACGAGCATAACGCATCTCTTGACTATGCCACTAACGATAGCGTTATGGCCACTGTAGATGAGCCTCTGAAGATCGCTATTGCTCATCTCGAAAACGCTATTATTATAAATCCTGACAGTACGCTCTCTTACGACGTGCTCTCACAGATCTATTACATGGATAACAATTTTGCCGATGCAGCTGACGTTCTTGCTGAATCAATAGAGATGAAAGATCCTGCACCAGCCAGTGATTATGATCGAGTTGCTGTATTCTTTGCCCAGTCAGAAAGACCTGAAAAAGCCATTGAATACCTGGAAGAAGGACTTGAAATCTATCCTGATACTGTTAGTCTGACTCAAAAACTTGCTGACAATTACATGGCTGTTGGTCAACGTGACCGCGCCATTAGCGTACTTGAAGGCCTGATCGCCAGCGATCCGAACAACCCACAATACCACCTGGTATTAGGAACTGTTATGCTACAGGAAACTGAGCAGTTCACAGACCGAATTACTGAGATCTACGAAGAGATCTATGACCTTCAAAGAGAAAAAAGAGAAGCATCGTCCAGCAGATCTGAGGAGATCGATGAAGAGATCGATGAACTTGAAAGTGAGATCGACCGGAACCTGGAAACGGTAGCTGAGTATAACGACCTGGCTGAGTCTGAACTTATTAAAACGACAGAATTAAGACCAGAAGACGAAACAGCATACAATGCACTTGGTATTCTTTACCAAAACAAAGCAGCAGTATTATTTAGCCAGCGGAATTATGCCGAAGACCTCGATAAGGTTGATGCTTATGACAAAGCAGCTAAAGAAGAGCTGACCAAAGCCATGGAAGCATACGAAAAAACTGTTGAGATAAATCCTGAAAATACTTCCGCCTGGAGAAGCCTATCTAACGTATATATTACTTTAGATATGCAGGAAAAGGCACAGGAAGCAATGGATAAAGCAGGTATGTAATTGCATACACCTAAAACCAACCTTATGAAAATTTCACATTTTACCCGGCTTACAGGCTTACTACTTGTGGCCGGGTTTTTTATTTCTTGCGGATCATCAAACATTAACATCGACCAGTTAGTGGCCGATAATAAATACGATCAGGCCTTGATCGAGATTGACAACCGGATCACAGAAGATTCCCGGCAACCCGATCTTTATATCAAACGAGCTGAAATCACAGCTATGATGGCGCAGGATGCCTCACCTGAACTCAGAACAGATCACTATAACCAAATTGTAGCTGATTTTGAGACCTCAGCTGAGATGGGGGCCAATGATGCACAACTAGCAACCATTGACAGCCTCAAACAGCAATACTGGAAAACAGAGCATAACTCCGGTTTGCGAATCTTTGAGAACAGTGAAGGAGCAAACCTATATGAAACGGCTAAGGAACATTTTCAAAATGCCTTGATCATACGTCCTGATGCGGTCAGTTCCTACAAAAACCTAGCTGTTGCTGAATTTAATTTGGGTAATCTTAATGCTGCCATCAACAGTTTGGAGACTGCTCTTGATCATACAAATGAGCCATCTGCTGAACTTTACGAAAACCTTGGGTACTTGTACCTGGAAAAAGGAGATCCTGCGACTGCAGCAGATTACTATGAAATGGCAAACACTGATGTGAATGAGGATATTAACCTCGCTTACGGATTGGTCAATGCCTATATCTCCAACTCAAATCATGAAGCTGCTGTTTCTTTGTTGGAAACCCTGGTGAATGAGTACCCTGATAATGCAAATCTCAGAAATGTTTATGGAACTCAGCTCTATGAGATCAATTCAGAAATTATGGCTGACCTAAGGGAGGCTTACCAGAAAAACGATGCAACTCTTGTCGATCAGATAAAGGTTGAAGCCGTTGGAATGGGTGAAGAAGCAGAAACCCAACTCATTGAGGCTTTTAAGCGAGACACATCAAATATAGAGTATCTCGAAAGTCTTGCTGTTTTTTACAACAACCTTGCCGGTAATTATCTATCTATTGAAAAGGTAGCTTTTGAGGAAGATAAACCTGAGTTACGGAACCGTGCTTACGACCTGATAGATTTTGCCATCGATTACTATGGCCGGTTAAGTGAGATGGATCCCAATAATCCGGAATATCAAAATAAACTCACTATGTTGAACAAACTGAAAAGTAATAATTAAAATACCTGCGGCTTTAACCCTATTATGAAATTTAATACAAAGACGATCCACGCCGGACAAAAACCAGAGGAAACATCCGGAGCGGTGATGCCTCCTATCTTTCAAACATCCACCTATGCACAGGAGGCTCCGAACAAACACAAAGGGTACGACTACGCAAGGGTTGGAAATCCAACGAGAACCGCTCTTGAACAGATGATAGCTGGACTTGAAGGAGCTGATGAAGCCGCTTGTTTTTCAAGTGGAGTGGCGGCGATGGATGCTCTCATGAAAATGCTGAGGCCGGGTGACCATGTAGTGACCACAAATGATCTTTATGGTGGTTCTTACCGATTATTTACAAAGGTCTTTGAACCGTATGGTATCGATTTTACCTTTGTGGATATGACGGATCTTGATAAGGTCGAGTCTGCAAT
>JAASTO010000021.1 GCA_021767245.1 Balneolaceae bacterium
ACACTAAAATAATAATAAATGAAACTGATGCTATAAATAACTCATCACTTGAGGGAGATAAAAATATCTGACAGATAGATATTTGTGCAAAAAAACAACAAAGCCCTGCAGTTATCTGCAAGGCTTTAGTACCAAAGGTGGGACTCGAAATTTAATATCTGCCTTTCTACTTAATACCAAAATCATTGTTTAAAGCATTATAACTGTATTTAGGTTGATTTACTAAACTATCTTAATTCAGGATAATGTTTTACCAGTGTTTTACCATTTCGTATATTACGCATGAACTTGTAACAAACTTTCTAATTCATGCCTGCAACATTTAAGTTTTACCTAAGAGAAGACCGACCAGATAATCGGGGTTATTGCCCTCTCTATTTACGCATCACGGAAAACAGGAAATCAAAGTATGTTAGTTCTGGCATTCGATTGAAACCTAATCAATGGAATGATGGAAAAGAAAAAGTAAATTCTAAGCATCGCAACCCCGATAAGCTCAATGATGATCTGGCTATCATTAGAGCGGATGCAGAACAAGCCTATCGAGATCTTAAAAGGCAGAAACAATCCAGTGCGGATGCTATAAAGAAGAGAATTGAACATTCGAGTAAGGATAATTTTTTCAAACTTGCTGAAGACTATCAACAAGAAATTAAACAGACCAGTTACTACACTTGGAAACAGAATCGTGTAGCTATCAAGAAATTAAGAGAGCATCACGGTTCCGATGACTTACCCCTCAATTTTATTGACCCTGCATTCCTGACTGAATTTGTAGGAAAGTTACAATCTAAGTACAAAAATAAAGCATCGACGATACATAAGAACATAGCATCTATTAAGGCAATTTTAGATAAAGCGGTTCTGTATAAGCTAATCCCAAAAAATCCCGTTGATGACAAAGCATTCAAACTACCTAAGAAAAATTCACCTTCATCTAAGACAAAGCTGTCATTGAAGCAGATCGACAAACTGAAAAACCTTGACCTTGAGCCTTATAGCAATTTATGGCACGCACGAAATGCTTTTATTCTGTCTTTCTATTTTTGCGGAATACGTGTAGGTGATCTATTTAGTTTGAAATGGGAAAACGTCAAAAATGACCGCCTGAAATACACAATGAATAAAACAGGCATCAACATTGATGTTAAAATTCCTGATGACTGTAAGGAATACTTAGATCTTTATCGAAAGGATGACAGCACAGAATGTGATTTTATACTTCCATTTCTGGCAGATCTAACCAAAAAAGAACGCAAAAATCCTGAATTGGTACGACGTCAAATAAGTAGCTGGAATGCCTTAATAAATGGTTCTGACAATAAGAAAAAGGAATCGGGACTCAAGAAACTTGCAAAGATGGCAGGCATAAATGAAAGCCTAAGTATGCACGCATCACGGCATAGTTTTGCCCAGTATGCTATTGAGGAAAAAGAAGTACCCGTTTATAAGTTGATGATCTTATTAGGGCATCAAAATATTAAAACCACAATGCAGTATCTGAAAACAATTAACGTGCAGGCAGCGGATGAAGCAATAGACGAAATATTTTAAATAAAAATACCCCAGCCCTGCAACGGAACTGGGGTAAGAACTTGTAACGAAATCAAAATACAATGACCGACGATAAAAAGAAATACACGTATGCTGACTGGCTAAATGGCATTATCAAAACACCAGATGTTCACAGGCTAATCATTCAAGAAAGAATAAATCGAGAGCTTGGACAGGATGAACCCTGCATAAGTCAAAAAGACTACCAAAAAATTAAAGAAGCTATAAAAAGCACCTTTTTTGATGCAGTAGAACTATCTGTAAAAAACAGATACAGAGATCTTATGAATAGGCATAAGAGAAGCCCCTACCCTGATCAGTTTCTAAATGACCTGATACAGGAACTTGAAAATCGTTTCAATGATCGGGATGACAGTACACGAAAGACAGTCTTATCAGGCGACTATCACAGTAAGGGAATCAACGGAAGTGAATTTAAGTTCGTCGAGAAAGTTAAAAATGATGAAACCAATAAAAGAACGTCGATAGTCTTTTCTGGATGGCATCCTAAAAAAGAAATTTGGGTAAAGAATGATGTTTATCTGGCAACGGTCGAATGGAAGTTACTTCAGCAATTAAAAGAGTTGACCGAAAATAAGGGTAAAAACAATTCATCTTCTGGATATGGACTTCATCAAGAAAATGAAGAATGGGTAAAAAGAAAGTGGAGTGAAATAAGAGAGAATAAACCCTCTGACAACCAAGCAGATATTGAGCTTATCAAGTTGTATAGAAAAGAGTTTAATGGGATGACAATATCAAAAAGCCAAATACAAAGGTTCACTGGCAGGCAGTAAATCTACCTTCCCAAAGTAGTTTCCCATTCATGGGAAAATGGGAAATTTAATCAGGCTTTACTTTGTGAGTGATTTAGAAATCAAAACTAAAAATCATTCACATGCAGAACGAAGTATTCATACCTACACAATCCAAGTTTGAGGAAATTATTGAGCGTAAAACAGCCTCTGTTTTGGAAACGCTTATCCCTCAATTAATAAGACAAGCCAATCGAAAACCCTACCTGACCACTTCAGATTTTGAAGAGCTTACAGGGATGACAGCACCCACCCAGAAGTATCATAGGGATGCAGGGAACCTTCCATACATACAGGAAGGAAGACGCATTTTATACGAAACCTCTGAAGTTGAAAAATTCCTTCAGGATAGGAAAGTAAATAGGGTTTGACTCTATCACATGGTATAAACGAAACAGCGTAAACAATGCTAAATCAATTATCTATCTAATTAATTGATAACGCACGGTAAAACATTGGTAAAAAACTTGTAACGATATGGACTCTAAAACTTATCAATCCCAAATAAAGAGAGTGTTTAAAGCATTCAAAGAGAAACCGAAAACCCGCCTTCAGGTAGCACAAGAATGTGGCATCCTTAGGGGAAACGTATGTTACTTTGTGAGGGACTTAAAGAAGCGAAAGCAGATAGCAGTTATCCGTACTGGCAAAGATCCTATTACACGTCATAAAAGTGAATTTCTATCTACCGACCCCGACCTTTTCCCGCCTGAAATGCAGAAAGAACTATTTGAGGGGGAAACAGATGCAGTCTAAAAAACGATTTACAGAAACTAACATCTGGGATGACCCTATTTTTATCGAACTCACACCCCAGCAGAAACTATTGTGGTTTTTTATCAATGATAGGTGTGATAACATAGGCGTATGGACTCCAAATCCTAAGCTAATCGCATTCAATCTGGATATTGAAGGAAACCCCCGCCAATTCTTAGATGACTTCTTACAAGTGATAAATGAAGCTGAAGAGAGAGTTCATTTATTGCCCTCAGGTGACTGGCTTATCACTGACTTTGTGAAGTTTCAGTATTGCCAAAAGAAACCTTTGCATCCAAACAGTCCCGCACATAAAAGTTATTTGGCTCTAATTGAGGAAAAAGATCTGCTTACATGGTTTTGTACTAACTATCCTGAAACCATGCCTGAAAGCTATTTAAACAAAGAAAAAAAGAACTCTCTTAGACCTCTAAAAGAACCCTTTGAGACCCATAAGGATAAGGATAAGGATAAGGATAAGGACAAAGATACGGATAAGGAAAAAGACCGTAATTCAGATTTAAAAGCATTTACCCATTTTTCACCGTGAATAGATTGAATGTTCAAATATCGTCTTTCCCTTCAGTGCGGAAACCAGATGCACCTACCAGTGTGAACTTGCTGGACTGGCTAAGGAATGATAACAGAGATGTTATTCAGAAGCTACGTTCCTTATCAGGTGAACCGTACCAAAACAAAAAAAGATCTTTATCAGGCATCACACCTTCAGGTACTTTTAGCAATAGAAGTGAATCGGGATTGATAGAACATTCAGGACTTATCCAGTTTGATATTGATAGCAAAGATAACCCCGTGAACATGTATGACCTGAAGTTCAAAATCCAGCATATCCCTTATGTAGCATATTTAAGTTACAGCACTTCAGGAAAAGGACTCTGGGGGCTTATCCCTATTCAGCATAAAGACCAGCACAAGGCGCATTTCAGAGCTATTCAGAAAGCCTTCAGCAATGCAGGCATAGTAATTGACCCCGCACCTTCCAATGTAGCTTCGTTTCGTTTTATCAGTTATGACCCTGACCCCTACTTCAATGTAGATGCTGAAGTCTTCACCTATACGATTGACGAAGCATCTGTGAACCGTACACAGTTAGGAAGAGATAACCGCACGAAGGTTGAAGAGCTAATAAGCAAAATTCAGCACAATAGAATTGATATTACAGATGGATATGATAACTGGCTCAAAGTTGGTTTTGCATTATCTGAAGAGTTTGGAGAATCTGGCAGATCATTTTTTCACAGAGTTTCACAATGGCATCCTGAATACAATTCCCGTGAATGTGATGTTCAATTCGATAAGTGCCTGAAGAGTAACCGCAACGGCATCACGATTGCTTCATTTTTCCACCTATGCAAGGTTCACGGAATAGAACTCACAAAAGGCGACCCCTTACATGAATCAAGCAGAGATAGAGCCTTACAGGGCAAATATGAAGCTCAAGAACATGCACCCTATGGTTACAATCCCTATACAGGTGAAATATTTGATGAACGGGGTTATCCCGAAGACTGGGACTTCCATTTAAACTAATTGACCATGAATAAGAGCAACGCAATACCAACCATTTACTTGGTACTAATAATCATTTTCATTCTTACATATCACTTAACACACTAATCACATGAAATACAAAGATCTTAAAAAGGAACTTTCCGAAACTGGAAGTAAGAAAAAGCAGATAGAAAATAATCTTTCCGAGCTGATCGACCGTCGGGATGACCTGAAGGAAACAATAAATTCAGCATACGATACTCTGACCGATGCAAGAGCAAAACTAAACATTGGTAAGGGTTCACAATCGGATGTTGACCAAGCTCTCGAAGCGTATCAAAATGTTAAGGATGACTTAGAGCAGATCACGCAGGATATTGACGTACATAAACAGTCAATGAAGCTATTGAATGCTGAAATCGAGAGCCTAAGAACGCAAATTCAAAGTGCTGGCGTTGAATATCACACTAACCAGCTGACCCCCGCCCTTGATACCCTACGCAAAGCCCTTACACAGGCAGAACATGCCCTTCAGGATATCAAAAAATATTCTCCTTCCATTGTACGTGATGGACTGGATCCAAAAAGTTTAATCGGGTTCAATCCCTCAGGTGAATTGGTTATGACCAAAGGGTTATTGGCAGGGATGCACTATCGAGAATTTCATACAATCGAAACCATAAAAAGTAAACTACAAAAAGATGATAACTAAAGAGCAGATCGACCGACTACGCAACGATGAAGGCGGATTTTCAGAACCCGATGTTCGCACTATTGAGAAGATCACAGGTAAGAAATTCCAGGATGTGGTTGCAGAAGCTGAAAGCGAACCCGAGATCCTTATCAATGGTAAGCCAGTAACACACAAAGAGCAGGTGAAGCACCCTAATGATAGGGCAAAGTATTTTAACGCCCTCAGAGAGCAAGGGAAACGACCTAAACAGGAATACGATAAACTCCAGTAAGCAGTTAGCAGGGGTATGGGGGGTATCAAAAATACCCCTCATAACTCTTTAAACTTAGATATTAACAAAAAACTAAGCCGAAATAATGGGAACTTATAAACAACGTCGAAGCAGAAAAGCTATAAGCCTGAAGGATGCAGAACTAAGACTCACGGACTGTATTAAACAGATTGAACGTGTGATATTGGATGACGATATCGACCGTGATAAAATGCAGTTGAAAATACAGGCAACGTATGCCATGAGTAACGCAATCGGTCGTCTTTCTACTTTGATTGAACAAAATGAAATAATAGAGAGAATTGAAGCTCTCGAAGAACGTCAAAACTTGAGGAAAGTAGGATGACTTCAATTGATAAAAGACTTGAGAAGCTCGAAGGTGAACCCCCTAAGGATATTAATATCCCAATACATAAATGGGTTGAAGAAGATCGAACCGATTTGGAAGAGTTGACAGGAATTAGATATGATTACGCTAAAAAAGGAATGAGCAATGAGCATAAATAATAGACTTGAGAAACTCGAAGCATTACACGCACCAAAAAGAGAACGACCTTCAGCATGGGTTGCAATGATTGCAGTAGATGGAAAAGTGAAGTTATCACATGCTAAACATGAAACTATTTATCTGAATAGCAGGAATGACCTTCACCAATTCATTATTGAGAATGATCTTCAGGATATGGATATACTTATTGTGGATATTGTGAATAGCAAAGGTGAAGCACCTGAAGAGCTATAAACCCCGATTTAGCTTAATACCTTACCCTTACTCAATTCGAGATGACCGCTTACATGGAAAATATGAAGGCGGTTTTTTTATGCTTATCACTATTTTATCAGGAATGCCGTATTAAGTGCTTTATTAAAATTTGATAGGGCAAAACTTCACGCACAGGAACGCATACCTTTGAGAGAATTATTTTTTGTAGTATGTGAGAGTGAAGCAGAATAATTACTCAATTTGATACCCCGATTTATAGTCATCATTCAGCATCAAGAAATGATACTAAAAGGCATAAAAAAGCCCGATTGTTTTACCATAGTTTCACCAACGATGATTTTACAATCAGGCTAAATCATTACTACTCAATACATTAAAAGATATTAAGTAGTCTTCATTAGTACCAAAGGTGGGACTCGAACCCACACTCCCGGAGGAACGCGATTTTGAGTCGCGCGCGTCTACCAATTCCGCCACTTTGGCTTTTTTGAAGACTACAAAGATAAGGTTTCCTGCAAGTAAATAACAAAACGTATTTGCATAATTAATTCACTAAAAAAACAATCAGTTGATTGTTTTTTATCAGGAACAATGCTCTGCTCAAACATTATAAGCTTGTAATAAATCTGTAACGCATTGGGTCCTTTTGCCTCTTGTAAGAAAAACAAAAAAGGTGATTGTTATGGTCAAGTATTTAGTATTCTGCGTTTTTGTAGCAGCCAGTTATATTGTTTACTCTACATTTCCTGTAGACCGCGGTCCGGGAGTTATGGTTAAAGAAGCCCCAGAAATTGAAGGGCTAACCTGGCAGGAACCGTTTACTTTTAAAGGGGCAAAAGTTTCACCAAAGAAAGTTATTGAAGGTGAAGTTCTGGTCATCAAAAGAAAACGATATTTCTTTGACAACCTGACTAAATATACGCCAACCGATGCTATGGTGGGCTGGAATCAACTTTCAGATGAGCGAAACCTCGATTACGTATTTTACTCTCTGAAAGACCGTTCATTCAACCTGGATCTCACTCGGCCCCCACTTCCTTTGAATACCATATATGGTGAAAGTGACCTGTGGCACCTCATACCTTCTACATCAGAAATCAGTGAAAAAGTTAAAACCCTGCGTGATGGACATATTATCTATGTGAAGGGTTTACTGGTTGATCTTGAAACAGAAGATGAAAAGCTATTCACAACAGAGACTGACCTGACAGCTACCAGAAACTCTAAAGGAATGGCAATATGGATCGAAGAACTCAGAATCCGATAACAGAAAGTATTTATAGGTAACTGTTGATTGTAATATTCCCAAAAATTATTTTAGTTCTTGTTATGGGAAACTTTAGTTAGTTATCTCTGATTCTAACGTTAATTAATTTTGGGTTATATGTCAGACAAGCAAAAGGGTACGGTGAAATGGTTCCACAACACTAAAGGTTACGGGTTTATCAGTACTGACACAGGGGAAGATGCCTTTGTTCATTACTCTGAAATTCAGGCTGATGGATTTAAGAAATTACGACGGGGTGAAGAAGTAGAGTTCCTATTGGATGAAGGAGATAAAGGCCTTCATGCCAAGGAAGTTGTATCACTTAACCCTATACAAGATCAGGTAGATTAAATTTAATGAAATGGCTTAAAGACGCCTATCTCGACGTTGTAGTTCTTCTTATTATCGCATTATATGCGGTTTACCCCAACGATGTACTGAATATCGTTATTTGGGTATATACAGCATTACTACTGATCAGTAAGCTGCTCACCTTTGTAATGCCTACCCTTAACAGTAAGGCAAACAAAACTTCAGCCCCTCCTATTTTCTATCATATTATATATGGACTAACCGTTGGAATATTTTACTATGCTGATAACCTCTATCTGAGTGGTGCGTGGATAGTCATATGGATCGTTTCAGTGATCAGCTTTTTAAAGACCAATAAAACAAAATCCTGATTTATTCCTTGAAGTACTTTAGTCGGTTAAGTTTTGTTTTAATTTTTATAATAGTCTTTACCTTCATTTCGATATCACCTTCAAATGCTGTTGCTCAGGATAAAAACTCGGTCGTTACTGAACATTTTGATAACAGGTATACCTTTTGGGGTGGTTATTCAGCTCAATCTGTAAGATTTCTGGGTAAAACAAGAAATTCACAGACTCAGATATTGAGAATTGGATTTCAAAAATATATCAAAGAGTTGAATAATGGTTTTTCCCTATGGTATTCAGCCGGAATCATTCCGTATCTGCATTTTGACTATCCTAAGCGAGACGCTAACGACCGACGCACTACAAGCAACGGGTTTGGTTTCTCCCCTGCCGGATTTTTAGTTAAAAAATATCATTCAAAATGGATAACCCCTTTTACTCAAACTACCGGTGGTATTATATTAATGGACGAATATTTCCCGACTGACAAAGGCAGAAAGCTTAATTTCACTTTTGATATAACTGTTGGTAATATTTTTACATTAAATTCTTTTTCTGACCTGTCATTGGGCTATAAATTCCACCATATTTCCAATGCTCAGACCGGATCGGAAAACCCCGGGCTCGACTCAAATTTCCTATTTTTAACTCTTTCATTTCATTAAAACAGATCATGGATATTAGCTGTACATTTCACACAAATAAAGGGAACATCAACATAAAACTGTTTCCTGACAAAGCCCCAAAGACGGTAGCTAATTTTGTCAATTTAGCTTCACGTGGATTTTATGATAACTTGTTTTTTCACCGTGTGATCAACGACTTTATGATACAAGGCGGATGCCCTAACGGTGATGGCCGAGGTGGACCGGGTTACCGTTTTGAGGATGAATTTAATGAGAGCTTGATCCATAATGAACCCGGAAAATTATCCATGGCCAATGCCGGGCCAAATACCAATGGCAGTCAGTTCTTTATTACTCATGTTGAAACCCCCTGGTTAGATGGTCGACATGCTGTGTTTGGTGAAGTTATGTCTGATGACGATATGGCTGTCGTAAATCAGATCGTTCAGGGAGACAAAATTGAGAGAATTGATCTTGAAGGTGACATTGAGAACCTGCTATCAACCGTAGATGAAGTGCAAAACTGGAATGATGTACTTAACGACGAATTCCCAGAGTTGAAAGATCCATTGGTCTGATCAAAACAGATCCAAAAATCCGGGTAATTTTTACAACCTTTTTGGCTCAAGTTCGTATGGAACCCTGAATTTCAAAACAATTTTAATTCAGGTTATGAACAAGTTTCTTCCATCAATCTTTCTGATTGTCGCAGTAATGGTTTTAAATCCGGCTGTGACGTCGGCTCAAGATAAACAACAAAACGACTTAGAATACAGAAAGTGGAGGGTTACCCTCTTCCCTCCCCTTAGTACAAACGGAGTAGACGCACCTAATTATACAGCCAGGTATTCCATCAATATTCTTGGTGGTTATCATGGCGGTTTGGATGGTGGTGAGATAGGGGGCTTGATCAACTACAATAAACATTACGCATCGGGTTTTCAACTGGCCGGATTAGGGAACATCTCAAAAGGTAATTTATCAGGAATCAACCTTGCCGGTATCGGTAACTTTTCAGGCCGAGATATGTCTGGTGTTCAGCTTGCAGGTATAACAAATTTTGCATCAGGTGAACTGGAGGGAATTCAACTTGCAGGATTGGCAAACATTTCCGGAGAAAATACCGGTGGCATTCAACTTTCCGGGGTTTCTAACATTGCCAAAGGAAATATTGAAGGCTTACAGGGTTCAGGATTATTCAATGCCTCTTATGGTGATATATCCGGGCTTCAGCTATCCGGTATTACTAACGTTGCGAAACAAGATATCGAGGGACTGCAAGTTACCGGAGTATTGAACTTTGCAGGTGCTAATGCCTCCGGTTTACAGGTCTCCGGTGTGGGTAACACAGCACTTGGGAATATTGAGGGATTAATGGTATCAGCCGCATTTAACTTAGCAAAAAGCTCTGCAAGTGGTTTACTGGTGACAGGTGGATTGAATTATGCCCGGGAACTTGAGGGAGCTGCTATTTCAGGAGCTGCCAATATTGCCCGTGAAATGGAAGGGCTACAATTTGCCGGTTTTTTAAACGCATCTCAACAAGCAACCGGATTACAGATTGGTTTGATCAACTATGCCAAAGAATTTGAAGGTGTCCCCATCGGTTTTATCAGCTATTATGGAAACGGTCGTAAAAACATCGATGTGCGATTTTCTGATGGCGGGTTTACCGACCTTGGACTAACCCTTGGGACACACAGAGTGTACAACTCAGCCATCTTTGGATATAATCCTCTGTTAAACCGAGATGTTTACAGGGTGGGACTGGCTATAGGTCTTGAGAAAAACGTTACTGATTCTTTTGAGAACTGGAAAAACGAAACCGTGTTTGTTAATCAGGAATTTTCAGTTTTGCATCATTTTGAAGATGAATGGAGAGAAGATCTCAACCTTATTTATTCCTATAAATTTCTGCTGGGTAAAAGACTGGCTAACGGTCTTTCAATATATGGTGGGCCGTCATTCAACGCACAGGTCACCAGAATTAATAATGCCAACGAGTACACCTGGTACAGCCTGTGGTCACCCGAACGCAAAGGCAGACAATATCGATTCTGGGTTGGATTTACTGCCGGTATCCGGCTATTCAAACAGGAGGCTCCAAAACGTTTCAAAGATGAATTCAATAACTGGGACATTGATTGGTAATTTTTATTAAGCAATTCATAGAATAAACTATTCGTAGGCTTTTACTGTTAGGTTGGGAGCTGAAAGAATTCTAACCTATATACCATTGAAATGAAGCTAAAATTATTAGCCTTTCTATCTGCTATCCTGCTTGCAGTTGGATTTTATTTTTTAAATAACCAGCAAGATGAAGTTGTAGTTGCTGAGAATTCAAATAGCGCTATGAATATCGCTCAAACAGACACTATGCCGGATGAGAACTACCCTCTTCAAAAAACAGAAGCTGAATGGAAAGAAATATTGACCGATAAAGAATATCGTATACTCAGGGATCGAGGAACCGAACTTCCTTTCGTAAATGAATACAACAGTAATAAACGCGAAGGTATTTACGTATGTGGAGCCTGTGGTCAGAAACTTTACAGCTCTGAACATAAGTATGAAAGTGGTTCGGGCTGGCCAAGTTTCTGGCAACCCTTAGCTGACTCTTTGGTCGGTGAGCGAGAAGATAACAGCTGGTTCATGACCCGAACTGAGATCGTTTGTTCTAACTGCGGAAGTCACCTGGGGCATGTTTTTGATGATGGGCCACAACCAACCGGGCTGCGATATTGTATGAACTCCCTGGCAATGGATTTCATCCCAAAAGAAGAAATTCAAAGTGATTAAGACACCAGCTTGTGTATATTTGGTGGTATCCTGATCATTAACAGACATCATAAAAAAATCTGATCAATGACCTCAAAAGCCGCCGTGATTCATAAGGCAGAATTTAATCCACGCATTAAATCGTATGTACTTTGGTACGCATCCCTGGTATTGGTTATTTCCGTTGTGTTAATCCCTTTGCTTCCACTTTGGTTAATACTGGGTAACATCTATCTAAACCGATATTTTGAGCGTTTAGAGTGTGAACTAACCACTCGCTCACTGCGCTTTAAAAAAGGTTACATATTTCAAACCGAACGAACCATACCCTTAGATAAAATTCAGGACCTCACTTTTAAGGAGGGGCCACTGCTAAAGTACTTTGGATTAAGTATTCTCAGAATTGAGACAGCCGGAAATACCGGTCAAAATACGGCAGACCTATCCCTTATAGGAATAGTTGATGCGGTAGAATTCCGCAACATGGTATTTGAGCAACGAGATAAAGTCACAGAAATGACTTCCTCTGACGTTCCGTTAGAAAGCACTTCAGACCTGCTCAAAGATATACGAGATACACTAAGGTCCATCGACAATAAGATTCAACCATAAATCTACCTGTTACATGAAAATTGCAGTTGTTGGAGCAGGGTTAGGCGGCCTCTCGGTTTCATGTTTATTAGCTTCAAAAGGTCATGATGTAACCATATTTGAGAAGAATGAAGAGGTAGGCGGTAAAATGAATGAGATCAGAGCTGGAGGATTCAGGTTTGATACCGGCCCCAGCTTGTTGACCATGCCCTTTTTGCTTGAGAAACTCTATAAAGTATGTGGAGAGGATCTTCAGGATCATCTGGAGTTTGTCCCCTTAAATCCTATATGCCGATATTTTTATCAGGATGGAACCGTATTTAACAACTTTGAGAACAGGCAAGATTCTGTTGAAGAAATTCGATCTTTCTCAGCTGAAGATGCTGACGCTTATCCTAAGTTCCTGGATCATGCCGCTGAGTTATATGAAAAAACTAAAGACGCATTCATCTTTAACCCACTTTATGGGTTTAAAGACCTCAAACAACTCGATATTCTGAGCTTCTTTGGCATTGATGCCTTTAGTACAGTTGCTAAGAAAGTGGATCAGGAGTTCAGATCTGAGTATATGCGAAAGTTCTTTAAACGCTTCACTACGTACAATGGCTCCTCTCCTTTTCAGGCACCGGCTACCTTAAATGTTATTCCCCATGTTGAACTGAATCAAGGTGGTTTTTATGTAAAAGGCGGCATGAATCAGGTTGCTAAAAGCCTGTATGATCTAGCCCTATCTATGGGTGTCAATTTTCATTTCGAACATCCTATTCAGTCATTGGTCATAAAAGATGGTGAGGCTCAGGGTCTCATCTTAAATAATGGTGAAACTGTTAAAGCTGAATTGATCATATCAAACAGTGATGCTACTGAAACCATCACGAATCTGATTCCTGATCACTCTATAAAACCATCAAAAAAGATAAAAGCGGAATCCATTGAACCATCTTGTTCCGGTTATGTACTGTTACTTGGTTTGGATAAGACATATGAACAGCTTGTTCATCATAATATATTTTTCACAGAAAATTATGAATACGAATTCGAACAGATATTCAAAGACAAGGTGATGCCGGACGATCCCACGATATATGTTGCCAATACTTCGTATTCAGATCCTACTCATGCACCCGATGGTGGCAGTAATCTTTTTATACTGGTAAATGCCCCCTACCTGAATGAACACTACGACTGGGATAAGAATAGCACCTCATACGGTGATATGATCATAAAGGAATTACAAAAACGTGGTTTAGATTCATTATCAAACCATATTGTGTATCGTTCGCACTTAACACCGGTTGATTTTTCCGAAAAATATCTCTCAAATAAGGGATCTATATACGGCACATCCTCCAATAATCTGTTTTCAGCTTTCCTGCGGCCGAGAAACAAATCAAGAGATATTGAAAAACTGTACATGGTGGGCGGATCTACTCACCCAGGGGGTGGAATTCCACTGGTAATTCAATCAGCTTTCAATGCTTTAACTTTAATTGAGCGCTTCGAAAAGATTTGATATCGCTTGAAAAAGCTTACTCTGCGGCTTCTTCTTCCTCAATATCTAAATTGATAACCTCAACATTGTGGATCTTACCGTCATCGATTTGAAAGCGAATGATGGTACGGTGCGACTGAAACCCTTGTTTCCCGGCTGCACCGGGGTTCATGTACAACATGTTTTCAAGATCCTGATCTCTCGATATCCGTAGTATGTGAGAGTGCCCGCAAATGAATAGCTCCGGCGGGTCGCTTTCAAGTTCCTGCCTGATAGGTAAGCAATATCGTCCGGGCACCCCACCGATGTGTGTGATCCAGATATTCAGACCTTCCCTTTCAAAGCGTTGATGCAATGGAAATTCCTGCCTGATATCTTCCCCATCAATGTTACCATATACACCGATCACAGGGGCTATCTTTCTCAATTGTTCAGCGATCTGAATATTGCCAAAATCACCGGCATGCCATATTTCATCACATCCCTCAAAGAAATCCAAAACCTGAGGATCTAAATAACTATGCGTATCAGATATAAGCCCTATTTTGATCATACTTTTTGTATCATCTGACGTTTGTTCATCCGGCCGGTTCAATAAGATGGCTTCAGATCATTAATCTTAACATTCACAAAATTACATTCATTCATTGAAAGGCTTCAGTATCATTATAGTTACCTGGAATGCTCTTGATCATCTCAAAAGATTTTTGCCGTCCGTGGTTGAAACTGATTATCCTGATTTTGAGATCATCATTGCTGATAATGCCTCTGATGACGGTTCAAAAGAATGGATAAGGTCCAACTATCCTGATGTAAAAATTGCGTCCTTCGATCGAAATTACGGCTATTGTGGCGGAAATAACAGAGCTGTTCCATTTGCATCCAAAGAAATCCTCTTGTTTCTAAATAATGATGTTGAGGTGGATAAAAAGTGGCTTTACGGACTCAATTCTGCCTTTCAGGCTGAAAATACGGCAGCCGTTCAACCCAAATTAAGAGACTACAATAAGAAAGATCACTTTGAATATGCCGGTGCTGCCGGCGGATTTATCGACAAGTTTGGGTATCCATTTTGCCGTGGAAGAGTATTTGATACGATAGAAAAAGATGACGGACAATATGATCTTGAGGCGGATATTTTTTGGGCGAGCGGAGCCGCACTGGCTGTTCGAAAAGATCTTTTTACAGACATCGGCGCTTTTGACGAGGATTTTGAATTTCATATGGAAGAGATCGACCTCTGCTGGAGACTTCAAAATCAGGGATACAAGATCGGTTTTACTCCTGAAAGCATTGTTTATCATTTAGGAGGCGGGTCGTTACCAATGGATTCACCTCGTAAAGTATATTATAATTTCCGAAACAGCCTGTTCATGCTATGGAAAAACTATTCCACTTCAAGCTTGTTGATGCGTATACCTGTCCGGATCATACTGGACGCAATTGCTGCATGGAAAGCTTTTTTAGAAGGCAAACCCAAGGAATGGATGGCCGTGCTTAGAGCCCATGTTCATTTCGTTATCAAAATACCCCTGATGCATAAAAAAAGGAAATCCCTCAGGTCTAAACAAATTGAATCCGGTGAACCGGCAACCATGTCATCTTCCAGTATCGTGTGGCAGTATTTTGTGAAAGGGAAAAAAACCTATAACGCATTGGTCAATAAGTGACCCATATACTTTGATTTATAAGAGCATGATAACACCGAATTAAAACTTCCTGCAGTGAAAAGCTTCAATCTGGAAAATATCCTGGATAAATCCCTGCCACACATCAAAAAATGGTGGTTCTCAGTGGTTTGTATTCCATTTTGCTGGGTTCTGGCTGAGCAATACTGGATGGCATTAAAATGGGAGATCTCTTTTGCATGGATCTACCCTTATCCTTTCTTCCTGACTCCCTTTTTCTTTTTTATCGATAATTTTTTACTGATCGTTCATGAAGCAGGTCACACTTTTTTTGGGTTCACAGGGTCTAGGTTTATTACCATTTTGGGAGGAACCTTATTTGAGATACTTCTGCCCTTCACTATTTTTGTATTCGGTTGGTGGAAACGGCAGGACCTGACGGCACAAATTGGACTTTTACTAACGGCCTTCGCATGGATCGAATCCTCAGCTTATGCTGCCGATGCCATGGCCCGAAGAATGCCACTTATTGGTAATCTCCCAAAATCATCTCATGACTTCTACAACCTGTTTACTATGAAAGGTATTTTGACCGATCACATGAGCTATGCCTGGGGCATGTACTGGATCGGTGTAATAACCTTGTTGCTATTTCTGCTTTATCCGCTCTTTGAACGCAAACACTACGAATACACAGATATTGAGATGGATCTGTGATCTTTTGATTAATAGTATAGTACTGGTTCCGCCACTCCGCTGCGGAATATAATGTGAAGCTCTGCCTCAGATTGGCTTTGTAATTCGGCCCCTATTGGTGCCGGCTGTTTACTTATTTGAGGCAGAGCCTCAGTGGGGCACTACTGAGCAGAGCACCGTAACGAGGTTAATCCACCAATCGGTCAGATGGGATTGGAGCCATCAGACCGTGAGGTAGATCAAACACGCTCAGACTTGATCAAACTAAGGGTAAAATAGAGTAACCTTGAAGTGTCCGAAGGTCCTTCAAGCGTTACGGGACTTAGGCCGACACCGAACGCTCCGAGGACCGCTGGACGCTCGGAGGTTCTTGTGACCGAAATACTTTCCATGTTCCACGGCAGTGTGTAGTAACGAGAATCCAACCATCGGTCAGACGGACTATAGCAGGCAGACCGATGGTAGATTTTTTTACTTTTTATGATTCTCTATTAAAGCTACCGTTTATTATCTTCGGTTCAGTTAAAAACAGACGTTATGATTCCAAAGGAAATCCTCAAAAAAATCCGGAAGCTTGAAATCCAAACCAAGGGAATTGTTAATTCTCTATTTGGAGGTGAATACCAGTCAGCTTTTAAAGGACGGGGAATGGAATTTTCTGAGGTGCGTGCTTATACCTACGGGGATGACATCAGGCAGATCGACTGGAATGTGACTGCCCGTACAGGTGATCCTTTCATTAAGATATTTGAAGAAGAGCGGGAACAGACCCTGATGCTCTGCATCGATATATCACAAAGTGGAACGTTTGGAACCCACGAACAAAGTAAAATGGATCTTGCTATTGAGATCTGTGCAGTACTGGCTTTCAGCGCTATCAAAAACAGCGATAAAGTAGGGTTAGTTCTTTTCAGTGATCATATTGAAAAAGTGGTTCCCCCCAAAAAAGGCCGAACCCATGTACTCCGGCTCATCCGAGAAATGTACACTACCAAACCAACCGGTAAAGGCACTGATATTGCTGAAGGGCTATCATACATCAACCGGTTACTGGACAGAAGAGCCATTGTGGTTCTTGCATCCGATTTTCAGGACAAGGATTTTGACAAACAGCTACGCATCACCAACCAAAAGCATGACCTGGTGAGTATTATTATTAATGATCAGTTTGAGGATGAACTGCCAGATCTTGGTTTGGTGAAAATGAGAGATGCTGAGACTGGAGCTGAAAAGATCATAGATACTTCAAGCTCTAAGGTAAGAAAGGCCTATAAGATCAAACGTATGAAGCAAAAAGCCTATTTACAGGAAATGATGCTTAAAATGAAGATCGATGCCGTTGAGGTAAAAACTAATGAGTCGTACGTCAAACCCCTGATGAATTTCTTCCAGCGACGTGGCAGCCGCTACTAAGGTTGTTTCGCCTGAATTATATAACCCGTTATTCTTCCTTAATTACGGACGCTACACTTTCTACCCTATCATTTTCCATCTTTCTTTTTAGATCTTCGACCATTTTTTCAAACTGACTTCTTTCAGATGCGTCGATCGATTTTGATGGAGGAAGATCAATATTCAACGGATTTACGGGCTGACCATTCTTATAGATCATGTAATGCAAGTGAACACCCGTTACCCGGCCCGTTTTGCCTACGTAGCCGATAACTTCCCCTTGCCGAACTCTAGTGCCCGGGGTGATTCCCCTGGCAAATCCATTCAGATGAAGATAGGCGGTCGTATAGGTTCCATTATGGCGGATCTTAACAATATTTCCGTTTGCACCCCGGTATTGGGCTTCAATGACTTCTCCATCCCCAACCGATAATACAGGAGTTCCAATTGGAGCTGCATAATCAACTCCGTTGTGAGGCATTCGTCTCTTTAATACCGGGTGAAACCGGTTTCGGTTAAACGATGAACTGATCCTTTGAGAAAATTTAAAGGGAGCCTTGAGTAAGGCTTTCTGAACCCCATTACCTTCACTATCAAAGAATCCCATGCTTTTATCGCCCTGAAAATAGTACGCATCGTACGTTCTTCCATCATGCTCAAATTCAGCTGCAAGAATATCACCAATTCCATAAGGCTTACCATCCACATATTGCTTCTCGTAGATCAGCTTATAGTTATCACCGGGATATAAACGAAAGAAATCGATCTGCCAGGCAAAAATCTCACTAAGCCTGTTTGCAATAAGAATGTTGTTCCCCTTTTCAACAAGTGATTCATATAAAGAAGAGGTAATTACTCCAGACGCTATATTGATCTCTTTTGTCACCTCTTTCTGCCCGGTTGTGACCTTAATTTCATCTCCCCATTCAAAGGTTACGTAATCCAAGGCATTGTCATGCAGAATTAAACGATAGGGTTTTGAAGTATCTGAATCTTTGTAAACAATGTACCGTTGACCGGGATTAACCCTGTTACTTTGAAAAACCCCTTTCGATTTTTTATTGATCTCATAGATCGTTTGAGGGGATACATCAAGATCACGCAAGATCAGATATAAACTTTGGTTCCGCTTTACTCTACCCTCTTCGATCTGAGTATCGATCACATTGAAACCATAAGAATCGAGCTGTACTTCTTCTTTGATCTCAATAACATTCTGTTCGGTAATAGTAAATTCCCGAGGGGTATCGTTCCCTGTAAAATTAAGGAGCCACACAGAGCTAACCACTAAAATTAGTGTTAACGCACTGATTCCCCACTTAGACTTGATCTTTTCCTTCAACGTTTGCTGTAGATTTCTTTTGTGTATTGCAGAAAATAATAAGAATTATCAGGCTACTTTCATAAACAGATATAACCTTTTAGTTTTGTGAAATATTTACATCTCAAAGTGATATTTTCAACCCGCGTTAATCTTAAATCAGTCGTTAACACCTTAAATGAAAAAACTCCTGTTAAACCGATGTGCACCCATTCTGTTCCTTGCACTATCCATAATATTTTCAGGACACATTCAGGCTCAGTCTGTTAATACACAGGTTGATTCAGATTCTATCCGAATTGGGGACACATTCAGTTATTCGCTGCTGCTTCAGTTAGATCAGGAATACTCCAATGTTCAGTTTCCGGATACTAACTCATTTCCCCCTACAGTTGAAGTTTTAAACAGAAAGCAGTTTAAACTATCTGAGTTTTCTGACAGCCTGATCTACGAGCTTCAGTATTTTGGGAATGAAGATCTGCAGATCCCACCTCTTCCGGTTTTTGTATTCAGTGAATCTGATACCACTACACTACTCACCGATCCGGTCACTATCTTTTTTAAAACCATTGTTGCTGAGGGCGATACAACCCTCAAACCCATGAAACCAATTTATCAATTTCCCCTTCCCTGGTGGCCATGGCTCCTTGCATTAATCGCCTTAGCCGGATTTCTGCTATGGTGGTTTAAATTCAGGGATCACACAAAGGAAGAGACAAAGCCTGAAAAGCCTTCGATCCCTGAGTTTTATGATCCGATCAAAGAACTCGAAAAAGATCTGCTTCGTATCAAAAAGGATACAAAAGTGGAACAGACTAAAGATTACAAGTTATTCTACAGTCAGATCGGTGATGCACTCAGAACTTATTTTGAAGTATTATATAAGATCCCGGCCCTTGAATCCACTTCCAGTGAACTGATCCGGTATTTGGATGCTTACGGAGTAGATGATACCCTTGCTGATAAAACGCGAAATGTACTACGCAAAGCTGATCTTGTAAAATTTGCTAAATTCACACCAACCCTTGAGGATGCCTGGAAAACCTACGATGAAGCCATGGAATTTCTGGAACGGGCTAAATTGACTGATGCCTCACGCATCGGCAGACTCAAGGCAGAATATGATGAAAAATATCTATCTGTTTCGGAAGAAGTTGAATCAGAAAACGGAGGCACAAAGTAATGGAATTTGCTGATCCCTATTGGTTTTGGGCACTCATTATTGTCCCTGTTTTAGTCGGTTTATACATATATCGCTTTTTTACGGGCAGGCAGGCTTCCCTATCCTTTTCTTCTCTTGACCTGATGAATGACCTTCCCGGAAACTGGAAGTCTCATATTCACTGGCTGCAAGCTATGTTGGTCTGGGCTGGATTGGTATTTTTGATCATTGCACTGGCTCGACCTCAGGAGCGTCTGACCACAGTAGAACGAAATGCCGAAGGAATCGATATTGTAATGGTTCTGGATATGTCGACCTCCATGCTGGCAGAAGACCTCAAACCCAACCGTTTTGAAGCCGCCCGACAGGTAGCCAAAGACTTTGTGGATAAACGTGAAACCGACCGTATTGGCCTGGTTACTTTTGCCATGAAAAGCTTTACCGTAGTTCCTCCTACCCTCGATTACCGCCTTCTTAAGCAACTTATTGATGATCTGGAAATGGGGGTTATTCAGGATGGAACCGCCATTGGTATGGGTATAGCCACTGCTGTGAACCGGATGAAAGAAAGCCCGGCTGAAAGCAAAGTTATCATTCTGCTTACTGATGGTCAGAATAACGCCGGTGAGATCGACCCGGTAACCGCGGCTGACCTGGCATTAACCTACAATATAAAGATCTATACCATTGGTGCAGGAACCAGAGGCACCGCTCCATATCCTATTCAGGATCCTATCTTTGGTCAGCGTTATCAAAATGTACAGGTAAACATTGATGAGGAAATGCTGACACAGGTAGCAGAATTGACGGGTGGACGTTATTTCCGTGCCACAGACAGTGAACAACTGGAAAGTGTGTATGCTGAAATTGATGAGCTCGAGAAAACCGAAGTTGAAGAGTTGATCTACACCGATTATGAAGATAAATATTCTCTTTACCTGAGTATCTCTCTAATCCTTTTCGGACTTTCATTCCTGATCAAAGTTACCATTACACAGACTATCACTCCACTCGATTAAGAGGCATTGTACTTTACTCTATTCGATCGTCGTCTTAAATAATTAAGATTACATCCTAATTGCATTCGTTTTATCTTTGTAGTTTCAAAGAAACCTATAAAGTTACCTGCACGCCTAAATGAGCATTTCCTTCATTAGAGAGCAATTAAAAAAGTCGGATGTTTTCCGAAATGTCCACGAGAGAATAGAGTCAGATTCATCTCTTACCTTAAAGAAAA